>NZ_PNDS01000007.1 GCF_005886535.1 Pseudoalteromonas sp. S2755
CTTATTCAGAAAGCCATTTTATATCCCAATAGAAGACTTAGAGTATGTCGTCGGTCCAGAAGTAAAAAATATGCGAGGTAGCGCATCGATGCAAACGGGTTACTTAAGTTGTAGAAAATACCCCGAGCACTATTGGTTTGGAAATCGTATTGGTATTGCGGGAGGTGGCGATACTCACGATTGGTCACAAATGAATAGGTTTATGGATATTACTCAACCAATCAACCGATATTATTATAAAGCTATGGAGTATACGTTTAAAAAGAATAGGAATGCTCACGGCAATGGTCCATTTCCAGAGGTGATGAAAAAGTACTTTGATGCAGATAACTGCCAAATTAATCGCATGGAAGTGTGGTAGGGGTTAATCATTACAAGTGCTTTATAGTAGTCAGCTAAAAGGAGTTGTTGATGAAAAAGATTGAAGAGATGACTCAGGAAGAGTTAGATAGCTATTTGGCAAATAAAGCAAAGGAGAGAGAGCGATATTACCGAGAGGA
Source organism: Pseudoalteromonas sp. S2755 (assembly GCF_005886535.1). Taxonomy (GTDB): domain Bacteria; phylum Pseudomonadota; class Gammaproteobacteria; order Enterobacterales; family Alteromonadaceae; genus Pseudoalteromonas. Next base: position 501 of record NZ_PNDS01000007.1, read on the forward strand.
AGCAACGGAAGAAGAGAAAAGAGAAGCAAAAAAAGAGGAATATATAGATCGAAGGGTTAGTTATTGTCTTAATGATTCTTATTATGAAGAACTATCAAAAGACCATCTCCATAACTTAAGCTATAAGGAGCGACTAACCAAGGCTGAGGAATTAAACGGTTGTAAGTTTAAAGATGCAAAACCCTGCAAAGACGCGTTTGCGCCGAGAGACGATTTTGATGGCCCTACACGCCTTTTTGGCGCTTGGAATTGTGACGGTGAAAAAGTTGCGGTAGTTCGTCACCCAAGCCTAATACTTTTTAGAATGGTAATCACCATATTGTCAGCAATTGCGGGATTTATGTTGATTGTATTGACACTGGTTGATGCATTTCCAGTAGACTATTTATACTTGAGTTTGGCAGGTCTTTTCGTCACACCTTTATTATTGTTTAGATTTTCTGACGCTTTACGGTTTATTGATAACATAGAGTTTAATCGTCACACTGGGTTGGTGCGAACGCCTTACACCTTGTTTAGAAAACCATTTTATATCCCAATAGAAGACCTTGAATATGTGGTGGGCGTTGAGGTGAAAAGTGCAAGAGGTGGCGGCTCGTTCCAAACAGGTTATCTAAGTTGTAGAAAGTATCCAGAAAAGTTTTGGTTTGGCCACGCGATTGGGCTTGGTGATGGCGGGAACCTAACCGATTGGGCTCAGATAAATCGGTTTATGGATATTACCCAACCGATAGAAGAATATTACTACGAAATCATGGAGTATCACTATAAGCTCGATAAGAATGCCCACTTTAACGGTCCATTTCCAGAGGTGATGAAAAAGTACTTTGATGCCGACGACTGCCAAATTAATCGTATGGAAGTGTGGTAGGGCGTTAATCATTACAAGTGCTTTCTAGTAGTCAGCTAAAAGGAGTTGTTGATGAAAAAGATTGAAGAGATGACTGAAGAAGAGCTGGATAGCTATTTGGCAAATAAAGCGAAGGAAAGAGAGCGATATTATCGAGAAGAAGCAACTGAAGAAGAAAAAGAAAAGAAAGCACAAAGAGATGCATACTTGGCTAGAGAGACAAGTTATCGTCGTAGTGGTATTTTTTATGAAGAACAAACAAAAGACCATCTCCATAACTTAAGCTATGAGGAACGACTAGCCAAGGCTGAAGAACTAAATGGTTGTAAATTTAAAGAAGCAAAACCCTGTAAAGACAGATTCGCGCCGAGAGACGACTTTAGTGGCGTAAGTTACCCTAGCCAATGCGATGGTAGGGTTGTTTCCGTACCGCGCTCACCGGGATTATGGTCTATTAGGCTACATGGGTTGGTATTAGGCCCTATCATTGGGATTTGTCTGTTAGGGGTAAGTATGACAGACG
>NZ_PNDS01000070.1 GCF_005886535.1 Pseudoalteromonas sp. S2755
AATTATTCAAAATGGTATTACTTGGGGCAAAGGGTTTGCAACAGAGGCCGCACAACATCTTATTCCAGACCTAATAGCAGCAAATCCTACCTTGACGCACTTTAGCGCTATCGCTGAAGAAGAGAACCTTGGCTCCATCAATATTATGAAAAAACTTGGGATGAGTTATGTGAAAAAAGGGCTTCACAAAGATATTTTAGGAGATATGGAAGTCGTTTATTATCATAAAGTTCTTAATTAACCGAACAAAAGCGCAACCACTTAACACCACGGTTGCGCATGCTAACTACTATTAAATGCCTTTGCGACGCAGTGGTTCGGCATACATGCTCAGCACCAATTGCTTCAGCTCTTCCGGTACAGACTCTAGTTTAGAGATAAAGTCCTCTTTATCTTCTGGACTAACTTGCGCATCATCGCCTGCTGCTAGGTGATTGGTTGAATGCAGATAGTATAAATCTAAAATCTGTTTATCAATGACATTCGCCAGCTCATCTGGGTTTTCAACATCCGCAGTGATAGGGTCGCCAAATGCAATATGGACGTGGCCTTTATCTGAACTAAAGCCCTCGACAATGCTAGCAATGTCTTCGCCTTGTGCTTTCACATATTGACCAAACTGCTTTTTATGGTATAGCTCTTTAGCCTTAGCAACCGCGCACGGCTCATATTGATAGGAAATTGCAACGGGCACAATCCTTAGCTGCTTTACATAATCTGAAAAATCTAGCTTCTGTTTGCGACCATTGAGCTGTAGCATTTTTAACAGTGCAGGATCGGTTTGATCCACTCCATCCTTTGCACGGCCCTCTTTTTGCGCAATCCAAATGGAGTTACCTTCACTCAGTGAGTCAAAAATATAGGCTGAAAGCTGAGTTAATGCTTTTAGCATTTCTTTTGGCGCTTTTGCCGAACGTTTTACAATAAAACTCTTATTAAGACGCATAAGCTCGGTGATATAAGGTACTTGCAGTAAGTTATCACCAATAGCGATACGCACCGTGCGCATATCCTGCTGATGCAAGCCCCAGTTAACAAGCGCAGGGTCTAACACGATATCACGGTGATTCGAAATAAATAAATACGAAGTATTCGAGTCTAATGTTTCAAGGCCAGAATAAGTCACTTTAGACGTCGTTTTATTGATCAAAATTTGTAGGTAGTACGCCACTTCATCTTGTACTTGTTCAATCGTACAAAAATCTCCCCACTTCTTTTTTAGTTTCATTCTTACGAGTGGGCGTGCAATAGCGGGCCAAGCATTCAACCAGGCTGGCAGGTTATATTTGGCAATCACATCAATGAATTGATCATCACCTAGTAGACGTGCCAATGCTGGCACCACTTCATCATCATTATACGGTCTAATGTCAGCGTATTTATCCACTCTACTTCTCAAATTGTCGGATTAACGAATACTGGAACGCATTCTATCGTGTCAAATAAACAGACGCTAAGCATTTCATGTCTGACCACCAAGGCGATATGCCGAGTTGGAACATAAAATGCTTAAACGTCAGGTAATTGTAATACGGTAAAAAGTACCACAATAGTTTATCTTCTAACAACTTTACCTAATTTGAGTATAGCCAATCTTAGTAACAGTGCTGCTAATAATGCGCCCATCGATACTGTTAACCAATGTGGTAGCACTTCGTGTTCCTCACCTATCATCGGCGTTACCACAAAACCATAAGTATTTACTAAATAATCGGTTAAATAGCCAAAGATAAGTGCAACCCCGATGACACCACCCAAGTAGGCAAACACGGCACGACGCCCCAATTCTTTACCAACCACCCCAATTGTAGCGATGTTAGTTGCAGGGCCTGCGAGCATAAATACCAATACCGCACCAGGTGACACACCTGCCATTAATAAACCCGCAGCGATTGGAGTTGAAGCTGTGGCACAAATATACATTGGGATACTGATAAGGATCACCACTAGCATGGCGATAATACCGTCGCCCCACTGAGATAAGAAAGACTCAGGGACAAAGGTTTGCACTAACGCTGCAAAGAATAAACCAATAAGTAGCCAAACCGCGGTGTCGGACAATAATTGATTACAGCTGAACTTAACAGCTTCTACAATTTTACCAAAAACCCCTTGCTTTTCAGATACGGGGGCTGGCTCACAACAACTTGTAGTAGTCGACGAGGAATCGCAACAACTGGTTACGGCAGGCTCCGTAGTATCACAACAAGACATATTCGCCCCTGCCATTGCTAATTGCGGGCCTGCAGGCGCACAGCAGCTTGAGCTTACTTTTGCGGTTTCCACTTTAGCACTGGCGCAACAGCTATCATGGCTGTGATGCTTTTCAGCAGGCTTTGGCTCTGAGTGATGATTGGCGTCACAGCAACCGCTAGTCGCGCTTAGTTCCTCTGAAGTATTAAGGTGCTTTAGCGGCACAGGCTTATCATCTTTCTCACTGCCAACGAGCAACCCAGCTGTAATTGCGCTAACCACAGCCGCAATTGGCCTAATCACCGCCATAAAAGGACCCAGTAGCACATAAGAAACTGAGATAGAATCCACTCCAGTTTCAGGCGTTGAGACCAAAAATGCGGTTGTCGCACTTTTTGAGCCTCCCGCTCTTCTCAGTCCCACCGCAGCTGGAATAACCCCGCAAGAGCACAGCGGCATCGGCGCTCCAATCAGCGCAGCCTTTATCGTCGTCCAAAACCCCTCTTTCCCTAAATGCTTTTGCAATAGATCTTTTGGAATAAATACATTAAGTAACCCAGCCAATATTAGGCCAAGCAGTAACCACGGGGCAGATACTAAAAATAGCTGCCAAAAATTTACTATCAGTTCATTCATCGATAGCCTCCAAGGCCGTTAAAATCGAGCAGCTCACTGCCGCTTCCTTACCGCCGCAGCATTGCTCTGCTAGCGTCGATAACGATTGTTCAAATTTTTGTAACTCAGCGATCCGCGCTCTCACTAAATCCCGTTTAGTGATAGTCAGCGTTTTCACTTCTTCGCAACTGTGCTGATGCTTTTCAAATTTTATCTTCAGCAAGTCTTGCACTTCTTTGAGGCTAAACCCTACTTCCTTCGCGCGAAGAATAAAGCGCATTTGCTTTTCACTTTGCTCATCAAACAACCGATACCCGCCCTCGCTCCTTGTGCAAGGGTGTAGGAGATCGTTTGCTTCATAATACCTTAACGTGTCAGTTGATACGTTTAGTCGCTTTGCCAGCTCACCAATCTTTACCACTTTACACTCCCAAGTCCTGAAGATTATCCTAGTCGACATCACAAGTATAAACCTTAGAGTTAACTCCAAAGTCAAGAAAAGGATAAAAATAATGCAAATCGTGGTATTAGACGCCAAAACACTTGCAGGAACCGATCTTTCTCCCATTGCCAAGTTAGGCACATTAACGTCTTACGACACCACATCCAGTGATGACATCATCACACGCTGTAAAGATGCGACGGTCATCATCACCAATAAAGTAAAGTTAAATGAAGAAACAATCGCGGCGTTACCGCAATTACAACTAATTTGTGTTGCGGCCACAGGCGTCAACAACATCGACTTAGCAGCCGCAAAAGCCCATCAAATTGCGGTCGCAAATGTGGCTGGTTACTCGACTCCTTCAGTCGTACAGCACACCTTTACTATGCTTGGTAACTTAATGACAAATATTCATCGTTATCAGCAAGACTGCCATGCTGGACTTTGGCAACAAAGTGACATGTTTTGTCGTTTGGATTACAGCATCAACGAAATTGCAGGTAAAAACTTTGTGATTGTAGGTTATGGAACCTTAGGAGAAGCCGTTGCAAAAGTCGCGCAAGCATTTGGAGCTCATGTAATTGTTGCCGAACGTAGAGGCGTAACTGAGGTTAGAGCAGGAAGAATGGCTTTTGAAGAAGCACTACAAATTGCAGATATTGTATCGATTCACTGCCCGCTTACCGCTGAAACAGAAAACCTGATTGCGGGCGCTGAATTCGCCCTACTTCCAAATCATGCTTATCTTATCAACACCGCAAGAGGCGGAATAGTCAACGAGCAAGCGTTGGTGGATGCACTAACTAACAAGCAAATAGCGGGGGCTGCTGTGGATGTCCTCACACAAGAGCCGGCACAAGCATGCAATCCACTCGTTCAATACCTAGGTGAGAACTTGCTTTTGACGCCGCATACGGCATGGGCAAGTAAAGAGGCCATCGAACGTTTGGTCGGCGAAATTGCCATTAATATTGAAAGTTTTGTTGCTGGGACAACGAGAAACCGAGTGGTCTAGATTGTTACTTTAGTGAGCAACCTAACTAAATGTTAGTGAAAACCATCAGCTACAAACTGATTAAAAACCAACAACAAACTGATATATATAAACTTTATTAGTTGGCAAAGAGTTTGCACCCCTGTGATAATTCAAGCAAAAAAATGGCTGTTTGCATTACTTGCTCAGCAACAAAATTAAAAAGGAAAACAACAATGAAAAAATTAATGTTAGTGGCTGCGCTTAGCTCTACTCTATTATCAGGCTGTATCGTTGCTGTATCCGACGGTGAAGTAGAACACGGTTGGGCTTCTGAATACAACTCGTCTAACTGGGAACATAAACAGCGTAAAAATCGTGAAAAGATTGCCAACCTTGAAATGGGCGCATCTTACTCGTCAGTGAAAGACATGTTTGCAACCCCAGATTTTAGCGAGTTGGTGTCAAGGGACGGCGACAACTATCAAGTGCTGTACTATGCGACCAACAGCAAACACTCGGACGGCAAAGTAACAAAAGATGAGTGCACGCCATTGGTATTCAAAAACAACCAATTGATTGGCTTTGGCGACAACGCACTAAAACAAATTCAGTAAGACTTTATTGCACCAAGGACGGTGGGTAAACTCGCGCGTAGTTATGCGGCAAACTCCTTATTTTCCTGTCATCTTCATAAGTTAAAAACGAAACTCAGCTAAATTTTAATAACCCAGCCTATTAAGCTGAGCCGTCCTTTGATACAAGCTCATATCTATAATTCCACTCGAAATAGGCAAGCATGATGACAAACATAGCTTCACAAACAATAAAAGCAATACCAATTAGACTTGCAACGTTAAAATACTGAACAACCACTCCAACACAGACAAACGCCCAAAAAAGATTGCCGAACACCAAAAGCTGCAAACGTTTTATGCTCCTCGACTTTTGAATGGCAAGGCTAAATGAGTACCAGCCATACAACAAATTTGATACTGCTATAAAGATAATGGTTTGTTCAGGTATATGATAGATCGCACCGATCATTGAGTGGAAAAGCAATACGGTTAATCCCACGGATATGGCCGCTATACAATCCACCCAAATTATCTTACGTCGTATGTCCATAATAAGCCTAACACCGCACTAAAAGGCACTAAATATCGGTTGAAGGTCTATAAAGCACGAGCATAGCCAAGCTTTATGCGGTGCCCTTATTATCCGGATACGGATGCGCACTTGTCCCTGCATATGACTTTAGGTGGTTATAATGCATTAATAAATACCGTACTTTGTTGTTTCTGTGCAACAGCAAGAGCATTATCAGCCATTTTTATCAGTTCACTAAGCTCACTGCTACAATGAGTTTCAATATGAACGGCACCAATGCTAACGCTCACATGCGCACATATGGGTGAGGCGATATGGGAGATTTTTAGCGCATTAACCGAGTCATGCAGCGCTTCTGCTATTTCATTAATTATATCGATATTATGCTGAGTTAGCACCAAAGCAAAGCGAGTACCATCAAAACGGCCAATAAATAAGGAGCGCTGGATTGCGGCGGCTTCTAGCGCTTTAGCAACCTTGAATAAACAATCATCGCCATGCATATAGCCATAGTGCTCATTAAACGTTTTAAAATAATCCACCTCAACCAGCATAACAGTAAACGCACTGCCATCGGCTTTTGCGCTCTCTAATGCTGAGTTCATGGCTTCATCTAAATACCTGCGATTGGGTAACTCTGTTAAGCCATCTATAGAAGCTAGCTTTTCTAACAGATCATTTTTCTTTTTTATTGCTAAATGGTTTTTGATTCTGGCTTTCACAATCAGCGGATTAAAGGGTTTGGTTATATAATCCACTGCCCCTAACTCCAAACCTCGAGCTTCATCTTTAAAGCTCACACTACCGGAGATCACGACAACGGGAATACCGTAAGTACTAGCATCCTTTTTTAAGCGCTCTAAAACAGAAAACCCAGCGCCGTCAGCCATTAACACATCTAAAATAATAAGATCTGGTTTGCTTGCTTTTAATTCATCAATACATAACATTGTGTCAGTGCTATGGGACAACCGATAGCCGTCACCTAATGTATTAGTTAGGACCATCTTATTTATTGGGTCATCATCAATAATAAAAATGTGCTCAGCTTGCTGCATCTTATGACGCTACCTTTTTAGCTCGATAAAGCACACCACCTGCGAAAGTGCATCTGTTAACACATCCAAGTCAGTGCGATTTGTTATTGTTGTGATCGTTTTGCTTTGCGTTTCAAGGTCTTTTGCAATTTTCGCCAACCGCTTAAAGCCCAGACCCGCAGCAGCGCCCTTAATTCCATGTGCTAACTCGAATAATGCTGAGCCCTGTTCTATTTCGGCAACCTGTTCTAGGTAATCATGACAAAGTTTAGCAAATTTATCTAACATTGTTTGCAAAAACGTTTCATTTTGCATCATTTGTGATAAAGCAAACTCATAATCAAAAAAGGCTTCTTCTGTTTTATTTGATTGGACAATATTACTTGCCAATGCCTTACACGCCTGTGTGCTATTAATTGGTTTTACCAAATAATCATTCATGCCAACGGCTGTCGCTTTCGCCCGCTCTTCTTTACTTGCATTGGCAGTCAAGGCGATAACAGGCAGCTCAGCTTTAGACCACACGCCTCTGATCTGCTTGGTCGCTTGATAGCCATCAATATTTGGCATATGGATATCCATCAGGATGATATCGGGTTGCAGTGAACGGCAAACTTCCTCAATATTTTCAGCGTGTTGTAGCCCTATGGTAGAAATACCATTCTGCTTCAACATATTTTCAGTAATATCTAAATTTAAGTTGTTATCGTCAACCACTAAGCAAAGTGCACCAGCAACCTGCATACACACGTTGTCGACGGTTTGCGTCATATGGGCAAATTCAGCAAGCCAAGTATAGGCTGATTGGTAAAACACACTTTGATTTAGCGCAATATGGTTACTTTGCTCAGGAAATTCACCTTCACAATGTAATAGTAATGCAGTATTTCCAGGTAGAGCATAAGTGGGATCAAGCGATGTTTCTGGCGGAATAACAACAATAGACTTGTCAAGCTGAGTATGCATCGCGTGCAATCGCTCCACAGATAAAGGCTCCGCGAGACCAGCAAAATAGCTTGGTAAACTACGCGCTTCGGTGGTGAGACAGTAAACTTCTTTGTGACTATCCACAACTGGACAAGCGCCTTTATCTAGCACCAATTCGAAGAAAAAGCAGCTTCCTTCGTTCGGGGTTGAGTTAACCGCAATATCGCCACCTAAGAGTGCAACTTCTTGCTTAACAATCGCAAGCCCCAAACCAATGCCTTCGTGACGACGTGTGAAGCTTTCATCGCCTTGGGTAAATGCATCGAAAAGGTGTTCAATCTCTTGCGATTTGATCCCTACTCCAGTGTCCCAAACAGCAAACTTGATAGTTTGTTTTGCAGCTCTATCATTAAGTAACGTTACCTCCAATCCAACCTTACCATGATTGGTATACTTTACGGCGTTGCCCAGCAGATTTACTAAGATTTGCTTTACTTTATCTTCATCACTATAAAGGTAAGGCCAAACTTGAGGGTCGATCTGTAACTCAAATTCCAAACCTTTTTGTATACATAAAGGCCTAATCAGTGATTCTATCGTGGTAAATACATAGCAGGTTTGAAACGTTTCATATTGAATTGTGCCTTGGTGGCTTTCGACTTTGGCAAACTCTAAAATACTGTTGAGCATAGTAAGCAGCTCATTTGCAGCCCCAGAAAGTTGCTGTAACTTTTTATTCTGAACGCGAGTAAGCGTCTCACTTTTGATCATATCCGCCAAACCTAATATGGCATTAATTGGCGTTCTAATTTCATGGCTAATATTGGCAATAAAGCGGCTTTTGGCAAGCGTTGCGCGCTCAGCATCTTGCTTCGCTAACAACAAACTGGTGATATTTTGAATATGGATCACGTAATACTTAGGACGTTTGTTTTTATCCCAAACTAAAGAAATACTCAATTGTAACCAGCGGTGCTTACCCGACTGTGAAATCATGTGCTCAACAACTTTCTTTTGCTCTTTTAATAGCCCAGCCAAGACTGGCTTTAGCGTTTGCCAGTTTTGTTCATCAAACAAACGTTCCAGCAGCTTTTCTCCCGTATTCTTATCAAGTGACAAGTAACGTTTGGCAGCCTTGTTCATTTCCAAGATTTTACCGCTGATCGCAGCCAAAATAACACCATTGGGTGCGAACTCAGTCGCAGCCCTAAAGTTTTCTTCAGAGTCTCTTAGCGCATTATATGCCTCTTGTGCGGCGGTAATATCTCTCGCAACCCCCAAACAACCGATGAGCTTTCCAGTTTCCGATTTCAGTGGTGTGATAGTCAAAAAGTAGGTATTCGCACCAAGGACAAAGTTAGTTGCTACTTGTTCTTGCGAACGCTCCATCGCCGCTTCTTGCTCAAGTAATATGGTTAATCCGGATGTCACTTCAGATTGTGTTTTCGCAACTAAGTCCGACTTATCAACCCCCATAAACTCTTCAAACGCGCGATTACAGCCTATGAATGAACCATCTATATTTTTGAAATAGATAATGTCGGGCACAGAGTCAAGCACTGCATTGAGTAAAGCCGCTTGACGCTCTTTTGCCTCAAAGCTTTGCTTTAACGCCTGTTGTTTACGCTTAATTTCATCATCTAGTTCTTGATTATGCTGTTTAAGGGCGTGCATTAAGCGGGATTTTTGCTCCACCACCTGCTTGATTTGTATAAACCAAGGTTGCCACTCAGAGGGAATAGGATAGTTCAAGGTGGCTTGTGGTGTATGCTCTTGCAAAGATAAATAATTCACAAAATGCTTTAAAGGTCGAACAAATATTTGCCCGCTCAACCACACAATAGTCACAAAGGTAAAAAGAATAAAAAACAGTAATAGCGCGAGTTCAAGCAAGATTTCCCGCAGCAGCGGAGCGGCAAACTGCTCATAGCTTTCATGATAGTTTAAACTAATAGGTTCTTTGGCTGGCTTGGCGATAAAGTGTAACCCGTACTGCCAAGGTGCTGATGAATTTACAAGCCCATCATGGTCGTGATCATGCTCGTAACGCTTGCCAGCTATAATCTCATCACTTTGGTTTTTAAACTCCATCGTACCGTCTAAGGAGCCGATGTTTAACAACCACCTATCAATAATATCGCTATCATAGATCATCAATACATGGGCGTTATCCACTGTTGATAGTTTCTTACCGAGCGCAAACATTTGTCTATCGAAAAACTTCACGGGTGGTCCAACGACTACATTACCCAAGCTAAAGTCGGGTTCGAACTTACCTTGAACTAATCGCGTGATGAAATGGCTACTTGAGGCATCTCGACGCTTAACATACGCAAAGCCGTCATCTTCTACGTATGCGACCGCATATAATCCACCTTGCAATGCGAGCGCGGCATCAAAAGCTGTGTTAAGCGACAATACGGTTTGCCATCGTTTAGTGGCAAAAAGCGCAGCACTGACTTGCCCACGACCAACAATCTCTCCACCATTGTTTGGTAACGCATGATAATAGTGTTCAGGGTGCTGCTCTATATCTTCTAACCACTCTGCTGGCTTTTGAAAAGAAAGGGGCTGCGCAAGGTTAACGGCGATACTATCAAGGACGACATGTGCGGCATAAAACTCTTGTTTCAGCTGCTGAGAAACATATTCATACTGGCTAAAACGTACTTTGTATTGGCGTTCGAGTTTAATTTGATAGAGATGGTAAGCTAAGACGAGGACAAGAAGGATGGGTATTATTACCGCCACTAAAATTCCCTTTCGGTAACTTTTTAGTGGTAAAAATTCTTTTGTCGCATCCATTTACTGGCTCGTTCCCGTTTGCACACAGTGTTAGCAAAAGAGTAACGAGCCAGTCGGCTCAAGGCAAGTTATAAATTTTCTTCAGCAAAACTTGCCAAGCGGCTTCGTACTACACCGTTTAAGTTAATGGTAGCGCTACCTTCAAAGTCTTTAAAGCGCTCGACAATATAAGTTAATCCTGATGTCACTGGGGTGAGATAATTACTATCAATCTGGGCGAGGTTTCCGGTGCAAATTAATTTGGTTCCCTCACCGCAGCGAGTGATGATAGTTTTTAACTGTGATGCCGTTAAGTTTTGGCTCTCATCTAAAATAACAACCGCATTTTGAATACTTCGGCCACGCATAAAGTTCACCGATTTAAACTGAATGTTCGCCTTTTCCATAATATAATTACGGCTAGTAACGGGGCTTTCATCATGTTTGTGAAGCACTTCTAAGGTATCTGTGATTGCCGCAAGCCAAGGGGCCATTTTCTCTTCTTCCGTGCCAGGTAAGAAGCCGATACTCTCTGCTATTTCAGGGGTATTTCGCGTTACAATTACCTTGTCGTAAATCCCTTTCTCAATGATCATTTCAAGCGCGCAGGCAAGCGCCAATAAGGTTTTTCCACATCCCGCAGGCCCGGTTAGTATCACCAGCTCTATGTCAGTATCAAGTAACGCATCCAGTGCCATACCTTGGTTAATATTCTTCGGTTTCACTCCCCATGCTTGACGGTGCATCAAACGTTCAACACCTAAGTCTTTTAATCGAATATGTTCAGAGTCGTATCCCACAACTCGAGCTGCAAAGTGATTAGTATCATCTATTAAGTATTCATTGCAGAACACATCGGGTACGAGCGACTTTGGTACATCATGCACGGTGTAACGTCCATCTTGCTGCGTTTGGCACTCACCTACATTTTGCCAAAAGTCGCCTTCAACTTTTTTAAAGCCACTGGTCAACAACGCAATGTCGTCAATTAGCTGGTCGGTACGGTAATCTTCAACATACTTGAGTCCAGCGCCTTTCGCTTTAAGTCTCATGTTGATGTCTTTGGTAACCAGCACTACTTTTTTGTCACTGTACTGAGTTTGCAGGTGTACCGCACAATTTATAATGCGGTGGTCATTTTCGTTGCCGGGTAACCCGGAGATGGAGTCTTGAAAAAGGTGATCGTTTACAATAATCAATTTACCTGAACTGGGCGTTCGGTGACTTTCTATCCTCAATGTTGGTAGCGCTACCCCCTCTAGCATTTGCTCTGGTGTTGCATCGCGAAGCACATCATCTAACCCACGAATTGCAACTCTTGCGTCTCGGCTCACATCACTCTTTCGATCTTTAATGTGATCAAGTTCTTCAAGGACAGTCATGGGAATAACGACATCATGTTCTTGGAAGGAGAGGTAAGCGAGTGGTTCATGGAGAAGTACGTTGGTGTCGAGCACGTACACTTTATGGTCTTTGTCTTGTTTTACCATAGCGCATTCCTGTTGTTTACAGATTATTATGCTATACCCAATACACAACGATGTGACTGATTATGTTTTGGATATAGTTCAAGTTTAGTCTATTTGTCACAAAAGTCGCTTTTATGACAGTAGAAAATCCAACTTGCATATTGATAAAAAACAACTAGTTGGCGATTGTCATGCCAACTAAATTGAAAAAGCACCAGCGCTTGATAAATAAAGGCTTGAGTCGCTGTTGTGTATTGAACAAACCGACATGAATAGGTAACATAGCCGCCTTTTTTCTGCATAGACGAGATAACCATGAATTTTTCCTTAGGTCAGCGCTGGATCAGTGATACTGAATCAGATTTAGGATTGGGTACAATAGTGGCACTTGAGGGGCGTCAAGTGACTATTTTATTTCCCGCTAGCGGAGAAAACCGTGTTTACTCAGTACAGGAAGCACCTGTAACTCGAGTCGTATTCAACCCAGGCGATGTGATCCGCCATGTTGAAGAGTGGGAACTACGTGTTGACAGCGTGGAAGAGCAAAATGGATTATTTTGCTATCATGGTACTCGAGTAGATAATGAAGAAGCGACTTCATTTAAAGAGACCTTTCTTGATCACTTCCTCAAGTTCAATAAACCTCAAGATCGTCTGTTTGCAGGCCAAATTGACCGTTTTGATCGCTACACACTGCGCTATCAAACTTGGCAACACCAGTTTGATAAAGAACAATCTCACCTTAAAGGATTGATAGGTCAGCGCGCTAGCCTTATTCCGCACCAGCTTTATATTGCCGATGAAGTCGGTAAGCGCTTTGCACCTCGCGTACTTCTGTCTGATGAAGTAGGCCTCGGCAAAACCATTGAAGCTGGCATGATTTTACACCAGCAAATTCTCTCTGGTCGTGCCAACCGTGTGTTAATCGTAGTTCCAGAGAACTTACAACACCAATGGCTTGTAGAGATGCTACGCCGCTTTAACCTGCACTTTTCGATTTTTGACGAAGAGCGTTGTAGCGAAGCGTATGCAGATGCACCGAATGTGTTCGAAACAGAGCAACTGGTACTGGTTAGCCTAGAGTTTATTACCAAAAAGCGTCGCTGGTTTGAACAAGCCACACTCGCTGATTGGGATCTACTAATTGTCGATGAAGCACACCACCTGACGGTCACTAAGGAAAAGCCAAGCACTGAATATCAACGTATTGCCGAGCTTTCTCAAGACATTCCGGGACTTATCTTGTTGACTGCAACACCTGACCAACTGGGCCATCGCAGTCATTTTGCGCGCTTGCAGCTACTAGACCCTGATAGGTTCTACGACTACGACGTGTTCGTTGAAGAAGAAAGTCATTATAAAGAAGTCGCAGAAGCCGCAAACAACTTACTACAAGATAAAAAGCTAGATGCAAAAGAAGAGCAAACACTTTGTACGCTACTAAAAGAAACCGATATTTCTGAGCTACTTACAAAGGCACAAAGTGGCGATAGCGACGCCAAGGCTGAAATCTTGTCTATGTTACTAGACCGTCATGGTACTGGCCGTATTCTATTTAGAAATAGCCGCAGTGGCATTGATGGCTACCCAAGTCGTTTGTTACATCAATACCCAGTGCCTTTACCAAAGCAATACAAAACAGCAATGTCGGTAATGGGTAACATTGGCGGTATTCAAAGCCCTGAATTTAATGCGATGCGTGCGTTATTCCCTGAAAAGATCTTCCAAGAGTTCGAAGGTGAAGGAAGCAGCTGGGCGCAGTTTGACCCGCGCGTTGAGTGGTTAATTGCTAAATTGAAAGAGTTAAAGCACGAAAAAGTACTGCTTATTTGTGCCAAAGCAGAAACCGCAATGAGCCTTGAGCAAGTATTACGCGAACGCGAAGCCATTAAAGCTGCGGTATTCCACGAAGGCATGTCTATCATTGAGCGTGATCGTGCGGCAGCATTTTTTGCAGATGAATACGATAGTGCGCAAGTACTACTTTGCTCAGAAATTGGCTCTGAAGGTCGTAACTTTCAGTTCTCACATCACTTAGTACTATTTGACCTACCGCTTAATCCTGACTTACTTGAGCAACGTATTGGTCGTCTTGACCGTATTGGGCAAAAACATGACATCAATATTCATGTGCCTTACTTTGAAAACACCGCACAAGAAGTATTACTACGTTGGTATCACGAGGGCTTAGATGCATTCGAAACCACCAGCACTACTGGGCAAATGCTGTATAAGTCTTTCTCTGATGATTTGTTAGCGCTGATCGCTGAACACAACTGTGACGAAGACGAATTAGATCCTCTATTGGCGCAAGCCGCAAAAGAAAATGCTCAGCTGCGAACAAAGATGGAGCAAGGTCGAGACCGCCTACTTGAGCTTCACTCAAGTGGTCAAGGTAAAACAGATAATATCGTTGCTGAACTTGAAGCACTTGATAACGACGTAATTTTGCCTGCGTTTATGATTAATGTGTTTGATACTTTTGGTGTTAACCAAGAAGACAAAGGCGAGAATACGATTATTCTCAAACCAACCGAACACATGCTAAACCCTTCTTTCCCTTGTTTGAAAGACGATGGCATCACAGTGACTTTTGACCGTAACACCTCACTGTCACAAGAAGACGCGCATTTCATCAGCTGGGATCACCCCATGGTCAGCGGCGTGATGGATATGATCTGTAACGATGACTTTGGTTGTGCGTCAGTAGCGCTGCTCAAAAACAACAAACTACCTGTCGGTACTTTCTTTGTTGAAATGATCTTCGTTGCAGAAGCTTCTGCGCCTAAGTCTCTTCAGGTGGGCCGCTTTTTACCACCAACACCCATTCGTGTCCTAATGGATAAAGGTGGCAATGACTTAGCCCAAAACGTGGCGTTTGATGCATTTAATCAACAGCTTTCTGCCGTTGGTAGGCAAACTGGCAGTAAACTAGTTAATGCCCTACAAAGCGCTATTCACCCGCTTATTACTCAAGCTGGCGATATTGCACAAGCTCAACTTGAAAGCATTCAAGCCAACGCGATGGATAAAATGCAAAAGCAATTAGGTGATGAGCAAGGTCGTTTGCAAGCACTTAAAGCTATCAATCCGAACATCCGTGACGAGGAAGTTCAAGTGTTTGATAAACAAAGGGCTGAGCTGAGCACACACATTGAAAAAGCGCAGCTTAAGTTGGATGCGATTCGTTTAATAGTGGTTGCCAACCAATAAACCTCCCGCACCGAAAGAGAGCCTCGGCTCTCTTTCTCGCTACCGCTCACTTAGCAACTCATATATAATACGCGGCTTCGTTCTGTTCATGCTGAGGCAGCTGGTGTTACTAAATTACGCTCCCCCCCTTTCTCCCTATCTTGATATTTTGTACCAAGATGAAGATATGTTGGTGATCAACAAACCAAGCGGGTTACTCACCGTACCAGGTAAAGATCCAAAGCATTGGGACAGCGCTATCGCCAGAGTGAATTTTGTCTACCCTACGGCAAGAATTGTGCACCGCCTTGATATGGCAACATCCGGCGTACTGTGCCTTGCAATGAATAAAGCAGCGCATCGCCATTTGAGTATTCAATTTCAAGACAGGTTAACCCACAAACACTACATCGCCCGGGTTCATGGCAAACTACAACAGCAAACGGGTTCTGTTGATTTACCGCTGGTGTGTGATTGGCCTAACCGCCCTAAGCAAATGGTTTGTCATGAGACCGGAAAACCTTCATTAACGCATTTTGAAGTCATGGAATATGAAGCACAAGCAACACGCGTAAAGCTAACCCCCATCACAGGACGTTCTCATCAACTCAGAGTACATATGCTTTCGCTTGGACACGTTATCCTAGGTGATAGGCTATACGCTACGGGAGAGGCATTAGCGGCGGCTTCACGTCTACAGTTGCATGCAGAGATGCTTCAAATTTCACATCCAACAACCACAGAGATGATGACCTTTAGCGCACCCGTTCCTTTCTAAGTAATCTGAGCTAAATAGCGTTTACTTTGTTAGTTAGAAACGGTTTAGTCACTGTGGCCTTCGAAAAATTAAGCAAATTTAGCGTTGCCAGCTAACGCTCAGATTAACGTTTGATTAGTCACTAAACAAAGCGAGTAAAAAGCACGCGGTTAACACATAAATTGCATTACTATGGTTTCGTGATCGGCAGATGTTTTATATACTGTAATTGTTCCCTAGCTCGTAGGACAGCTGATTAAGTCCCTGAGCCGATAAATTTCGTTTAGGATAGCAGTTTGTTTACTATTGAGCATGCTCGGCATGTACCGAGAAGCCTACGGTAGGCTGTTGCTCTCCGCCTTGAACCTCAGGGTTCAAGGGCTGACATCGGCATCCGCGAAGCCGGGGAACAACCTTCCCACTCTACGTTTATCATTGCTTAAGAACTAACTCGCGTTTACATATACTCAATAAATTACATGTCCAACTCCATACTATAAAAGCGGCCACACAATTAGCGTCACATAGCAAAAGAAATCGCGAGATAACTCTAGAAAAGAGTCGCGAAATAACTCTAGAAAAGAGTCGCGAGATAAACTTGCTGCTACGAAAGAACATTGCAAGCTAAGCGCATATCTCAGTTTTTTCACTTACCATGAGTTAGTACCAACTCACTACAAGGCATCTTTATTTGAAAGAATAAACCATCAAAAACTTTCATTTTTATTGATAACCTTTTGTTCTATTCCATAGTCAAAGAATATTTTAGCCCAATCAACAAAACCTCTATAGTAGCGCGTTATTTTCATGTATTTCGAAAGGTATTCTGATGTCTTTTGCTGTTATCGCCGCGCTGGCGGTTTTTATTGCCATACTTTTCGGTCTTTACCGCTTTCAACGGCGCTCCGAAACCCTGTCACGAACGGTATTATTAGGCTTAGTTGCAGGTAGCCTATTTGGACTCGCGCTGCAATTTGTTTTCTCTGGTGACCTAACCACCAAACAGACTGTACTAGATTGGGTTGCGATTGTTGGTAGCGGCTATGTCAATCTGCTCAAAATGGTGATTATGCCATTGGTCTTAGTTTCTATGATTGCCGCGGTAGTAAAATTAGATAATCAAGGCTCTCTTGGAAAGATCTCGTTTGTCACCATCGCTATACTAGTGTTTACTACGGCTATTGCTGCCCTCATTGGTATTTTTATCACTCAAGCATTTGGACTAAGTGCAGCTGGCTTAGTAGAAGGCGCACGCGAAACAGCCAGAATAGCGGTACTTGAAGAACGTGCAACAACCGTTGCCGATTTAACCATTCCACAAATGCTGCTTAGCTTTGTACCAACCAATCCATTTGCTGACTTAACAGGCGAGCGCTCTACCTCGATTATCGCCGTGGTGATTTTTGGTGTGTTAACTGGTATTGCTGCTCGTAGAGCTATCATGGAAGAGTCTGATTTAAGTAGTCCAATAAAAAATGCAGTTGAAGGCGCACAGGCTGTTGTACTGAGATTAGTACGTATGATAATCGCCCTCACGCCTTATGGTGTAGCAGGTTTGATGACCAAAGTGATAGCCACATCAAGCATGGCTGACATTATTAGCTTGCTCGGTTTTATTATTGCCTCTTACGTTGCCATTTTACTGATGTTTGCCGTACATGGTTTGTTAGTCACTTTAGTTGGTGAAAATCCAAAGCATTTCTTCCAAAAAATTTGGCCAGTTTTAACTTTTGCTTTCACCTCAAGAAGCTCTGCGGCAACCATCCCACTGAACGTTGAAGCGCAGATCCACAAGCTTAATGTTCCACCTGCGATTGCAAACCTTTCTGCATCGTTTGGTGCGACTATCGGACAAAATGGCTGTGCTGGTATTTATCCTGCTATGCTTGCTGTTATGGTCGCGCCAACCGTAGGAATTGACCCATTCGCACTCGACTTTATTATCTCTTTAGTGGCTATGGTTGCAATTAGCTCATTTGGTATTGCGGGTGTTGGAGGTGGTGCAACTTTCGCAGCGTTGGTGGTGTTACCTGCGATGGGATTACCAGTGACAATTGCAGCGCTACTAATTTCTATTGAGCCATTAATTGATATGGCAAGAACGGCACTCAATGTGTCAGGTTCAATGACCGCAGGTACAGTGACAAGTCGCTTGTTAAAGCAAAAGCATACTAACGAAGCAATGTAGTGCTATGACAGCTTAAGGGCCAGTTAGTTATCTGGCCCTATACTTTTAATCAATCACAAGCTTTGCAGTGCCAAGCCAAAAAGACAGCAAGGACTTCATTGAATCCACCAGCTCGTGGTATTGGGACGGCTTGGTCATATAAGAATTTGCCCCAAGCAAATAACACTGTTTTATATCTAACTCTGAGTCTGATGTGCTGAACATAATAACTGGAATATGCTTAAGGTTTGCCGCCCCGCGCATCTCAGCTAATACATCTTTGCCGCTTTTTCGGGGCATATTTAAATCAAGAATAATAAGGCTAGGTAATAGCTCAGAGCTATTGAGTTTTTCAATCAATTCAACGCCGTCACTTACAAATTGCAACTTCGTCTCCACCACGCCGTTATCTTCAAACGCATCACGGATCAATTCTTGGTCGTCGAAATCATCATCTGCAACCAAGATATAGTTCACAGAGTGAAGTCGCTTAATTAAATCATGATGATGGACCATTCACACTCTCCTTAAACTCGCATTAACCTCGAGCTTGTATGCTGATACCAGAGCCGCATCTGTGGCTCTACAGCTAAATTAATTGTCTTGCGCTGAAACAGGCAAGCTAAAGTAGAAAGCAGAGCCTTGCCCTACTTTCGTTTCGACCCATATGCGACCATGATGTCTCTCGACGATTTTTTTACAAATAGCAAGTCCAAGTCCAGTACCGGCATATGCGCTACGACCATGTAATCTTTCAAAAAGATTGAAGATCTGCTCACTAAATTCAGGATCAAAGCCAATTCCGTTATCTTTCACCGCAATAACCAGTTCGTTGTCTTTGCGTTCGCTGCTAATGGTGACTCTTGGCGCTCTTTGTGGCGCACTAAATTTAATCCCATTATTGATTAAGTTTAGCAGCACTCGTTGCAACTGCCTGCGGTCTCCAAATACATCACCAAGCCCTGTGGTATCCACTTGTGCGTTTGATTCTTTAATCACTAACTCAAGATCCAGTAAAGTTTCAGCTAACGCATCATCACCATCAAATGATTTAAATGACTCACCTTTACGATCAATCCGTGAAAAGCTCAGCAACCCTTTAATCAATTTTTGCATTCTTTCAGCTGAATCCATCATGCGTTTGAGATAAGAAGCATGTTTTTCATTAAGTCCCTCAGCTGAGCATTGGATCCGATCACCAAACATTTGAATTTTTCTAAGCGGCTCTTGTAAGTCATGAGATGCTAAAAAGGCAAAGCGCTCCAGCTCTTGATTCGATTCCTGTGCTTTCTCAAGTGCTATCGTCAGTAGTTGCTCTGCAGTACGACGTGAAGTGATCTCATTTTCCAAAGCTTCGGTACGTTTAGTGACTTTTTGCTCTAAAATTGCATTGAGCTTTTTATATCGCTCTGATTTAGCCAGCACATAATTAACCAAGGTATTTCTAAACTTCAATGCACAACTGACTTCAGCTTCTGTCCAAGGGTGAGACTTGCATTTCACATTCTCAACCCATAACTTAAACGAGCTGCGTGGCATTAAGCGATGGCTACCATCATCCAAAAACTCAATGGATTTTTCAGGCTTCCCTCCCCAGTTTTTGGTTTGAATAACTTCTTTTCTAAACCACATGATAAAGTGATTAGCATCCGCAGAAAGTGGCATCAATAACACCCCACTCGCCGTTTTCGCAAAGGCTTTGAATGTTTCGTTAAGCTCACCTAAGTTATGACAATAAAAAATAGAGTCATCCCCAAGTTGGTGCTCTACGAGCCATTGGTAAATGGCTTCAATATCCACCTTTGCGGGAGTTTGCCCGTAGCATTCTAAATCATTTTCCACACGCCACGCGACACCCGTAGCTTTCATCATTTCTTGTAATGCCGCTGACTCATACCGCAGGCCATCAACAAAAAAGATCTCTTTTGCCATACGCTCTGTAACAGTAGAGCTTAAGGTCAGTGCATTGGCTTCAGCCAGTGCTTCTAAGGATGAGGTTTTGAGAGAGATCAGATAAGATAACATCAACCCCATATACTGGGCGACTTCACGAGTGTTAAATGGCACTACATGCTTTTCATAATGGTGACAAGCAATCAGCCCCCACAATTTACCAGCAACAATAATACTGATAGACATGGTCGCCTTTACACCCATATTACGTAAGTACTGGCAGTGAATTGGCGAAACACTGCGTAAAATACAGGCGCTTAAATCTATTGGCTTATCTTGCGGATAAAGCGGTGAATTTTCGCCATCAACATCGGCAAGTAAACGAACAGGATTTCTTAAATAAAGTGTTCTTGCTTGTTTTGGAATATCTGACTCTGGAAAATGCTGATTTAAAAAGGAATTAAGGTCACTACGCTTCGATTCAGCAACCACCTCACCATTGTACTCGTGATCAAATTTATACAGCATCACCCTGTCAAACTGCGTTAATTCTCTAATTTCTTCCACGGCCATTTCGTAAGAAGCCTGCAAAGATTGAGAGTCAACCATACTAGATAAGGAGTGCTTCATAAGGTGCTGCATTGAATGGTTGCCTTCAATGCCATTCACCGTATTTTGTTCAAGCTCTAAAATCAGCCCTTCTTCGTTTTGGCTAGCGGACACAGAGAATTCAACACGTTTTGAATCTTTGGTTGTTACCGTGGCCACCATCGGATTTAAACGGTGAATATCAGAGGTCTTATAATTGCTGGCAAGCAACTCAAAAAATGGAGACGCAAAAATCGTTGCAGCATGAGTATTGACCAAAGCGCTAGGTTCAAAGCCTACAAGCTCGGCAAAATTTTCACTAAAGTAACGAAGTTTCAATGTGTTAGCATCAAATAGCAATAAATAACCATGCGATTGAATTGAGCCTGGAATATGAATTGGCTCTTTGTGACAGTTGTCCAGTGTTGCTTCGAACTTCTCCACCTTTTATACACCCTCCTCCTTTTATCTAGCTTCACCATCGTATCATGGATCCCCACCTAGTATGCAAGCTGGTCGAAGTAGATACGTACTCGGTTCACAAAGCGATTAAATGCGATTAGACTTGTACAATTAGGAAGTAATAAAGTAAATGCATTATGACAACCACAGTAAAGTGTCCAACCTGCCAACAGGCTGTTGAATGGTCGGATAAAAGTCCATTTCGCCCGTTTTGCTCAAAGCGCTGCCAATTAATTGATTTAGGTGATTGGTCTGACGAATCAAACGCGATTTCTACACCGATAAAAAGTGGTGAACTCACCCCCCAAGATGCGGAAAGTTTGATTGAAGATATAGAAGCGATGCTGGCTAAAAACGACGATAGCTTTTTTAAAGAATAGACCTGCGGGCCGGTTTCCTCGGCCTTCACTCTCTGATATTAGCTTATTAGGCTCGTAAAAGAGCAAACTCGACAAAACCACTAGCTATCTTTTTTTGCTTGTTCCTCTTGCCCTTCTCGCTCCGTGCCTCTTTCCTCATTTTGATAAGTTTTAGCTATATGCCCCGCCCCTTCTAAAATATCACTTAGCTGGATCCGGCAAATTTCCGACAGTTTAATTAAGGTACCCAAGCGAAATGAGCTTGTTCCGTTAAGGTAATCGTCTAGTGTGGTGAGACCTATTCCGAGCTTTTGGCTAATGGTTTTTTTAGTATAGCCTCTACGCTTTTTGAGTTCTTTTAACAGTTCTCGGATCCTAAGTGTCACCTCGTACTCTTCAGGTGTCTGCATGTCTCCCTCAGTGATACCTAGTAACAAACAGCCAACAACAAAGAATACCCTTAGTTACTCTGAAGAAAATAAAAGTTATTGGAAAGTTTGTGTGCGTAAATTAAGAATTTTTCAATTCGACACTATTTCAAAGAGTTATCCGCAGACTTGCTAGATGTACTCCTAATCGAAAAGTACCACAACGCAAACATGTTATCAACATGTAACTTAAACCGATGTAAACGGTTGTATTGTTCTATACATTGGTTGCAAAAGATCAATTCTTTACATCAAACTGGCGTACAAGCTCTCATTTTATAAGAAGGTGATAAGTAGCAGGTGATTGATAAAGCCCTTACCGAGAAGGTCAGGGCTAGATTGGAGGAAAACATTGATATTTAATCTGCCTTTTTATTACCTTTGTGGCTTCGACGTGACTTAAGTGCTTGAAGTTTATCGCGCTGCTCTTCGTTTAGTACATGGAAAACTTTGTGGCGAGTTTCCATTGAAAGTAACGCCCACGCTTGCTTCTTACCTTGGCTTTTTTCCAATAAAAGTTGCGCTTGAGCCTTATCAAAATTTGGCGCTAACATGAGTGCTTTCATCTCTTCACGATAAGTTGAATGTGCTTCTTTCCCACTTTCTTTTAGCGCTTTTTTGGCAGTTTTGTAGTCCGCATAAATTGTCTTTAGTTGGCCTTGCTGCGCTTCTGTTAACTCTAATAACTTCTGCCCTTTATCCGATAGCAACAACCTTGCTGAGTGTTCAAGATGCCCGCCCGCAGGACCTGCACTTGCAGTGAAGCTGAAAGTCGATACGCCAAGCGCTGTAACTAATGCTAAAGTAGATAGTAATTTCATGATGTTGGCTCCTTGTTCGCCATTGCTTTGTCACCATCAAATTTAGCAAGCGCAAAGAAAAGGAACGTCAGACAGAGGTAAAGTTTTGTCAGTGCTTTGCAAAAAAAAGCAAAGGCAATTTACATAAGGCGTTGAAGTAATGTGTAATATGCTAGAGCCAAACTATTCAGGCCAACGCCAACCAACAATGCTGGACTAAGTATGACAATGAAACATTCCATTTTACTTATTGATGACGACCAAGAACTTTGCAGCCTGTTAAAAGAATACTTTGCTGCTGAAGGCTTTGAAGTGGCAATGGCCCACGTAGGAACTGAAGGTCTGAAGCTGGCATTAAAACAAAATTTCGACCTAATATTATTAGACGTAATGCTTCCCGAAATGGATGGTTTTGAAGTGCTAAAAGCGTTACGTGTTCAGAAGATGACACCCGTTATTATGTTAACGGCAAAAGGCGATGACTTTGATCGCATCTTTGGTTTGGAGCTAGGTGCTGACGATTATATTCCCAAACCGTTTAACCACCGGGAGCTACTCGCGCGCGTTAAAGCCATTACGCGTCGCGTCGATCATTATAAGCAACACAGTCCAGATGATACCTTTACTATCCATCAACTGCGTTTAGATGTGGCTTCGAGAAGCGCCACTGTTAATGGCGAAATGTTGTCGCTGACGGGCACCGAATACGAAGTGCTACACTTGCTGGTCAGAACCGCAGGAGAAGTGGTCGACAAGCAGACTATTTCACGACAAGTACTAGGCCGACCACTTGTGCCTTATGATCGCTCTATCGATATGCATGTCTCTAATGTTCGTAAGAAAATTGCCGCATTAAGTGAGCACACTTATATCAAAACGATCCGCGGCGCTGGCTATATTTTTCTAAAGGCGTAATGAATGAAGCGGTACTTACTTGTTAAAGTTTTTGCCTGGTTTTGGCTCACTATCATTGCCACTATGTTGTTGCTGCTCGGGATCAGCATGCTACAACCCGATGTTGTGGAAACTCAGCGTATCTCAAAACCCATGCTGCAAAATCTAAAACAATTAGAAAAAGCGTTAATACGCGCAAGCGAGCGTCCTAATTTTGAGCTTAATGAGATCGCCAAACTACGTAAAAGAAAAGCGCGAAATATCTATTTGAGCCACCGCGATGCCGAAAAAAGCGTTACCGCCGATCCAAATATAAAAACGCTGAATTTAGATTTACTCAGTTTTACCGAAGATGCCAAACCAGTCGCTATTTTTACCCCAGAGTACAAGGCTTTTGGCCCCCTAGAGCTTACACTTCAAGGTGATAGTTATCGTCTTTATTTAATTTTTGAAAACCATACGCCAACTGCGCTCGTCAAATTAAGAGCCCTACCACTTTGGATAAAAGTCGCGGTCGTGCTGGGCGCAAGCTTGTTGCTATGTTTTTGGTTTACTCGAGATCTATTGTTACCAATTAAAGAGCTACAAAAAGCCGCTGCAAAACTTTCTCGTGGAGAGCTGTCGAGCAGAGCCGATATAAATACCAAACGCCAAGACGAGCTCGGTCAACTGGGTCATGATTTTAACTTAATGGCTGATAAGTTAGAGTCTTTAGTTAACAATCAAAAGCGCTTACTTGCTGATATATCCCATGAACTACGCTCACCGCTTACCCGCTTGCAAATGGCCACTGGCCTTGCGGCGGGCCATGCCACCGCGCAAAGCCAAAGCTATATCGAACGCATTGAGCGTGAAGCTCAGCTAGTTGAAAATATGCTCAGCGATATCTTACATTTATCTAAGCTCGAAGCGGATCAAGTGCCAATCGATAAGCAACTAATTAAGCTCAATGAGCTGCTCGACCCGATATTGGAAGATGCACTGTTTGAAGCACAACAACTAGGGAAGGACCTTGTCGTCACAGCACTACCCGAGGCAATACTTTATGGCGACCCAATGCTACTTAACCGGGCATTCGAAAACATTATTCGTAACGCGATTAAATATGCAACTAGCCTTATTAATGTCGAGATTGAAAGTGATGGTAAACACTTGCGATGCACTATCAGTGATGATGGTAAAGGCGTAAGTGAAGATATGCTCGACAAGCTTTGTATTCCGTTTTTCAGAGTGTCCAGCGCACGTACGCCGACCAAAAATCAAATGGGCGGGTTTGGACTGGGTCTTGCCATTGCGCAGCATGCGTTAAAAGTACATGACGCCCATATCGAATTTAGTAATAATATTGGTTTGCAAGTCAGCATCCGAATTCCATTACACAGGTAGCCATGTTTTATAGCCAGAGTCAGCAACTTGAATCACATCTTCCAGAAATTGATAAGCACTGGCAAGGCTGCCAAAAAGGCTTTTTTGATACCCTTCATGGTAGGCTATTTTACGCCTACCACATTCCAGAAAAGGCAACGTTCAGTCTGGTATTAGTTAATGGTCGTATTGAATCGGCGCATAAATACAGAGAGCTGCTGTGGGAGTTTGCGCAAAACAACATAGCGGTATTTACCTATGACCATCCAGGACAAGGCTACTCGCCGCGATTACTGAAAGATAACCAAGTCGGCTATGTCAGGCGCTTTGAAGATTATGCAGCAACATTGCACTGCTTTATGGATCAAATCGTTACCGAGCAAAATACCTTACCACTTTTTATATTGGCGCATTCGATGGGTGGTGCCATTACTTGCGACTACTTATCGTTATTTCGGCCTCGCAACATTGAGGGAGTGTATTTATCAGCCCCGATGCTTGGGATCAACACGACTCCCTACCCAGCTTGGTTTGCCGAGGGACTTGCGGGCACAGCTTGTTTAATTGGGCTAGGTAAGCATTATGCATTGGGACAAGTGCACTACCACAACAAGCCTTTTCAAGATAATGACCTTACTGATTGCCCAATCAGATATGCGCTATTTAGAGGCCTGTACGATCAATTTCCCGAGCTACAGCTCGGTGGTGTCAGTTTTGCTTGGCTATACACGGCGCTGCATAAATGCCGCTCGCTCCAGAATATTAAGTTAGCTCTGCCAATCCGTATCGCGACAGCCAGTGAAGACAGCATTGTTGATAATCAGGCGCAAAGTCAATTTGCCGCACACAGAGACAATGTGACACTTACAGAATTTATTGGGAAACATGAACTACTTTGCGAGCAAGATAACACCCGCAAAGCTGTGCTAGATGATTTTTATGCGTTTACAGCGGAGCTACTTACCGCTAAAGAAACAGGGTCTTGATGGATAAGTACATCCATCTCACAATCAAACTCTTCTTTAATGCTAGCAACTACCTCATCTGCAACCTGATGTGCTCGCATCAGCGGCATATCATCGTCAAGCTCTAGATGCAGTTGAATAAACTTGATTTTTCCACCTTGCCTGGTACGCAAATCATGTACTCCGTAAACATCCTCATGACTCGACGCGATAAGTATGATCTGTGCTTTTTCTTCGTCTGGCAGCTCTTTATCCATCAAGTGCGCAGCACTTTCCTTAGCAATATCCCAACTGTTATAAAGTAAATACATCGCCACCAAAATACCAAAAATTGGATCGGCGTAACCTACACCATAAAAGTTAAGCAAAACCGCTAGGAGCACAGCAAGGTTTAATAGAATGTCGCCCTTATAATGCAACGAGTCGGCCTTAATGGCGATGGACTGCGTGCGTTTAACCACTTGATATTGCACCGCAACCACCAACAAAGTACATACTATCGCAAATAAACTCACCCACACACCAAACAACGAATGTGGAATTTGGGTTGGATTGATAATGCGCTCTACACCATGAAAAGCCAATAAACTCGCAGAGCCCGCGATAAATGCAGCTTGTCCAAGCCCAGCTAACGCTTCTGCCTTTCCGTGACCAAATCGATGATCATCGTCCGCAGGACGCAGTGCGTAGCTCAGTACAAAGAAATTCATTAAAGAGGCACTAATATCAAGCAGTGAATCAGTTAAAGAGCCGAGCATAGCGGCACTACCCGAAGACAACCAAGCCCAACATTTAGCCGCGATCATCAATCCCACCATTACTATGGTGAATACACTCGAAAACCTCACCCAAAACTCATAGCTGCGATCCACTGGCACCTCATTTCTTTCATGTTATTTAATCTGAAGTTTGGTTAACTGAAAACCTAAACTTCTGATTAGTCTTCAAACCACTCGCAACATGCTCATGCATCGCGATGCTATTATATTACAGGGTAATGGCTTGAAATGAAAAACAGATTACGGTTGTATACTTTTTCACAACAATCTAACTTTAAAAGCTGCAGGGTAATGCCTTTCGCTCTATCAAGCGCAGCACATATAAATGTCGACAAGTTTCAGCTATACTGCCGGGCAAAATTTAATAGAGGCCTATCATGTTAGATATCGTTTTATACCAACCCGAGATCCCGCCTAATACCGGCAATATTATTCGTTTGTGTGCCAATACAGGGTATTCATTACACCTAATAGAGCCGCTAGGATTTGAATGGGATGATAAACGGGTTAGACGTGCAGGCCTTGATTATCATGAGTTTAGTGAAGTTGAGCGCCATCCAAACTTTGAAGCATACTTAGCCAAACGAAATCCTAAGCGAGTATTTGCTTGCACGACAAAAGGTAGCAAATACCATCATGAAGTAGCCTATGAAGCAGGTGACTGCCTATTGTTTGGCCCTGAAACTCGTGGTTTGCCAGAAGACATTATTTTTTCACTGCCTGAGCCTCAACGAGTCCGTATTCCAATGCGCCCCGATAGCCGCAGTATGAACCTATCTAATGCCGTTTCTGTTTTTGTTTATGAGTCTTGGCGACAACTTGAGTTTGCAGGCGCAAAGTAAAACCGCTCCTAGCTTCTGCTGCATAGGAGCAAACTTGAAGCACAAAAAAGGCGCCTTACGACGCCTTGCTAACTTTAATTTACATTAACTATAGGGATTCTTTTAAATTTCTGCGTGGTGCAAAATCGTACCAACAATATCACTGAATTTATTTGCCGGTTTCATTGAGTTTACTGCACGTCCACAAGCTTTCATCATATCGATGAGGTCAAAATAACCAACTGGATGCTGAGTCACTTCATCGATCACTAGCAAAAACTCGAAGCCACCTTCTTCCATTGTTTTTAGCACATTGCCAACCACAGTTTGGCTAGTTTGTTTTAAGGTGATTTGCCGAAGATCGGATAGTGGGATCATAACATCATTGACGTTTAAATCACGTCTCGTACAGCCACGTCTTTCTGCAATACTCAACACGTAGCGACTACCAATTCTTGCGTTAGAGATCATACCAACAAGCTTTTCTTTGCTATCTACGACAAAGCTTGCTCTGCGGTGCGTTTTATCTAGCACTAACGTAGCTTCATCTATGCTACTGTTTTCATCAATATGCTGCATTGGTGCCAAATGTAAATTGTGCATTAGGCAATGCGCAGGTGCTTGCTCTAGGTTGTCAGTGTTACAAGCTGGGAAGTTATTTTCAGCAAGTTCATAATTTGCAACAGGTTGAGTTTTCAATACTGTGTAAGTGTTCATAGATCACCTCTATCTTTAAAATTAATTAAGCACGGAAAAGGACTAAATTAATTTGCGACAGGTGGTGCTCTAATCGACTCGCTTACTGAGTTTGAATAAGAATAGGCTGGTTGCGATTGCGCTATGATAAAGCTACTAGGAACCGCGAAACGATGAGTTGTTGATACAACGCAATCGTCTGAATCAGGGCTGGAGCTTGAGTTGTCTAGGTCGACAACGATAGGTGCGATTGAAAGCGTGGTATCACATTTAGCAGCGTCGGCCGTTGACACAGTCAACAGACTCAACATACAAAATGTAATCACCCAACGAACTAACCGCATAGTATTCTCACTTCTACTGCCTTACTTTGAGTGTATGGGCAGTTTCTTGCGTTTACAAGTATTATTTCTAATCTATTTACTAAGCTTTTAAATATACTAAGGTTAATTTTTGTACGCACATTCAGCACTGTATGAGCTGAGATGAATTGTTACTAATCTCCTGTTTGTAGCGCGCCGTTTAGCGTTATACTAACGCTGATATTTTTGGTATGTACCTTAAATCAAAAGAATTAAATCATACCAATTTTCTTAATTAAGTGAGCTATTTTGAGGCGAGAAAATCTTGTCGATAACCAGGCGAAATTTTGCTATTTAGTTGTTCTAAATAAGAAATTTTTAACGCCGTTAGCGTCAGATTTACTCCTTCAAATTGAGCAAGTATTAAGACAAATTGGTATTAGGCATTTAAGCTTATAGTCGAATATCTACTTAATTTCCACCCGGGCTGAGCGCATTACC
>NZ_PNDS01000071.1 GCF_005886535.1 Pseudoalteromonas sp. S2755
TCGTTAAAAATTTCTTATTTAGAACAACTAAATAGCAAAATTTTTGCCTTGCCTACAGGACGTAGGTACCTTGGCGTGAGCAGGATGCGGAAGCGGTGTTATCGACAAGATTTCCTCGCCTCAAAATAGCCCACTTAATTAAGAAAATTGGTATAATTTTGGAATAACAGCTAGCTCTTACTATTGTTATTTCTAGA
Organism: Pseudoalteromonas sp. S2755; assembly: GCF_005886535.1. Lineage (GTDB taxonomy): Bacteria > Pseudomonadota > Gammaproteobacteria > Enterobacterales > Alteromonadaceae > Pseudoalteromonas. The sequence goes on from NZ_PNDS01000071.1 coordinate 198, forward strand.
TTGAATCAGATACAAAAAAACCCAAGCAGTGCTTGGGTTTTTTCATCTAAGCCAGCGCTATTATTTTAACAATGACTCAGTTAATACTGGGCGAATTTCTTTTACAATCGCTTGGCAAAGCTTAGGTGCGCCACAGATGATGTTGCCGCTACGGTTAAAGTTAGCACCACCTGCAAAGTCTGTAACCATACCACCAGCCTCTTTTACTAGCAGCTCACCAGCTGCTGTATCCCAAGGCTTAAGGCCAATTTCAAAGAAACCATCCATACGACCTGCTGCAACATATGCCATGTCTAAAGCAGCAGAGCCCGCACGGCGGATATCAGCTGTATGAATGAATAATGCTTTGAATGCTTCTAGGTAGGCATCCATGTGGTGCTTTTGCTTGAAAGGGAAGCCCGTGGCAAGCACAGTGCCTTGTAATTCTATAGACTTAGATACACGAATACGTTTGTTGTTTAGCTGTGCGCCTTGGCCACGAGAAGCGGTAAATAACTCGTCGCGGATTGGATCGTATACAACAGCTTGCTCTACGCGGCCTTTAACTCTTAACGCGATAGAAACAGCATAATGAGGAATACCTTTAACGAAGTTAGTGGTACCGTCTAGAGGATCGATAACCCAAAGGTAGTCTGCATCTTTGCCTTCGTGGTGACCAAATTCTTCACCAACAATAGCGTGATCAGGGTAAGATTTTAAAATAGTGTCACGAATGATTGATTCTGCATCTTTATCGATGTTTGTAACTAAATCATTAGTGCCTTTTTGAGTAGCTTCAACGCGCGATAAATCTTCACTTGCACGTAAGATAACCTTACCCGCGTTACGCGCAGCGCGTACCGCAATGTTCAACATTGGATGCATAGCATTACCTTTAGGTTGTAAAAGAACAGGATCATTTTGAGCCGGCGTATTCTAGCGGTTTTTTCTCTAAAGTAAATAACCAATTGTGAATTTTTCTGGTTGTTTTTTGTACTTCGTTGCTGCGTAAAGATTTTTAATTTCTGGTTGTGGAGCTTGGAAAAACGCAAATTAGATATGCTACACTGCGCCATTATTTTTGTTTGAGACTCGTGTAAATGGCTTTAGAAGATATTCGAATTGTATTAGTGAACACCTCACACTCTGGCAATATTGGCTCTGTTGCGAGAGCGATGAAGACGATGGGGTTATCTAAACTTTATTTAGTTGACCCTGCATGTGAAGTGGACAGCCATGCAAGTGCATTGGCGGCTGGCGCAACTGACGTGTTGGGTGCGGCGACTAAAGTCGATACGCTTCAAGAGGCTATTGCTGATTGTGCTTTAACTATTGGCACGAGTGCGCGCTCACGCACTTTGTCGTGGCCAATGGTAGACCCGCGTGAGTGTGCGCAAAAATTGGTCGCTGAGTCGGTGAATGGTCCTGTCGCCCTAGTATTCGGTCGTGAGAATAGCGGCCTAACAAATGAAGAGTTGCAATTGTGCAACTATCACGTATGTATTCCGGCTAATCCTGAGTATAGCTCGCTTAATCTTGCAATGGCAGTGCAAACATTGGCTTACGAAACGCGTATGACTTACTTAGACACGCAACAAAAGCAACCAGAAGAAGTGGATGAAGCGATTTACCCATCATCAAAGCAGATGGAGTTATTCTACGAGCACCTTGAAAATACCCTGAATGACACCGGCTTTATCATCAAACAGCACCCAGGCATGGTAATGACTAAGCTAAAGCGTTTGTTCAACCGTGCTAGACCGGAAGATCAAGAGCTGAACATCCTACGTGGGATCCTAAGTTCAATAGATAAATCTACTAATAAGTAAGCCAAACAAGATAACAGTATTGGCCAACTCAGTGCGCCAATACTGTTGTATTTCTTTTGTCTAAATATCAACCATTCCGTTTGTGAAATCTTGCATAAATCTTCATCACTAATACTTGACTAAAATACTCAGGTAATTACAATATCCATAATACCTGATTAAATTACTCGGGTATTTCGGGTAGGCATACGAGGGTTGCAGATTTAAAGCCGTTATTATGCTTGGTTAATACTTGACTATCTTAGTCAAGTAATTAAAATTTGCGGCTTGGTAAATTAGCGGGGGTTATGCATGAAACTGACATCAAAAGGCAGATACGCCGTGACAGCAATGTTAGATGTTGCGTTACACGCAAGTATTGGCCCTGTTCCACTAGCCGATATCTCTGAACGACAAGAGATTTCGCTATCTTACCTTGAACAATTATTTGCCCGTCTACGTAAACATGGCTTAGTAAGCTCTGTGCGTGGTCCAGGCGGCGGCTACTTATTAGGCCGTGATGCACACACAATTTCCGTTGGTGATGTGATTAATGCTGTTGACGAGTCCGTTGACGCAACACGTTGTCACGGCGAAGGCGGCGGTTGCCAAAGCGGTATGCGTTGTCTAACTCATTCATTGTGGTCTGATTTAAGTGTGCGAATTGAAGAATTTTTAAACAGTATTTCCCTAGCCGAGTTAGTCGCCGACGCGGATGTTCAATCCGTAGCAACGCGGCAAGATAAGCACGTTAAACGTGTTATCGAGCAATTAGACAATATTCAAGTGAGCTGTCAACTCTAGGTTGACGTCAAGCGGAGAGATAAATGAAATTACCGATATATCTAGATTATGCAGCAACCGCTCCGGTTGATCAGCGTGTTGCAGACGAGATGATGCAGTGCCTGACAATGGATGGTAACTTTGGTAATCCAGCTTCTCGTTCACACCGTTTCGGTTGGCAAGCAGAAGAACTGGTTGATCAGGCGCGTAATGATATCGCTGATTTAATCAACGCTGATCCGCGTGAAATCGTTTTCACATCTGGTGCAACTGAGTCAAACAACCTTGCAATCAAAGGTGCTGCGCAGTTCTATAAAAAGAAAGGTAAGCACATCATCACCGTTCGTACAGAGCACAAAGCAGTACTAGACACCTGCCGTGAGCTTGAGCGTCAAGGCTTTGACGTGACGTATATGGATGTTGAAGACAACGGCTTACTTGACTTGAAAAAGCTTGAAGCAACCATGCGTGAAGACACTGTTTTAGTGAGTGTAATGCACGTTAATAACGAGCTAGGTGTTATTCAAGATATCGCGACTATCGGTGAGATGTGTCGTGAGCGCAAGATCATGTTCCATGTTGATGCGGCGCAAAGTGCTGGCAAGGTACTAATCGACCTACAAACATTGAAAGTAGACTTTATGTCATTTTCGGGCCACAAAGTTTATGGCCCTAAAGGTATCGGTGCGTTGTACGTACGCCGTAAGCCACGTGCGCGTTTGGAAGCACAAATGCACGGTGGTGGTCATGAGCGCGGTATGCGTTCTGGTACTCTTGCTACTCATCAAATCGTGGGTATGGGCACAGCATTTAGAATTGCTAAGCAAGACTTTGAAAAAGACCATGCACACATCAGTGCGCTTCGTCAGCGTCTATTGGACGGCCTAATGGATATGGACGAAGTTTATTTTAATGGTGCTATCGACCAATCAGTACCTGGCATTGTAAACATTAGCTTCAACTTTGTTGAAGGTGAAAGTCTACTAATGGCAGTTAAAGACATTGCGGTTTCTTCAGGTTCTGCATGTACATCGGCGAGCTTAGAGCCATCTTATGTACTGCGTGCTCTAGGTCGTAATGACGAATTAGCACACAGCTCAATCCGTTTCAGTATTGGTCGTTTTACGACAGAAGAAGAGATCGATTACACCGTCAATCTTCTTAAGAATTCTATTGGTCGCTTACGTGAGATGTCACCGCTTTGGGAAATGCACCAAGATGGCATCGACTTAGATAGCGTTGAATGGGCACACCATTAAGCAAGTTTTAGCCGCTGGCTGGATACTATCCAGCCGCAAGCAGGTAGTGAGGAAATAGTTATGGCTTACAGTGATAAAGTTATCGACCACGTTGAGAATCCACGTAACGTAGGTTCTTTAGACAAGAACGATCCAAGCGTAGCAACAGGCATGGTGGGGGCACCTGCATGTGGCGACGTAATGAAGCTACAAATTAAAGTGTCAAAAGAAGGCATCATCGAAGATGCGAAATTCAAGACATATGGTTGTGGTAGCGCGATTGCATCATCATCCCTTGTGACTGAGTGGGTGAAAGGTAAATCGTTAGAAGAAGCTTCTACTATCAAAAACACTGATATCAGTGCTGAGCTTGAGTTGCCACCAGTGAAAATCCACTGCTCAATTTTGGCAGAAGATGCGATTCAAGCTGCGATTGCAGATTATAAGAGTAAACAAGCGAAGTAAGAGACTATTATGGCAGTGACGTTAACAGATGCAGCCGCTAATCGCGTATTAGCCTTTTTGAGTAACCGTGGAAAAGGCATAGGGCTGCGCGTTGGTATTAAAACCACGGGCTGTTCAGGTCTTGCTTATGTTCTCGAATTTGTCGACGATTTAGATGAAGGCGATGAAGTATTTGAAGACAAAGATGTCAAAATCATCGTTGATGCAAAAAGTTTAGTTTATATCGACGGCACTGAGCTTGATTATACAAAAGAAGGTCTGAATGAAGGGTTTAAGTTTAATAACCCAAATCAGAAAGACGAATGTGGCTGTGGCGAAAGCTTCACCGTATAGTTTGCAACAGTGAATAGCTTAAAGCCCTGCCTTGGTGGGGCTTTGCTGTATTAGGTGCGTATGCGTTATTTTGAATTATTTGATTTACCTGTTGATTATCACGTTGATTTAAACAAACTAAATCAAGGTTATTTAGAGCTACAGCGTGCAGTTCATCCAGATAGATTTGCTGGTAAAAGTGAGCGTGAAAAGTTGCTCGCGGTACAGAAAACCGCAGAGATCAATGACGCGCTAGCGGTGCTCAAACACCCAGTTAAGCGTGCCGAGTATATGCTGAGCGAGAAGGGTGTAGACATACGTGCAGAGCAACAAACGTTGCAAGATCCTATGTTTTTAATGCAACAGATGGAGCTGCGTGAAGCATTAGAAGAATTACCTGATGCGGCGGATCCTGATGGCGCGATTGCAGAGTTCGAAACACAGATTGACGCGTTAGATACAGAGTTTAGCGCCTCCCTTGCCGAGCAGCTTCAAAGCGATGACATGAGCAAGTTGGAAGCCGCAGCAGACAATATTCGTAAGCTAAAGTTTGTCTACAAGTTACGCGACGAATTAGCACGTATCGAAGATGAATTATTCGATTGATGATGTATCGCATCAACAAACGTTAAAGTGAAAAGAGCATTATGGCATTATTGCAAATTGCTGAGCCGGGGCAGAGCGCGGCACCTCATGAGCATAAATTAGCGATTGGTATTGACTTAGGTACCACGAACTCTCTTGTGGCAACAGTACAAAGTGGCGAAACGAAGACCCTTAGTGATTTAATGGGTAAACCTATGCTGCCGTCGGTAGTGAGGTACACCGACTCAGAGGTTATCGTTGGTGAACAAGCCCAAGCTGCTTCTGCTGAAGACCCCACTAATACGCTTATTTCTGTAAAACGTTTTTTAGGTAAAACGCAATCTGAAATAGAACAAAGCTACGGTCAGTTGCCTTATAACTTTGTCGATAATAACGGTTCGCTTGCTATTGAAACCGTAGCAGGCGCTGTAAGCCCAGTACAAGCCTCCGCTGAAATTTTAAAAACATTACACCAACGTGCTATTGATAGTTTTGCTGGTGAAGATGTAATGGGCGCAGTGATCACTGTACCTGCGTATTTTGATGATGCACAAAGACAAAGTACAAAAGACGCAGCCGAGCTTGCTGGTCTAAAAGTATTAAGACTTCTCAACGAGCCGACTGCGGCTGCGGTAGCTTACGGCTTAGACTCTGGTCAAGAAGGCGTGATTGCGGTTTATGACCTTGGTGGTGGTACGTTTGATATTTCAATCTTGCGCTTAAACCAAGGAGTGTTTGAGGTATTATCAACAGGTGGTGATTCTAGCCTTGGTGGTGATGACTTTGATTCATTGTTGGTTGATTTCTTCAAACAGCAAACGCAGCTATTTGATTTAAACCCAAAAGAGCTACGCTTGTTTATCAATAAGGCAAGAGCCTGTAAAGAAGCGCTTTCAAGTTATGAAACGGTAAACGTAGAGCTACCAGTTTGCGAGCAAAAGTTGGTTGTTACGATCACGCGTCAAGCATTTGCTGAAATGGCAATGCCATTGGTTAAAAAGACTTTACGCTCTTGTCGCCGCGCGTTAAAAGACGCCGATGTCACATCAGAAGAAGTCTTGCAGGTTGTGATGGTGGGTGGTTCGACTCGTATGCCAGTGGTGCGTGAAGAAGTTGGGAGTTTCTTCGCCAAAGAGCCGCTAACATCAATCGATCCAGACCGTGTGGTGGCATTAGGTGCTGCTATCCAAGCTGATATTTTAGTGGGTAACAAACCTGACTCTGATATGTTACTGCTTGATGTATTGCCATTGTCTTTAGGCTTAGAAACTATGGGTGGATTGGTTGAAAAAATCATTCCGCGCAATACCACTATTCCTGTTGCACGTGCACAAGAGTTTACCACCTTTAAAGATGGTCAAACTGCTATGTCATTGCATGTATTGCAAGGTGAGCGTGAGCTCGTGGATGATTGTCGTAGTTTGGCTAAATTTAGTCTAAAAGGCATTCCGCCAATGGCGGCAGGCGCTGCGCATATTCGAGTCACTTTTAGAGTTGACGCCGATGGTCTATTGAGTGTTTCCGCTGAAGAAAAGTCGACAGGCGTGCAGGCTGAGATCCAAGTCAAGCCGTCGTTTGGTTTGAGCGATGACCAAGTAGCACAAATGCTAAAAGATTCGATGAGCAATGCCAAAGAAGACATGAGCGCTCGTATGCTTAAAGAGCAGCAGGTTGAAGCACTGCGTGTGTTGGAAGCGTTAGAGGCATCGCTTGCAACGGATGGTCACCTGTTGGCAGAAGATGAGCTCAATGCACTGAGCGGTGCAATGACTGAACTTGCACAAATTCGCGAAAGTGCAGACAATCCAGAGCAGATTAAAAAGGCGATCGAAGAAGTCGATCAGGCGAGTAGTGATTTTGCTTCACGCCGTATGGATGAATCAATTAAAAAGGCACTGCAAGGGCAGTCGGTAGACGAGGTGTAATATGCCACAAATTATCTTTTTACCCCATGAAGAGTTATGCCCGGAAGGTGCTGCAATCGAAGCGAAAACGGGTGAAACTGTACTCGATGTGGCGTTGAAAAACGGTATTAGTATTCCACATGCCTGTGAAAAATCATGCGCATGTACCACGTGCCATATTGTTGTTCGTGAAGGGTTTGACTCACTTGAAGAAAGTGATGAGTTAGAAGATGACATGTTAGATAAAGCGTGGGGTCTCGAAGCTGAGTCTCGTTTAGGTTGCCAAGCGATAATTAGTGATGAAGACTTAGTAGTTGAAATTCCGAAGTACAATCTCAATATCGTTAATGAAGACCATTAAGTGCTGCTAACAACCTAGGTTGTTACTGACAAATTTAATAAAAGCCGTAGTCTTATACTACGGCTTTTTGCTTTTCTAGGAGGAACGCTATGTCACTCATCAGTAATCCCGAATTTTCACTCATCAATGGCCAAGCACACCATAGTAAAACGCAAGTCGATGTGGTTAATCCTGCAACTGGAGAGCAGCTTGCACAGGTTTCTGAGGCGGATAATCAGGCTGCCGATAAGGCGCTGCATGCAGCGGTTGAAACCTTTGAAAAACTTGCCTGCACGACAGCACACGCCCGTAGCCAAGTACTTAGAAAATGGCACGAGTTAGTAATAGAGCATCGTCAGGCTTTGGCTGAAATCGTCACTAAGGAACAAGGCAAACCGCTTAAAGAGGCACTTGCCGAGGCGGATTATGCTGCAGGATTTATTGAATGGTATAGCGAAGAAGCCAAGCGCGCCTATGGGCAGGTTATTCCCAGCCATTCTCAATCACATGAGCTAACTACAATCAGACAAGGGGTTGGTGTTGTACTTGGGATCACTCCATGGAATTTTCCACTGGCGATGATCACCAGAAAAGTAGCACCAGCCTATGCAGCAGGCTGTAGTTTTATTTTAAAGCCCTCTGAGAAAACCCCTCTTGCGGCCATCGCACTGGCTAAGCTGGCTATTCAGGCAGGAATGGAAGTTGGCGCTTTTCAGGTGTTAGTGACCAAGGATTCTAAAGGGTTAGTAGCACATCTTACTGAGTCACCACAAGTTCGAAAACTCACGTTTACGGGGTCAACACAAGTGGGGAGTGCGTTGTTGAAGCAATGTGCCGATACGGTGAAAAGAACGTCAATGGAGCTTGGTGGTAATGCACCATTTATTGTTTTCGACAGCGCTGATGTTGAGCAAGCGGTAAGTGGTTTGATGGCAGCGAAGTTTAGAAATGCAGGGCAAACTTGTGTGGCCGCAAATCGCGTGTTTGTCGCAAAAGATATCGCGGCAGAACTACTCACTACGCTTACTCAGCAGGTAAGCTTGCTCACCTTGGGAAATGGTTTAGAGCAAGGTGTTGATATTGGTCCACTCATTTCACTCGAAGCCAAACAAAAAGCACAGCAGCTGTTGGAAGATGCGTTAACTAAAGGCGCGAGCATCGCTTATCAAGGTGATAAACAAAGCGGCCAATTTATGGCACCGGTAGTTATCACGGGTGTAAATAGCACCATGCGGATCTTCCACGAAGAAATTTTTGCACCGATTGTCAGCATTATTGATTTTGAGAGTGAAGATGAAGTGGTAAGAATGGCAAACTCTGTGCCAGAAGGGCTTGCAGCCTATTTTTACTCAAATGATAGCAATCAAATAAGGCGAGTAAGTCAAGCACTTGAGTATGGCATGATTGGGATTAATGAAGGGGCAATATCCAATCCTGTAGCGCCTTTTGGCGGAGTGAAGTTTTCAGGTCTTGGCCGAGAAGGAGCACAGGAAGGACTGCTTGAATACCAAGAAATAAAGTACTTATGCCAAAAGTTTAGCTAGTTCACACTAATTGCGAGGACGCCTTTCCTCGCAATTGCTTTTATTCTGCGCAAAAGCTCAGTACACTTACCCGCTTATTTGAGTTTTGATATATTTTCAATGATACGAATCGAACACCCCCCTAAGCTGATCATTTTGGCAGGTGGATTAGGAAGCCGCTTTGGTGGTAATAAGCAGGTTGCAGCGCTACCAAGTATCGATAAAAGTATTATGGAATTGAGCATAATTGACGCGCATCATGCTGGTGTGCGCGATGTTATTTTGATCATCAATGACAAAGTGCGAAGCCTAATCGAAAATGTGATATTGCCACGATTGCCGAAGGCGCTGAACATCACTTTAGTGCAGCAGCGGCTTAGCGATATTCCGAATGAATTTATCGACTGTTTGGCAGGGCGAGAAAAACCATGGGGCACAGGACATGCGCTGTTGTGTGCAAAACCATACGTTGATAAGCCTGCGATAGTTATTACGGCGGATGATTATTACGGGCCCGATGCATTTGAGCAACTTGTTGAACATTTTCAGCATCATAGCAATATGGCGATGGTCGCATACCCAATTATAAATACCTTATCAGATCAAGGTGGCGTAAACCGTGGCGTTTGTCAGGTACACGCGCAACAACTACACTCGGTTGAAGAGGCATTAGATATTCGCTTTGAAAACGGCGAGTTGTCAGGTGATATTGCAGGTAAGCGGTGTAAGATAGCAAGCTCTGCGCTTGCTTCGATGACCTGTTGGGGAGTGACGCCGTCACTTTTTGATTCATTAGAAGCCGGGTTTAACGCGTTTTTAAGGAATTATGACAACGGTGTCAAAAAAGAGTATTATCTGCCGGATTGTATCCAACACAGTATCAATAAGGGCCTACAAACCGTGTCGGTCTACCAAGCTCAATCACATTGGTACGGTATAACTTATAAGAGCGAACTAGACATTGTCGCGAGAAAGATTTATGAAGCACGTCAGGGAAGATAATCATCTCCACACAACTATATCCGACTTAACTCCTTTTGAGGTGAATATGGAGTATCAAGCCGTTGCGCAACAACTTGCTGATGAATATGGTCTCATTAGTGAAGAAGCTAAAATGAAGCCGATTGGTAGTGGTCATATCAACACGACTATGTTGTTGCAGGACAACCACAAAACCATGGTAGTACAAAAGCTAAATACCACGGTATTTCCAAACCCTTTACACCTTGTTGAAAATGCGCGAGCGATTGAACAGCACTTAACAGCAAAAGCCTTAAATGGTGACTATAGTCTCGCTATCATAAAGCACCTAGCGACGAGTTCAGGCCAATATTTAGTCGATATTAATGACGAAGTTTGGCGTGCGCTTGCATTTATTGGCCGCAGTTATAGCGAAGACGTAGTGGCAAACGAACAACAAGCATTAACGGCTGCAAACGCCTTCGGGCAGTTTGCACATGCGCTAAATGATTTTGATGCCGCGCAGTTACATCATGTCATTCCAAACTTTCATAACTTGGCGATGCGTATTGACGCATTTAACCAAGTACTAGCAAAAGATGAGCATGGTCGCGCGGAAAGGTGCAGTGATATTATCGCCGCTTTTCAGCAGCAATTTGCACTTGCAGAAGAATTGCAGCAGGCACAAAAACAAGTACCACTTAGAGCTTGCCACAACGATACCAAAATCAACAACATGCTGTTTTCAACACAGAGTGATGCAGCGCGAGCCGTTATCGACTTAGATACGTGTATGCCGGGTAACTGGTTGTTTGATTTTGGCGATATGGTGCGTACCTTTTGTTCACCAGAAGCTGAAGACTCTACGAACTTGAGTAATGTGCAGGTAAGAGAAAATATCTTTGCTGCGCTGGCGCAAGGGTATATTGAACCGTTACAAGACAGTGTAACTGCAGCAGAAAAAGACAGTTTTATTCTTGGCGCAAAAGTGATGCCATTCATGATAGGTCTGAGATTTTTAACAGATCACCTTGATGGAGATAATTATTTTGCAACCCACAGAGCAAATCATAATCTTGACCGTGCGAAGAACCAGTTTGCGTTGTATTCCAGTGTGCTAGAAAAAGAGGATTGTCTGAATAATATTATCAGGGCAATTTAACGGTTTAATATATTTTAAGAAAAAGCGCTTCAAGCGCTTTTTTTTGCGGCTTTATCGCAATGTTTTGAACCTAAGATTGGGATAGGTTAGCTTGATAGCGAGCAGTATTAGTGCTGTTAAGAAGTATCGTTTAGGAGTAAGAATGAAAAATATAAACCGCCGCGACTTTTTAAAAGCCGCAGGAGCGGCAGCGGCTGCGAGTGTAGTAGCTGGGTGCGCAAGTTCTAATCAAAATAACAGTGTTGTACCTAAGCAACAAGGGCGCTCTGTCATTGGACTCGTAGCACCAAAAATGGACGTGGTTCGGGTAGGTTTTATAGGTGTTGGCCAACGTGGCTATGGTCATGTAAAGCGCATGAGTCACATCGATGGCGCACGCATTGTCGCGATTTGTGATACTCATGATGAAGTGCTTGAAAAATCGGCTGATTATCTTGTGCGCGAACGAGGTTTGCCGAAACCTGCGCTGTATCGTGGTGGTGACTTAGCATATCAAGAAATGCTAAATCGGGACGATATTGACATCGTTATCATTTCAACACCTTGGAAATGGCACGCGCCGATGGCAATAGATACCATGAACAGTGGTAAGCACGCGTTTGTTGAAGTACCTTTAGCGCTGACCGTTGAAGAAATGTGGCAGATAGTCGACACCGCAGAGCGCACGCAAAAGAACTGTATGATGATGGAAAATGTCAATTACGGTCGTGATGAGTTAATGGTACTGAACATGGTTCGCCAAGGTGTATTCGGTGAGTTGTTGCATGGTGAAGCTGCATATATTCATGAGCTACGTTGGCAAATGAAAGAAATTGAGCACAAGACCGGCTCATGGCGTACGCACTGGCATACTAAGCGAGATGGTAACCTATATCCAACGCATGGTTTAGGACCCGTATCTCAGTACATGAATATTAACCGCGGTGACCGTTTTGATTACTTAACTTCTATGAGTTCTCCCGCCCTAGGTCGTGCAGCCTATGCAAAACGCGAATTTCCGGCAGATCATGAACGTAATCAACTACATTATATTGCGGGTGATATGAATACCACGATGATTAAGACCATCAAAGGACGCAGTATCATGGTGCAACATGATACGACCACGCCTAGGCCTTATTCTCGTCACAATCTTATTCAAGGAACTAATGGGGTCTTTGCTGGTTTCCCTAATCGTATCGCGTTAGAGCAAGGTGGTACGAAGAGCTTCCATGAATGGGATTACGAAATGGATTCATGGTATAAACAATACGACCATCCGCTTTGGACTAAAATGGGTGAAGAAGCGCAGCGCAACGGCGGTCATGGTGGTATGGACTTTTTAATGTTCTGGCGGATGATCTATTGCCTGCGCAATGGTGAGGCGCTAGATCAAGACGTATACGACGGTGCCGCTTGGTCGGTAATTTCTCCATTATCGGCTCAATCAGTCGCTAATCGCAGTGAATCATTGAGTATTCCAGACTTTACCCGTGGAGCGTGGAAAACCGCTAAACCATTGGGTATAGTAACAGTATAAAAATACACACTTTGTCATCGTCGAATTAAGCGCTACAGGCGCTTTTTTTATACTCGATTAATACGGCTTTTGGAGTGACTATGATGCGCTATCGGTTCTTGTTATTTTTTATATTAATACTGAGTGGTTGTAGTAACTCCGTTAATATCAGTAAGAAAAATACATTCATCAGCCATGCCGATGCTTACTTTAATACCTATGCTCAGCGGAAGAACTTTAGGCAGTTTATCGAGTTCTATGCCGAAGATGCCGTGTTGGAAGATATGGTTTTTGGCCATAAAGCACAAGGTAAAGATCAAATTACGGCTTTTTTTAATTGGTCTGCAGGGAGTTTTGCTGTGCTGGATGAACAACCTGCCTTAGTGGTAGAAGATAAGATAGTCGATACTACGACTCGAACTGTGGTTGCTAGAGGCGTTTTTAATCGCTTTAATCATGCGTCACGCGAGTTAGGGCCTTGGCGATTTCTGATAGTGCTAAAGTTTGACGAAAAAGGTAAAATTATCTATCAGCAAGATTGGATAAACTATACCCCGAAATCGGATTTTACCGGTGGGGAAAATCTAAATCTGCAATATCAATAATCGGCTGCCATTTGTAAGGAGCGCCCATGCAAGTTTCTGTTGAAATAAGCAAGTACCCACTGCACCAAGACTATATCCCTTTTATTAAAGGTTTTATTGATAGGCTGAATGAGCATGAAGGGATCAAGGTGATCACAAACACGATGTCAACTCAGGTCTTTGGTGAATTTGATTTAGTGACCTCAGTATTGAATCAAGAAATGAAACGCTCATTTGAAGCTTACGGAAAATGTATTTTTGTTTGTAAGTTTATCTCAGGCGATTTATCTCCAGCTGATAGTGCCTGCGATTAATGGACTGGTTTACTGAAACCTTTGCTGGGTTCACAGCGATGTCGAGTTGGGAGTATATCGCTGTGGTGCTGGCAGTCGCCTATTTATTGCTGGCAATTCGAGAGAATATTTGGTGTTGGCCTGTGGCCTTTATTAATACCTTTATTTATACCGTGCTGTACTGGAACGGAGCACTAGTGATGGAATCACTGCTGCACTTTTACTATATGGTCATGGCTGTTGTTGGTTGGTGGATGTGGCGTCAGGGTGACAAAAATAAGCCCAGTGATATCGTTTCTTGGTCGTTATCAAAACATCTTTCAATCATTGTTATCACTTCAGTGGTTTCTGTTGTGCTCGGTTATTTCACGAAGCATTATATGGCAGCAGATCTCGCCTATTTAGATAGCTTTACCACATGCTTTGCGGTGGTGACGACCTATTTAGTGGCTAAGAAAATTCTTGAAAACTGGTTATATTGGGTCGTGATTGATGCAGCCTCCATCTACCTTTATTACCTTAAAGGTTTCTATCCTACGCTGGTACTATTTATTTTCTATACCTTGATGGCGTGTTGGGGTTACAAGCGTTGGTACGAAGAATATGAAGCTAAGCAAGGAAAGACGCTTGCAGCACTCTGAGCTTGAAAAATTAAAAGCGAAGGTAGATACCGTATTTAAGGTTTCAGTTGAGCGACTGGAAAAGCTAACTAAAGGTGTGAGTAACAATAATTACCTGATGGTGAGTAAGGGTGAAAGCTATCTATTAAAATGCTATAGCCATGGTATTCCTACTGAGGCCTTAAAGGCACAAAACAAGTTAGCACAGCAAGGCATTACTTCTAACGTATTGCAGTACGACCTACGCACTCGCATGGCGCTGTTCACCTTTATGCCAGAAGTGTGTGCTGAGCCAAAGTTAAATACTGCGTTGTTAGCACAAGTTATTCATGTGCATAGCTTAGAGCTTAAAGTATATGAGGAGCTGGACTTAGCCGGTTATGTCCAGACTATTGATGAGGAACTGCGTTACCTGGTCGATATCACATGGCTTATCGAAAGCTTAGCTTCTTTACCTGTGGATCAGGCGTTTTGCCATAATGACTTAGTCATGAGCAATATCATTCAAACTCCGGAGGGAGTGCGGTTAATCGACTTTGAATATGCTTGTCACAGTGATATCTTTTTTGATTTAGCAGCGCTGGTGTGTAGTTTTAGCTGTGGTGTTGAAGAAGCACTTACGGTGGTTGAGTCTTACTTTTCTCTAAAGCAGCAAGTTATGCCTTCATACGCTCAAGCTAAACTGACGGTATTTTGCCAAATTTATTTGATTGTTAGCATTCAATGGTATGAGCAGCGTGGCGTAATAACAGAAGCAGAAAAACTGAGGCAGTTACTGAAGCAGTGGATATCGTAATAACTAGCTAAGCCAGTAGTGTGTGATATTCCTTGATCACACTACTGGTCATCACTATTGGGTAGTTTAGATCCCACCCAGTCGCTGTGCGAGTTCTTTGTATTTTTCAACATCGGTTTTGTCAAAGATAGGTTCGCCATTGGCATCTGTGTCTTTGGCGACTAGCAAGTTTTCTCGTGCGAGGCGTCTTACGCGCTCAACCTTTACGTCAAGAAACTCTGCAACTTGCTCTGTTGTCATCGGTGTCATATTTGGGATCCTCAATGATGTATCGCGATATTTCTGAACTGGCAGCAATATCATTCTATTTTATTATTTTCAAAGCATAGTTGAATAACTGGTTTTTTGCCCAAAGTACAGCTTTTTTTAAAAAATAGGTTACTAATTAGTCATATAGCAAACATTGTCTGGCAATTGCCTGCACTAAGCATTATTATATTGTCGACGCTCTCGTGGTGAAATGGATATCACGTAGCCCTCCGGAGGCTGAGTTCTAGGTTCGATCCCTAGCGAGAGCGCCAACTTTTATACCTACTTACAACCAGCCTTTACGCTTAAAGTACACGCCAATACCGCCTGTTAGTACTACCAACATAATAACAAAAAAGGCAAATGCGCCACCCCATTCTGTGCCAGGAATACCGCCAATATTCACTCCTAACAAGCCCGTTAAAAATCCAAGTGGTAAGAACAACGCTGCAACGACGGACATCACGTACATTCTTTGGTTTAACTGTTCATTTTGATGGTTGGTGATAGCATTTTGGATCACTTGTGCACGCTCAATCGCGGCTTCTAACTCCTCGATATATCGACTCAAAGCATTGCTTGCCTCTTCAATCATGTGATGATGATCTTCGTCCAGCCAAACAAGCTTTGCTAATAGCAGTTCGTTAATAGCCAGCTTTTGAGGCTTAAGGTAGCGTTTTAGACCAATAGTTTGCCTTCTTAATGTTGAAAGTTGCTGATAGTTGGGCAGTTGCTCAGTGCTTTCCATTGCGTCTTCAAATTCGTCAAGCTGCTCTTCTATTTGCCAGATGATGTCCTGCATCCGCACTGAAAGTCGCATTACCAATGTAGACAGTAGTTCACCGATGCTTTTTGCACCCTGACCTTTTTTTAGTAATGCCAACATATCTTGGGCAGACATAATATGGCGCTTACGGCAGGTGATAAATAATTTCTCATTTGCAAAACAGCGAATAGAAACCATGTCTTCGGGGCTCTGCTTAGGGTTAAGATTCACACCTCGCAAGAATACCAGTAAACCTTCATCACCATTAGCTATCCTTGGGCGGGTTTCATCTGCGGTTAGCGCTTCTCTTTCCCAGTCATCCAAAAAAGCTTGTTGCTTCAGCCATTCGGTCGTTTCGTCGAAACTGTAGTCGAAATGGAGCCAAAGAGGCTCTTTGTGAATTACGGATTTTACTTCACTCAGATCGCAAAGCAGTCTACCGCCACCTTGACCGTCGAGCACAAACGCATGGAGTAATCCAGTCATAGTTAATTCCTATTAAAAAGTACGTTCCAAGACTGACATAGATAATTTAATTTTCAAATTTATTTAAAAATCTTGGCGATGAAATAAATTGTTTGAATATTCTATTTTACTTTAGCTCAGTATACGGCTTTACCTTGAAAAATGTGTAAGTGGTGTTACTGTAAGTTAAGGTGCTCGGCTTAACAGAGCCTTTTTATCTTTAGGATAAATTTATTTTGTTTTTCAAGTGACTTGAATCAGCGTATAAGTCCAAACTCATTTTGTACGAGAGCATAATATGATCACAGTTGGTTGGAGAGAGTGGCTTTCCTTACCCGATTTAGGTATCGAAAAAATCAAAGCGAAAGTAGATACTGGAGCAAGAACATCATGTCTGCATGCCTTTAAGGTTGAGCCTTTCAAAACAGAACAAGATGAACTTTGGGTGAGGTTTTGGATCCATCCCAAACAAGACAATACCGACTATGAAGTCTGTTGTGAAGCAAAAGTAGTAGATGAGCGCGTTGTTACCGATTCGGGCGGTCATAAAGAACTACGATATGTAATAGAAACAAATTTAACTATCGGCAATCAGGCTTGGCCAATTGAAATCACGCTAAGCGATAGAGAAACTATGAAATTTAGAATGTTACTGGGCCGTACAGCGATGCGAGGCCGCATCCTTGTTGATCCAGAGCAATCATACTTAAGTAATAAAACGGATAAATCATGAAAATTGGCATTCTTTCAAGGAATCAATCTTTATATTCAACACGTCGTTTAATTGAGGCGGCTGAGCAACGTGGGCATGAAGTAGAGGTTATTGACGCACTACGTTGTTATATGAATATCAACAGTAGTGAGCCTGAAATTCACTTTAAGGGCCAGCAGTTGAGCGGCTTTGATGCGATTGTTCCGCGAATTGGTGCTTCTGTGACGTTTTATGGGTGTGCGGTACTCAGACAATTTGAAATGATGGGGGTATACCCATTGAATGAGTCTGTTGCAATTACTCGCTCAAGAGATAAGTTGCGTTCATTACAGTTACTGTCAAGAAAAGGCGTAGGCATGCCAATTACAGGGTTTGCCAGCAAGCCAGATGACGTCAAAGACTTACTGGAAATGGTTGGCGGCACGCCGGTTGTGATCAAACTGCTTGAGGGCACTCAAGGAATTGGTGTGGTGTTAGCTGAGACGCGCAAAGCTGCAGAAAGCGTTATTGAAGCATTTATGGGCTTGAAAGCTAACATTATGGTGCAAGAGTATATTAAAGAAGCTGGTGGTGCGGACATTCGCTGTTTCGTTATCGGTGACCGTGTTATTGCCGCGATGAAACGTCAAGCGCAAGAAGGTGAGTTCCGCTCAAATCTGCATCGTGGCGGTTCTGCAACATTGGTAAAAATCACTCCAGAAGAGCGTCGCACTGCGATTGCTGCTGCAAAGGCCATGGGCCTAAATGTTGCTGGTGTTGATTTGTTACGTTCAGAGCGTGGGCCTTTGGTGATGGAAGTGAACTCTTCTCCGGGCCTTGAGGGTATCGAAAAGGCTACAGGTAAAGATATAGCTAGCTTAATCATCTCCTTTATTGAGAAGAATGCAGCGGCGAAAAGGACTGCTACACGTGGCAAAGGTTAAAATCAATCAACCCTTTACGCTATTAGATACACGAGTGGGTGTTGCTGAAAGGCAGACTGTTCAGTTGGAAGTGGCAAAGCTCTATACACATACGCCAATGACTATTCCGATTGAAGTCGTTAATGGCGCAGAGGCTGGGCCAGTACTTTTGGTCTGTGCCGCAATTCATGGTGATGAGCTGAATGGCGTTGAGGTCGTGCGTCAGCTATTGAGTAAAGTTGATGCGGCGACGCTGCGAGGTACTTTGATAGCGGTGCCAATTGTGAATATCTTCGGCTTTATTCATAAGTCTCGATATTTACCTGATAGACGAGACCTAAACCGCTGCTTTCCTGGTTCTGAGCAAGGCTCTCTAGGAGCTCGAATGGCTTATATGTTTTTCGACTTAGTGGTAAAAAAATGCACCCATATTATTGATTTGCATACAGGGGCTATTCATCGCTCGAACTTACCGCAGATCCGAGGTGACTTGTCCTGTGAAATGACTAAAGAAATGGCCATGGCGTTTGGTACTCCGGTTGCAATAGATGCACGACTGCGTAATGGCTCTTTGCGAAGTGAAGCCGCGGGGTTAGATATTCCTGTTATCACTTATGAAGCAGGAGAAGCATTGCGGTTTGACTCATTAGCTATTGCAGCTGGATTGCAAGGTGTCGAGAATGTCATGCGTAAACTCAGAATGCTGCGTGGGCGTCGCAGGAAGCAACGTCATGATGCGGTTATCGCGGCAGCGACAAGTTGGGTGCGTGCGGATGTTGATGGTATTGTTCGAGCTCAAGTTAACTTGGGGGAACGCGTATCAAAAGGTCAAATCTTGGCTTATATAGACAGTCCATTAGGTCAAAGCGAAGAAGCGATTATCGCGCCCCGTAGTGGGATAGTAATTGGCCAGCAAATGCTACCTTTGGTGAATGAAGGAGATGCAGTTTTTCATTTAGCTTATTTTGCACATGCAAATAGCATTGTTGAACAACAGCTAGAAACCTTTATTGACGATATAGGCCCTATTTCTTAGGGCCTAATGTTCTTCTTGGTGTTGGAACCTGTTTAGGTTTAGTCGGTTCCTGACTAAGCACCATAACGGGTCGAGTAACAAACAAGTTGTTAGGATACACGACTTTATGACCATCAACATGACGCAGCACTACACTCATCAGCCCCATCTCTACAATACAGCCTTCAACAAAGTTTGCACCGTCGACAATTCTTACCCAATTCCCAACGCGATAATCGTTTTGAATAAACATTAGTAAAAACGAAGTCAGATTGGAAAGCAATGACCAACCGGCAAACATGGCAACACCTAACATCGCAAATAACGATGAGCCGAGCACCAGTAAACCACGAAGTTCTATACCCCAGAACACGAGCATGAAACAGACGAATACAAATGCAACGAGTACACGAATGAGTAGATCGGCACGTTGCTTACGATGAGAGTCTATTTTTCCGCGTGTTACTTTTTCTAAGAGTTTGCAACACGCTTTCATCAATAGTGGGAAGGATAATAGCGCCACCAAAGTTACAATTAGCTTGTATTGACTGAGTGCGAAATCTAACAAATGCAAAATCGTATCCTAAGAAATTTTTTCTGCTTTATATCACGTTTATTGGTGTGCGACACCGTTAAAAGCGATTTTTTAC
The DNA here is from genome assembly GCF_005886535.1 of Pseudoalteromonas sp. S2755. GTDB lineage: Bacteria > Pseudomonadota > Gammaproteobacteria > Enterobacterales > Alteromonadaceae > Pseudoalteromonas. The sequence goes on from NZ_PNDS01000071.1 coordinate 19,807, forward strand.
GGTTAATAGCCACTGTACGCTATCGACGTTATCCGGGCCATTAATTGGCGCGGCTAAATCAATATGAACCATGATATCTGAATTGGCTCGGCTAGGTGCTAAACGCAAGCCAATGCCGACATTTTTTAGGACTGATTCATCTGCTTCAATCGGTAGGTGAGAGTGGTATGCGCGACCCACGTCAAAAAACGCGGCACCGCCAATTTTGAATAAGCGCAGTAAGTCATATTCCCAGTAGTAGCGTTTTTCGATATTGAGTAGCATACTGCGACTACCTTGTTGATATTTTATTGGGTATCCGCGCAGCCCGGTTTCCCCACCTAGTGTGATTTGATTATCAAAAGTCAGGTTATTTCCATAGGTATAGCTTGCATTGATAAACCAAGACTCATATAAGCTGGTATTTAAATAGTATTGAAAGGTCGTTTTCGCTATTAGGTTTTCGGTTTTATCTGTGTCTTTGTTCCAGTTGCCACTAACGTCAAAATAAAAACGCCATAAGCTGTGATCTGAGGTGTAGTGCGCTGTATTGGCAGAAAATGAATAAACAAGACGCTCAGCATCGTCACTCCAAGATTCCGCCGAGTAACCAAGTTGGGCATTGATATTCCAGCCTAAATTAAGATCCTCAGTACGATAAATCGAGTCAAAATTGCGTACTTTTACATAGGAATCTTCAAACCACTGAGCTTGAACATAAGGGTAGGTGAGTGTTCTATCCTGTGCAATGGGTAAAGTGGTATCAGCTATCTCACGAAAGGTATGTTGCTCATGTCTAACGCCTGCGATGAGACGGCGAGTCCAACTGCCCGATAGCGCTTTTGAATGTCCGAAGTAGACTTGCGTGACATCCGTGGACTGACTGAACTCTGATATTGTTTCACCTTCAGAATATATAGGTTCCTCGCGTTTGTCGGAATAACTCGTAAAACCATAACTGTATGGGGTATCGGTTGCAAAAAATGGATAGCTCACATCGATGTAGTGGCGTTCACCATCGTCATTATCTGAATATTCTACGCGACCGCGATATCTTGAGTTTAAAATATTGGGATCATCATATACAAACTGGTAGCCGGAGCGGTCGACTTCTTGTATATGAGTAAAAGAAAGGCGCTTTCCCCAACCAAATAAGTTACTTTCTCTAAACCCAATTCGAGAAGTATTTTCCCCACCGCTTCGGCTAAAACTTAAATCGGGTAATAGCGTCCAAAGATCTCGGGTTACAACCGTAACTAAAATATCACCATCACAGTTTTCCACGGCATAAATACGAGCATCATATAGGTATGACTGATTGCGAAGAAGTCGCTCGGATTCACTGAGTTTTCTGGGGTTGTACGTATCTCCTTCCTGAAATAGGAGCACACTTTTTAATACTTCGGGTTTGGTTTGAATATGATAACGGTTGGCAAATCGGAATAGGGCGTTGTCTTCTTCAGGTTTGTCGGTATCGAAAACATTAAGCTGCTTTAGAGTGATTGCGACGACTTTTTTACCCTCTGCGGGCTCTGGATAGGCTTGCTTGCTGTCTAGCTGGCGTGAAAGATTTTGGTCGCTTTGTGCTTCAACCCGGTTATTACCGCAGCTATTAGCAAAATCAACAGCAGGTACCTTTTCAGCTTGCGCAGCTGCATTTAGGCTACACATTAGCGCAAAACTACTACACGAGATCCTCTTTACATTCATCACAGAGCCTTTAAGTCTAATATTCCTTTAGTATGGATTATATTGTTGCAGCTTGCTTTAGTTCTGCAACAAAAGTAATAATATTTATAGACTTAAAGAGCTTTATGTGGACTTAACGAGAAAGCTGTTGGCGTAGGAAAGGTAGGAGTTCTAAGGCATCAACGCCATCAGGAGCTACCCACACGCTCTCACTGTAATGTTCAAAATTTAAATTAAAATTACAGTTTTTATACGAAAAACGCCACTGATGTCTATCTGCTCCAGCAGAGAATTCAATTAATTGAATTTCATCTTGATGTAAGAATATTTGCCCCCAAAGTTCAAATTCATCGTCTTGAGGTGCAATTTCACAGTTTATGATAATCACCTCGTGTGAATTATCCAAAGTGAGTGTGGTCATTATTCTCTTTCCAAATAATTGCGAATGAGCTGCATGAAAGGAGCGCCGTACTTGCTGAGCTTAGTAAAACCGACGCCAGACACTTGCAAAAATTCGCTATCAGTTGTTGGCGTTCTTTGTGCCATTTCTGCCAACGTTCGGTCGTTAAATACAACATACGGCGGTACATCATCTTCATCTGCGAGCTGCTTTCTGAGTGCACGAAGCTTAGCAAATAATTTTTTATCGTAATTAAATTGAGCCAGTTTATCCTGGTAGACATGCTTAGCTACAAGTCTTGGCTCTGCGAGCTGTAGCACATATTCGCCGCGCAGTACGGCGCGGGCGGCTTCTGTTAACCTAAGTGTTGCGCCTTGAGTAATATCTTGACTCAATAAACCATGATGGATCAATTGACGTAAGATACTCAGCCAAAACTCATTACTGTGTTCTTTCCCGATCCCATAGGTTGAGAGGGAGTGGTGATTTTGCTCTCTGATCCTTGCAGTATTTGCCCCACGTAAAATATCCACAATGTAACCAATGCCAAAGCGTTGCTCGGCGCGATATACGCATGATAACGCTTGTTGAGCGACTAATGTGCCATCAAATTGTTTCGGTGGGTTAAGACATATATCACAGTTACCACATGCTTCTCGTTGATATTCACTGAAGTAATTGAGCAAAATTTGACGACGACAGGTTTGTGCTTCAGCAAAGCTCGACATCGCCTGAAAGCGCTGTTCTTCGACTTTACGACGTTGCTCGTCTGGAATATCTTCAAAAAAGCGTCTAACGCGGGGAATATCCGCAGGATCAAAATACATAACGGCTTCAGCTGCTAAGCTATCTCGCCCTGCACGGCCGGTTTCTTGATAATACGCTTCTACACTTTTTGGAATATCATAGTGAACCACAAATCGCACGTTGGGTTTATTGATCCCCATACCAAAAGCAACGGTTGCAACTACGATTTGAATGTCATCTCGGGCGAAGCGGTTTTGTACAAACTGACGCTGATCATTATCTAGACCTGCGTGATAACCTGCTGCATTGAACCCAGCATCAATCAGCTTTTCGGCAATATCATCAACACGTTTACGGCTACCACAGTAGATTATGCCACTTTGCCCCTTTTGCTCTTTTAAATAGCGGATCAACTGCGACAGGGGTTTGAACTTTTCTTCGATGGTGTAACGAATATTAGGTCTGTCAAAGCTACCGGTATAGATAAAAGGTGCTTGCATACCTAATTGTTGGACAATATCTTTTCGTGTCGCTAAATCAGCCGTTGCGGTTAATGCCATCATTGGAACAGACGGAAAATGTTGACGTAATTCTTTTAAACGAAAATAGTGCGGTCTAAAGTCATGTCCCCAATGAGACACACAATGGGCTTCATCGATGGCAAATAAACTGATGTTACAGTTGGATATGCGTTCAATAAAGTCTCGTTGTAAGGCCTTTTCTGGCGCTACATATAACAGTTTTAAACGACCCTGGAAAAGCGCATCATAGGTATCTCGTTGCTGCTCCCAAGCGACACTGTTGTTAATATATTCAGCGGCTATGCCTTGTGCTTTTAACTGCGCAACCTGATCTTGCATTAATGAAATAAGTGGCGATATAACAATTGTCACGCCTGCAAATAATAGTGCGGGGACTTGGTAACAGAGTGATTTACCGCCGCCGGTTGGCAGTAGTACAAGCGTATCCTGACCAGCTAAGCTAGACTGAATAATATCAAGCTGACCATCTCTAAATGTACTGTAGCCAAACACATCTTTCAGTACTGAATGAGGGTCGTTAATTGGGGTGCTTACGAGGGTATCCATCGGGGTCATTTTAGAGCTTTTTTGGAACCTTGTCTTCGCTTTTTATCTAATCTTAAGAGACTTGAATAAGTTTTGAGCACCTGTGGCTTTAGACTTTGCAATTGTGAATTCATCGAACTTTCATCGCCGTGATTAATAAAAATGAGTATAATGATTGACCTCTTAGTTGATCCCTCCATAGGTTAAACGCCCGTGATTGAAGAACAAAAGAAAGGCCACTTACTCGCTGTACTCGCCTTTTTTATGTGGGGACTTGCACCCATCTATTTTAAGCAACTTGTCCATGTTGACGCGATTGAGATACTGATTCATCGCGTTGTGTGGTCTGTATTTTTTATTGCACTAATTGTACTGGCAAAGCAGCAATGGCCAAAAATTAAGGCCATATTGGCTAATCCTAAGTTGCTGGCGATGTTGACACTCACGGCGTTGCTATTGGGTTTTAACTGGGGGTTATTTATCTGGTCTGTCAATAACGGCTTTATGCTAGATGCGAGTTTGGGTTATTACATCAACCCCTTACTAAACGTGTTGTTGGGAATGTTATTCTTATCGGAAAAGTTGAGAACGGCGCAAAAGTTTGCTGTTTTATTAGCGATAGTGGGTGTGGTGTTACAGTTAATTAGTTTTGGTTCATTCCCTATTATTGCGTTTTCACTCGCGGGATCGTTTGCAATATATGGATTGCTACGCAAGACCTTAGCGGTTGAATCGCTCCCAGGGTTACTTGTTGAAGCACTTATTCTTACTCCAATTGCACTGGCTTATTGGTGGTGGGTTGAGCCCAGTGCCACAAGCAACCTTTGGCATAATGATTGGTACACGAACACCTTATTGATAAGTGCGGGAGTGGTGACAACTTTGCCTTTGTTATGCTTTACCGCAGCGGCAAAGCGGATACCTTACACGACACTTGGCTTTTTTCAATATATCGGGCCGAGCTTGATGTTTATATTAGCGGTACTATTTTACGGGGAAGCCTTTGATGCAGAGCGAGCGATAACGTTTGCCTTTATTTGGGGGGCGCTGGTGATGTTTAGTTTTGATTCTTATCGAGATAAAAGAAAGCGCTTAGTGAACTAAGCGGTTTCTTCCCGAAGCTTTCGCCTGATATAAACGCTCATCAGCTTGTTTTATCAGGCTCTCTATGTCCGTAGTCACTTGAGCGGCAAGTCCCATTGAAACAGTAAACGAGATCCGTTGTTCAGTCAGTTCGTTACTGCTTCGCTCTAGATATTCCCGAAAGCACTCCAATCTTTCTTTACAATGAGCAGTCACCGTGTCTTTAAAATATATCGCAAACTCTTCGCCGCCTAATCGAGCGACTAAATCATTGGGAAAATATTGAGCAAACACTTGGCCAATTGACGCAAGCACTGCATCTCCACCCTCATGGCCATAATTGTCATTTACTTGTTTAAAATGATCGATATCTATCATCGCTATTAGTCCATGGAGCTCTTTTTTATGTCTCGCTTTTAGACTTTTCTTTACGGTATCGAAAAAGTAGCGTCGATTTGGTAAGTTGGTTAGATAGTCTGTATTTGCTTGTCGGCGTATTGTTTGAATATGCTCCAGCATATCAACGTTTTGACTAAGGCGGCAGTAAAACTCTTCTGCGTTAAAAGGTTTCCTGAGGTAGTCATTAGCACCATTTTTTAAAAAGCGTGTAGATAGATTGGCAGTTTCAACGCCTGAAATACCGATTATCGCTTTATCATCGTCAGTGTAGAGTCGCCTGATTTCGATGCATAACTCTTCGCCTCGCATATTTGGCATTTCATTGTCGGTAATGATCACGGAGATATCGGGATTGTCTTTTAATACCGCGAGCGCCTCTAAACCATCGCAGGCTTCTAGTACTTGGTATTTGTGGCGAGTGAGGAGCGCTGACACATAATGCCTCGACGAAATAGAATCGTCCACAACTAGTACTCTGACATTTTCATTTCTTGGCAAACGCTCTAATTGGCGTCGTAAATAATGATAGGCTTGCTTATTTTCCTTGGTGATATAGTCAATAATAGGGTACTGCTCAACAATTGAGCGGGTTTGACTTTCAAGGTTACCTGTCATAACAATAGTAGGAACGTCAGCCTTAACAGTATAGGGAATGGCTTCGCCAAGCGGCGCATCAGGCAACACAAAATCTACCACGGCACAAAAATAGTCGTGCTGTGATAATAAAACTTTAGCTTCAGCCAAAGACTCTGCAATATCTACATGGTATCCCACAGCGGTAGCAATATGCTTTTGCACCTTCGCAATTGTAGGGGTATCTTCAATGATTAAGATTTTCCGTAACACAATTTTCGCCAATCATTTCCTGTTTTACTAATTCTTAACCCAACTGGGCTTAATTGCAATGCTTGTGCAAATAAACAGGTAGAGACTAAGAACAAAATGCGAGAAAAATAGGGGGATGAGGTAATCGATATTGAAATGGTATAAACAAGAGAAGTGCTCAGACACCAACGGCAGGAGTAAAGTCGCTCTGTTGGCGTCTAAGCTTGATAGGATTTAGATGATTTCGCTTATAGCTCGTCGTCAATATCTACCGGGATCACCACGCTACCATCATTTTGAACTTTAGAACGTCCAAATAGCGTATGAAACTTTGTCTTACACGTAGTATGCTTCAAATATTTGGTCCAAGCTTTTTCTACAGCGTTAGTGGGGGGGATTAACCCTTCCATCACCTGAACAAACTGAGATTGGAAACTATTTTGAGGTTCTTCTGCTTTGCTGTATAAGCTTCTTAATGTGGCACCACAGCGTTCAAGAATTTCGGCTTCTTGTAGCGTGAAGTGACCACTGCGTCCGAATCCTCTAGGGAAGTTGGCGTCATCATAAAAGGCTCTGGGGCTTGCAAATGCATTTTTCAAAGTCGCTAAATTATGATCCATAACTGAGTCCTCTAAGATTATCTGGCTGGAGTATGGACCAAGTTTTATAATTTTTTAAACGAGTAATTTTTATCGTCAGGAAGAAAAATGGACATAGATCTATTAAAGACTTTTGTCGAAGTTGTTAAAACCCGTCATTTCGGTCGAGCGGCAGAAAATTTATACATCACTCAGTCAGCTGTAAGCTTTAGGATCCGCCAGCTTGAGCAAAGTCTAGGGGTGAACCTTTTTATTCGCCAGCGTAATAATATTCAGTTAACTGCGCCAGGTGAAAGGTTGTTACCACACGCCAAAATGATCTTAACTGGGATGCAGCGCGCCAAAGTCGATGTTGCATTGGCAAACAATATGCACAAGCAATTGTCACTGAGTGGCACTGCTAATATTTGGGATGCATTCTTACAATTCGGGATTAATCATATTGTATCTGCTATGCCTGGGGTATCGCTTGTTGCTGAAGTGAAAGCACAGCAAGAAAGCACGCGACTGTTATTAGAGCGAACACTAGATCTTGCTGTACTATTCGATCCGCCAAAAGTGGATGAACTGGTTGTTAAGCCGATCAGCGATCTTGCTATTATTCCTGTAAGCACTTTTGATAACGCAACAAAGGAAGACTTTTTTGACAACCAGTATGTTTATGTTGATTGGGGGACAGCTTTTTCTCTATGGCATGCAAAACAGTTTACTGGATCAACCCCTCCTTATTTTAGAACCAGCACTGGCAGAATAGCACTCGATCTTATTCTTCAATGTGGTGGCTCTGCATTTGTGCCAGAAGCGTTAGCGTTAGAGTCCATTGAGGCTGGAAGGTTGACTCAAGTTGATCAAGTAGACAGTAACTCAAGAGAGATTTTTGTGGCATACCATAAAGACAACGACCAATTAGAGCAAATAGAAACCATCGTAAACTTACTGGGGGTGGTGAAGTGATTCTTAGAATGAACCTTTTGTGACGTATTTCTTAAGGTTGGGTGTCACTTTATTTTCAGAAATATTTTATGTGTAATATTTTTGTCATTTACCAATGTCAAACTGCGCGTGTTTTGAAAATACGTGTTGCGATATTGAGGAAATACACATGAAACTAACTAAGACTGCTTTAGCGCTATCATTACTAAGTGCATTCACTTTTCAAGCCAACGCTGAAGTAGATGTTTATGGTAAAGCGAATGTATCGGTACAATCTTCTGACGATGGTGCAGGTTCAGTTACTGAAATTAAAAGTAACGCTTCTCGCTTTGGTTTCAAAGGTTCTGAGAAATTAGACTCTGGTTTAGAAGTTATTTATAAGCTTGAGTTCCAAGTAGATGTCTCTGACGCTGATTCAAAAGGTGATAAAGACAATATTACTGCACGTAATCAATACGTGGGTTTAAAAGGTAACTTCGGTGAAGTCGTTATCGGCCGTAATGACACTGCATTAAAACAGTCTCAAGGTAAGTTAGATCAGTTCAACGACCTTGAGGGTGACATCAAGGTGCTCTTTAAAGGCGAAAATCGCTTAGGTGATTCAATTTCCTACAAGTCACCAAGCTTTAATGGCTTTAGAGTATTAGGAAGTTTTATTGCTGAAGACAGTGAAGAAGGTGAAAACGGTTTCTCTACTGCGCTTACATACGGCGATGCTGGATTGAAAGAGTCAGCTATCTATGCATCGATTGCGGCAGATAGCGAAGTAAATGGCTATGACACGGTTCGTTTCACTGTTCAAGGTAAAGTAGCTGACTTCAAACTTGGTGCAATGTACCAGACACAAGAAAAGGTGGATGGAAGTGCAGAGGCCGATGGGTACTTGCTAAATGCAGCGTACAAATTGGGCAATGCGACCTTGAAAGCACAGTATCAAGTTATTGACTTCGATGCCGGTGACAAAGTAGATGGTGTTTCTGTCGGTGTTGATTATAAGCTTGCGAAAAACGCGAAGGTTTATGGTTTCTACTCAACATTTGATGCAGACAACCAAGTAGAAAAGGATTATCTAGGACTAGGTATCGAGTATAAGTTTTAATTTATAGACTTTATCCAAGCTCAAATATAGTAAAACACCCGCCTAATGCGGGTGTTTTTGTTTGTTTTATACTCGGGTTGTTTTCTTTTTGCTCGAATAAACGTTTTTTCGCAATTTTC
>NZ_PNDS01000072.1 GCF_005886535.1 Pseudoalteromonas sp. S2755
AATTACTAGGGCCTGTTGACCTTTGCTGTTTGATTTTTGTTCTTCTGAGTGGGTTTTGGTCGCGACGCTCGACTTGCCGCCTAGTAATCTAGGCAAAAGTTGAGCAACAATGAACAAAGCGCACTCAGATGAACCCAAAGGGCAGCGCTTGATTGGCATTTCTACTGTGTTATCGCCAGACTTACATAGAATGACTATGCTACGCTGGCTCTGCCTTGTATAAATACCAATCAAACTGCTGCAAAAACAAACTTGAAAGATCAACAGGCCCTATCCTTTCAATGGCATTCTCATCCTCGCCCTGAATAGCATTGATGGTAATCTTCACTTATGACCTTTTGATTTATTGCGTGCTTACATTTCTGGCAAACGTTATCCCAAAAAAGAAATGCATTGCAGCTAGGCTAAATATTAACTTACTTAAACTGGCATCGAAAAACCAAATACCAATAGCAAATACGGGATGCATAGTAACCATTACCCACCAGCACACTCGGCCAATTTTGTAGAGTGGGTCGCCATGTTTCTTTTGGAAATTTAATAATCCAAACGCCCAAGGCAACAAAGTCCAGACGAGTGACATACAAAGCAATAGCGTTATAACAACCTTGATTAATACTTCCCCGAGCATCTATAACCCCTCAAGTGAGGTACGCAAAACCTCTTGAGGTTTAATATTGAGTTCATCACGTCCAAACGCAAAACTATCTCGCTTATAGCGGGGGAAAATATGCAGGTGATAGTGGCTCAGTTCGTTAAAGTGCCCGTTGTTTTGCACCAACGTAATCCCATCTGGGGAAAATTTACGCTCAATTCGCACATAAAGGTCACGCGCAACGCGGTGGATTTCAGCCAGTATGGATTCTGGGACCTGAAGGAGTGTTTCATAAGGGGATTTGGGGCAAATTAAGATATGGCCAAAATTTATGGGGTCATGATCGGCAAACGCAATCACCTGTTTTGATTCATATACGATAACCGCTTCAATATCTCTAGCAACTATCTGCTCTACAATCGTCATCAGCTACCTCTCCTTAACCTGATTGTATTCCGTAATGTACCTGAGCAACCCTCTTCCTGCCAGTGATATATTCTATTTTCTCCTTTGTTAAATGAATAATTTTCAAGCCTAAATTCACTCACAACACATTTAAACCAGTTACATTGTTCAATGAATAACCCTACAAGGAATACAACATGTTAAAAACGTTAGTTATGGTGGCTTTATTAGCTTCTGGAAGTGTAGCCAGTGCCGCAAATCACGCAGCGACCCATCATGCGATTCATTATGTAAGGGCGCGTCAGTAAAAACTATGCCGATGGCAGTGTGAGTTTTAACTGGCCGGGTAGCCAGCTGCATACCAAGCTCACTGGCCATGCCTTTCATATCGAGTTGATGGGCTATGGCGATCAATTCGATATATTGATTGATGGCAAATTTACAAAAAAGCTAAAGACCAACGCCAATGGTGTTGCTGAGACCTTCACACTATTTGAAAGTTCAAAGTCAGAAACCGTCACAATAGAACTCGTTAAACGCTGGGAGCACTACGAACACAACACCCAGATCCTAAGTGTTGATGTGGACGGAAAATTAGACTCAATCCAGCAGTCACAGCCTCATATCTTATTTATTGGCGATTCTATTAGCGCGGGTTTTGGCAGTGAGTCCACCCAAAGACAGTGTGAATGGAGTGAAATTCTTAATTTAAGTAACGCGCGTAAAGCATTTCCATATATGAGCGCGCAACAGTTGGGTGCCAGTTTTACCCAAGTTTCGTACTCAGGTTTAGGCTTAATTCGAAATTGGGGTGGCAATCAGCCATATCATACGCTGCGTAGCTACTATGACAAAATGTCAGCAGTATTTACCGACAACACTGACTTTACAGACAAGTTCCCACAGCTTATCGTCATTGAAGTAGGCACCAATGACTTTAGTACCGATCCAACCCCTGCCGAGCCTTGGAAAACCATTGACGAAGTCAAAACGCAGTGGGTAGAAACAATGGTTGTTTTCACCAAACAGCTGCGTGCAAGATATCCTGCGGTCCCCATTATCTACATGCCTCGTCCAGCACATCCATATAACTTCATTATTCCAGCAACACACGATGCAATTGTAAGGCTTAATCAGCAAGATATCAGTAAACTATACAGTCATACGTTCGACTCACCATTAGAAGGCTGTATGGGGCATCCAACCGCTTCTGAACATCAAGACATTGCCGAGAAACTCGTTACCTTTATCAAGCAGCAAACACTTCTCTAAGTATATGTTCGGCGTTATTCAGTGAGATTAAACTCGATGTACTGAATAACATGCAATCCATTTACAAACTTTCACATTGTTTTTTATACAAAAATTCACAACAAAAAATCAACTCACTCGTTTTAGAAATAAATTAATGAGAACGATTTTTATTTTTAAATATCACACTAATTAGAATTTACACTTTTATCAACACGCAATGTTGTTACTTTGAACGCCCGCATTAATTTCATTTATCACAATAAAAAGTTCGAAAGATAACCTTTTGGCAATAACTTCCCTCTTTTCAAACACGTAAAAACATGATTAAGATCGTTACGTTATAACATTTTTAAAAATAATCATTTGTGTCGAACAAATGATGGTTCTTTTCACATTCGTTTTTGCAGTTGGAATAACAAAATGACAAGGTCACTCCTGACAGTTAGCGTGCTTAGTAGTCTATATTCTTCACTTAGTGTTGCCGAACAATCCATTGAAACAATTAACGTACATGGCACTCGCGCGCCTCTTTACAGCACGAGAGACGTGAACGCTTCGGCATTGGGGATGAAAGATCCGCAGCTTCTTCCTATTTCTATTCAATCATTTTCTGAAGAACTGATCAGCAATCAAAGAGTAAAAACGCTAGGCGAAGTCCTTGCCAACGATGCTTCTGTTCAAAATACCTCAATTGGTACGGTTTTCGACTTTGTGAGTCTGCGTGGCTTTCAACTCGATTGGACCAACGGTCTAAGACGCGACGGTTTAGCGCTTGCCCCCTATCAAGATGTACCGCTAGAGAATATTCAACGCATTGATATCGTTAAAGGCCCATCAAGTCTCGTATCAGGATTTAACAACCCTGGCGGTACTATCAACTATGTGACTAAGCGCCCAACCATGGACGCCTTTTTGGATGTCACAACAGAAGTACGTAGCCGTGGAGGAAAGTATTTACACATCGATCTCGGTGGACCAATTTCCGACGAGCAAACGCTCGGCTATCGTATTAATGCAGCAGCAGAGAAAAACGGTGACTTTACCGGTGGTGATGACTTAGAGCGCTATTTCTTTAGTGCAGCACTGGATTGGCAAGTCTCAGATCGCCTATTTATCCGATTAGATGGCGATTACCAAGACAAAAGCACCGTATCACAGCCTTTGATAGGACTTGCCAGCGCCCCCAATGATCCTGACCGTAAAATATTGCCGCCCTATGTCGACACCAGTGATGTATTGCTCGGACAACCTTGGGCAAAGTATGAAACCGAGTCATATAACCTTGCCGCACGTGCTGATTTTTGGTTGAACGACACGTGGCAATGGGTAAACCAAGCTGCGCTTTCTGGTAATGATAGGTTTACCGTTTTTCCCGATATCTACTCGGTTGATACACAAGGCAATGTGCTGTCTGCTGCTATCCACATTACCCCAGATGAAACGTATGACACGCTCTCGGCACATAGTTTTATCAGCGGTCAACTTACCACCGCTGCAGTTGAACATGAGCTAGTCGTTGGCGTTAGTATTCGTGATTATGAGTCGAAGGATGGCCGCTGGTTTGAGTTAACCAACCCCGTTGGCAATATTTTCAATCCAATTCATAGCAGTAAACCGCAGTTCCCTGATTATCCAGAACCAACTAAAACTGAAGCCTCTGAAAGCGCGTTGTTCATCACGGATACCTTGCACTTTAACGATGTATTCTATGCCACCTTAGGGCTGCGTCATATTCAATACAAAAAGGAGCAAACTCTACCTGGCCAAACTAAAACCACGCTAGACGACCGAACTTTTAATACTCCCATCATAGGTCTTAACTACAACCCAAGTGATCAACTCGCGTTTTACGCCAGTTACTCAGAAGGCGCGGGAGAAGGTGGTGTTGCAGTCATCGGCAGCGGTGCAATAAACGAGGGCGAATCACTCGGCCCTCAAGAAAGTGAACAAATTGAAGCTGGCATAAAATACCAAACGGACACCATGAACTATTCGATGGCCATTTTCGAAATAGAAAAAATGTTGGAGTACCACAATCACATTACTAACTATTTCGTGCAAGACGGTGTCCAGTCACATAAAGGTATTGAGCTCAATGCCAGTGGTTCATTTACTCACGGCCTTGCAACCGTAGCATCCATTACCTTGATGGACCCGAGCTTAGATAAGCTTGACGGCGAGCCCGCGCTTAATGGCAACACCCCAGCCAATGTGCCTGAATTTCAAGCGAATCTCTATGTCGACTATCAGCTGCCATTTTGGGAGGCGTTAAGCATCAATGCGGGTATTTTCCATGTTGGTGAGCGCGAACAAAACGTCAATAACACCCTAAAATTACCAGCCTACACGCGCTTCGATTTAGGCGCGAAATACCATTTTACTGACATCAATACCACGCTGCGACTCAAAGCCGAAAACCTGTTCGACAAAGAGTATTGGCTATCTGGCGGTGCCAAAGGCATAGATTGGGGAGTCGCTCCCGGTCGTGGCCGAACCTTTATCGCCTCATTAAGCGTGAGCTTTTAAGGATAATTCATGACTACACCTGTTATTCAAATCAATAACCTGCAAAAACGCTTTGGTGAATACCAAGCGTTACAGGGACTAAGCTTGAGCGTACATCAAGGTGAAATTCTAGCGCTACTAGGCCCAAATGGGGCGGGTAAAACCACCACGATTAATTGCTTACTGGGCTTTTTACAGCCGGATGCAGGGGAAATCACCATCGCTGGAATTAACCCACAGCACGACGTAGTAACAGCAAGGCAGCAACTGGCTTATATTCCTGAACAAGTCGCGCTCTATCCGCGACTTAGCGGAATTGAGAACCTCGCATATTTCAGCAAAATGGCTAGCATAGACAAGACCGACGAGGCCTTTCGCACACTGCTCAGTGAAGTAAAACTGCCAAGTCACGCTGTAGACAAACCCGTTGCAACCTATTCAAAAGGAATGCGACAAAAAGTGGGAATAGCCATTGCCCTTGCAAAACAAGCTAAGGCATTAATCTTAGATGAGCCCACATCAGGACTTGATCCTTCAGCCAGCCACGAATTTAGCCAGCTCATTCAGTCATTGGCAAAGCAAGGCGTCGCGATTTTAATGGCGACCCACGACTTATACCGTGCTCAAGAAGATGCCCATCGCGTGGCAATAATCAATCAAGGGCAATTAGTCGACACCTTAGTCTATGAACAACTGCAAGAAGTCCAACTTGAATCCGTTTACCTCAAACATATCAAGGTGGGTGTCTGATGTTTCAAACGACATTAAAAAAGGAATGGCTCGATACCAAGCGGCAGGGACAAGCGCTTTGGCTTGGAGGCATTGCAATATTACTGCTCTTGCTTGCCTGCTTGACGGGTTTTAAAAGCCACCAAAGCTATCAGCAAGCCGTTACTGAAGTGTCCCAGTCAGAGCAATTACGCTGGCTAAATCAAGGTGAAAAAGGTCCCCACTCTGCCGCCCACTACGGTATTTATGTGGTCAAACCCACCACCCCACTGGCTGCACTTGACGCGGGATTACAAGCATACCAAGGAAATGTGTTGAGGCTTGAAGCCCATATTCGTAACGATAGTATGTTTAGAAGTGCGCAAGATAGCTTGCCAATGTCACGCTTTGGCAGCTTATCACCCGCCTTTGTACTGCAAGTGTTACTGCCGCTATTGATTATATTAATTGGCTACCCACTGCTTGCCCGAGAACGTGAGCAAGGCACCTTAAAACAACTACTCGCATCGGGCGCAAGCCCAGCTAAGTTGTTTATCGCCAAGTGTGCTCTGCTTTTTGTTATATCTTGCTTATTTTTATTGCCTGTTGCGCTTTTTTTACTTTATAGCCAAGTAACTAATGCGGAGCCTCATACACTCAGAAGTGGGCTATTTTTACTATTTTATTTGGTTTACCTATTGCTTTGGTCGTTACTCACCACCACGCTTTCAAGTTTACTCCCAACGGCAAGGCGCGCATTGGTAGCGCTATTAACTATTTGGGCCTTTACAACACTTTTACTGCCAAAACTGGCGATGAATATCGCGACCACCATTCACCCGCAAGGTTCAGGTCAAGCGTTTCAAGCTAAGCTTGAAAGTGAGGTTTATACCGAAGCACGAGTTGAAGCAATAGCACAATTCAAACAGCAAACATTGACTCAATATGGTGTCGGCAATGTGGAAGACTTGCCCTTTGATTATGCCGGAGCACAACTCCAATTTGGTGAACAATACGCTGACAAAATCTTTGACCGCTTATTTTCAGCACGTTTAGCTCAACTAGAAGCGCAATCGCAAAGCTATCAACTTGCAGGGATGTTAACGCCGTTTATCGCGATACAAACGCTGTCGATGGCCACCGCCGCCAGCGACTTTACCCACCAGCAAGCATTTGAGAATGCGGCAGAGCAGCACCGCCGTATGATGCAAGAGGTGCTTAACTTTAATCAAAGAGATCACGGTCACAAGGCGGACGGACATTACACCGCGGGCGAGGAATTATGGCAGCAGATCCCAAAGTTCGCATTCCAATACCCCAATTTCGTTCGTTACCTGCCTCACTACGTTATTAGCCTGTTTAGCCTGAGCTTTTGGTTGATTGCTCTGGTGTTATTGAGTTTCTTCGCGATTAAAAAGCTGCGCTTGGAGGAGCAAAGATGAAACGCTTAATGTTAGTTACTGAGTTTAAAAACCTCTGGCGAGAAAAACTCGTCTTCGCGCTGCTTTTGACCACCAGCGTGCTTGCGCTAGTAGCATTTCTGAACGCCCATTACTTTGCTAAAAAACAGCATGACGTGGTACTTGCCGCACAGCAAATGCAGCAACAGGCGATCCAAGATGCCAAAGCTCGATTACCCGAAAGGCTCGCCAGTACAGCAGACTATAAGTGGTGGGAAGACCCATACGACCTCCGCGGGCAGGCTTTTTACTTAATGCAAAATTACGCCACCAAAGCCCCGCTTGCAACGTCGCCAATCGCCACAGGGCAAGCGGACGTATTACCTTACTATTTTAAGATGCTAATCAAAGAGAAGCAGCACATCGTTCATCAATATGATTATGTTCACCCACTATCTCTGTTGTTAGGTCAGTTCGATTTAAGCTTTGTGATTGTCTACTTACTGCCATTGCTCATTATTGGCATTTGCTTTAATGCCTTGGCAAGTGAACGCCAAGGTGGACAGCTAAGACTACAGATGCTTCAAGGAGGCAGTGCAACCCGTCTTCTGACCTATCAATTATTGCTACGAAGTGCGCTAATTGTGCTGCCATTTTTAAGTATTAGCAGCCTGCTTTTAGTCACAATACGAGAGCAGCTAGGGGTGATTGAACTGCTGAGTTATAACCTTATCGCACTATGTTATTCTGGATTTTGGATTGCCTTAACCGCTTGGGTAAATAGCAGAGCCAAAAGTGCAGCAAACAACGCAGCTACCTTAGTCACCTGTTGGCTTGCCTTGGTGATTGTGGTTCCAGCTTTGGTCAATACCAGCATCGCTTTGCTTGACCCAACCCCTTCACGAATTCACTATATAGATAGCCTACGTGCCGCTAGTGACGATGCCCAAAAAGCGAGTGAAAAGACCTTAGCTCAGTATTTTCAAGATCATCCAGAGCTTGCGAAAAATGGCAGTGGTGCCAGCGATTACGCAACCAAGAAAATCGCCACCATTAATTCTGTTGAACGCGCAATGGAAGCCCAAGATGTACGCTTTTTAACTGCGCAACAAGCACAGCAACATAATGCACAAAAGCTACAGTATCTCTCCCCCGCACTCATCGCACAAACACTACTGGTTGATTTAGCGGGCAATGGATTAGCACGTCATCACGCCTTTATGGCGGAAGTTGAAGCTCATCATCAAGCGCTACAACGTTTCTTTGCCAGCGAAATCGCCAAAGCCAATCAAAAAGGAGATTTTGCACCTTGTGAGGGTTGTAGCGCAAAGCCAACGCTCACGGACTTAGCTGATATTCCTCAATTTAACAGTGACTTTGCCACACCAGTGAACAATTACACGCCACTAATTTGGTTGCTGCTACTGGCCGCTGGCCTGCTCGTTATAGCAAAACGCCGTGTCAACAAGTTAGACAGTGCAAACAACAAAGAGGTGTTAGTCGTATGAGTGATGCCTTCACTGCAAAATTGCATCCGCAAACACAAAGTCTGCTCGCGGAGCACCAAGCCAAATTATTTGAATGGGCGGCAGCATTGGGAGCGCCGCTACATTTAGTGTTTCCTCAGCGTTTTGCGGAAAATATCGAAACCCTGCAAGCCAGCTTTATAACGCTCGGGCTTGAGCATGAGATTTATTTTGCCAAAAAAGCCAACAAAGCCCAATGTTTTACTCAAGTCGCGTCTAATCACGATATAGGAACAGACGTGGCTAGTGTGCAAGAGTTCGAACTTGCCCTAAGCGGTGGTATTCAAGGTGTAAAAATTGGCGTATCTGGTCCGCATAAATCAGATGCACTACTTAACTTAGCACTTGTGCATCAAGCACTTGTCGCCATTGATTCAAGTGCTGAGTTAAGCTCCATCATTACACTGGCCCGCCAGCGAAAGCGCCCAGCGCGAGTGCTACTGCGCTTACAAACACAACCAACTAAAGCCTCACGCTTTGGCAGTTCACTGTGCCAGCTTACGCCGCTATTAGCCCAGTGCAGAGAATACAACGAGTGGGTAAGCTTAGAAGGATTTAGCTGCCACTTAAGCGGGTACTGCCCACAAGCACGTGGCGAGAGCATCCATACTTTAGTCAGCGCAATAGACGAGGCCAAGCAAATGGGGCTGTCACCGTCAAAAGTGAATATTGGCGGTGGTCTGCCCGTCTCCTACCTGCAAAATGAACAGTGGCAACAAGCCTTAGATTTTGAATGCTTTTTTGCAGGTAAAACTTTTGCAGGATTTTACCCCTACCATAATATGCAAAGCCCTGCGGATACCTTACACGCCATTTTGGCAGTGAAAAACGCGCATGGACAAACCGCACTAGCTGCATTACGCCAAAGAAGCCTTACACTGATGCTGGAGCCTGGGCGCGCTCTACTCGATGAGGCTGGCATTAGCTTGTTTAAAGTGCAAGGGACAAAGCCGTACCTAGGCACATCAGACTGCCATATCGCTACACTTTCGGGCTCAAGCTTATCGCTGTCAGAACAATGGTTTGAAAGCGAATACTTGCCGAGCCCGTTGTTACTCACGGCACATTCACACCGCAAACAAGGCGCATATCGCGTGGCCTTTGGTGGTGCCACCTGCCTAGATAGCGATATGCTAAGCTGGCGATTTATTCCCTTTTCGCAACTACCACAACGCGATGACTTGGTGGTTTACCTCAACACTGCAGGATATCAAATGGATTCAAATGAATCCGAGTTTCACTCTATGCCATTGCCACGAAAAATCGCCGTAACGTGGGAGAACAAAAGACTTTCTTGGCAATTACTTAGCTAAAAATACCCGACAACACAACGTAAAGGAGCCTATTTATGAACATAAATGCGCAGCATTCGCTCGCCTCAACATTGCACCTAACCCCTTATTTAAGGGTATCGCAAAGCATTGGTAATACACCACTCATGCAGTTTTTAAGTCTACCAAACGGTAGCAAACTGTATCTTAAACTTGAGCAGTTTAACCCCACAGGTAGCGCGAAGATCCGAATGGCGAAGTCTATGTTAGATGAAGCAGAAGCCAGTGGCCAACTGAAGCCGGGGGGCTGGGTCGTTGAGTCAACCTCTGGCAATACTGGCGTTGGTCTTGCGCTGCTTGCAGCGGAGCGTGGCTATCGCTTTACCGCTCTTGTGGATAACCATGCGGCAAAAGAGAAAATCAGCAATATGAAAGCTTTTGGCGCGGAGGTGATCTGTGTTAGCGAAGCCGGAGACGACAGCTTATCGACTGATATTCGCGATGCGATGGCCGCAAAGCTGGCACAAGAACAAGGCGCATTTTGGACCGCCCAGCACAATAATTTTGCCAATAGCCGCGGTTATACAGGACTTGCGCAAGAGGTCTTTTATGAACTTGGTGAACACATTACCCACCTTGTCGGTGCGGTTGGCACGGGTGGGTCGCTATGCGGCACCACAAGGGCTCTGCGGGATTTAGGTTGTCATCAACTCACAACGATTGGAGTTGAACCTGTGGGTTCTGTGATTTTTGGTGGGCCAGGACTGAATTATCATCAATCAGGAACGGGGACGCCCGAAGGCGCTGAGATAGGGCCAGTTATTGAGTATGAACTCATCGACAAAGGCGTAAAAGTATCTGACAAACAAGCGTTTAATACCGCCAGGTACCTTGCCAAGCACTACGCCCTAATGGTCGGTGGCTCGGCAGGTGGGGTTATATACGAAGCGCTACAGGCGTTAAAAACCGCCCCCGCCGATAGCTTATTTGTGGTACTCGTTTGTGACGGTGGCGAGAAATATCTCGATACCGTATTCAATGATGATTGGATGGCAAAACACGACCTTATCGACATTAACATCGAGCAAGAGCTCGATGACCTATTAACGCAATATAAACCTGCCGCGAGAGCCTAACCATGACCCAACAAACTGTTCTGCCGATACTAAATGAAGCCCGGTTGGCGCAACTTGATTTTCCCTATAGTAAAGTCATTGAGGTAGTGGAAAATGCCTTTCGCTCACTGCATCACCCTGACTCTGCCAACCCACTCAAAGTGATTATGACGCCACAAGATGGCCGCTCCATTGCCTATAGTATGGCTGGCCGAGATGCAGCAAGTAATACCGTAGGGTTTAAGGTAGTCTACGAATACGATCCTGACAGAAGCCGTAACCAATATCAGTTTTACTCTTTTATCTTCCTTTGCGATGATGCCACAGGCCACCCTGTGGCCCTAATGGATGTAAAAGAACTAGGCCCTATGCGCACATCAGCCACCTCCGCCTTGTTTGCAAAGTATGCCATTCATTCAGATGCCAAAAATGCGTTGGTTGTAGGCACAGGTGTTCAAGGGCAAATCGCTTTACCTATGCTCGTCACGGCATTACCACAACTCACACACCTAACCGTCCACGGCAGCTATCAAGTAGGTTTGGAAGCGGTTCAGCAAAAACTAAAGGAGCATCATCCACAGCGACAAGTTGCGGTATCACAGGACTTAGAAGCTTCGGTAAGGCAAGCCGATGTGATCCTTGCCGTTACAGGATTATCCGCCAAAGAGAACATAAAATATGAATGGCTGAAACCCGGCGCTGTGGTGATTTTAGTTGGCTATGGAATCGAAAAATCAGTGCTACACCAAGCTGATAGATTGCTCACAACGGATGCAGAACAAATGCAAGTCACTGGAGACGATTTATTAGACGAGGACGGTAAACTACCCGCTGTTGATGCGACGTTGACTGAAATACTCAACGGTGAGAAGCCAGCACGAACCCACCCTGATGAAATTATTTTTGTCTATAACAGCGGTATGATCATTACTGACGTGGCGCTCGGACGAGCCGTTGCGGACTTTGCCATCACGCAAGAAAACGTGGAGGAAGTAACGCTATGGTAGCTTCAGCGCGCGCCGATATTTTTAAAGTAAGCAAGCTTGCAGGGCCGCTTATTCTAACCAATCTGCTTTACGTGGCAATTGCAACAATAGATCTCATCATGCTCGGTATGTTGAGCCCATTAGAACTGGCTGCTGGCGGCCTCGCCATTGGTATTTTTAATCAATTTAGAACCATGGGAACGGGCGTAGTCACGGCAACGGGTAATTTGGTGTCTGATGCAATCGGCAAGGCTAAACTAGATCAGATCACTCCTCTTTTTAACGCCAGCATGCTTATCGGAACATTTTTGGGTCTACTATTTGCCGCCGCGATGTTTGCCATAGAGCCATTTTTAAGATTTATCGGTACCTCCGAGTCGATAGCAAATTTGACGACACAATATTTAACCGTTGTCGCTTTGGGCCTATTACCTTGTTTTTGGTTTCAAAGCGTACGGCATTTTAGTGTTGGATTGAAAAGGCCAGGACCATTGATGTTGATAACGGGTGTATCTGTTGTACTCACTATCGTGCTCAATTATGGCCTGATTTTTGGTCAATTTGGTCTACCACAACTCGGGTTTGTGGGGGTTGCGGCAGCCACGTGCATCGTGCTGTATTTATCGTTTCTGCTGTTTATACTATTTGCCAAGCGCGATGACGTACTCAGCCCCTACCTCACTATAAAGTTTTGGCAAACCGACCGCGAAGCACTTAGCAAAACATGGAAAATGGGCGTACCAATTGGCGCAACTTACGGACTTGAAGCTGGGTTTTTCACCGTGCTTGCGTTATTTGTGGCAACACTCGGCGTTAATGCGTTAGCCGCCCACAACGTGGTAAGCCAAATGGTGTACATCGTATTTATGGTATCTGCCGGCATTTCATCTGCTTGTTCTATTTACATCAGCGAAGCTAACGCTGCGGGGGACTTTCACCATGCGAAACGCATCGGCAATTTGGGCATTATTTGCGGTGCAGCGGTCATGTCTGTTTTCGCCTTAATCTATTTATTCGTACCCGAATTTGTACTGCTGCCATTTTTAAGTGCAGAAGAATTACAAAACTCCGACGTCGTTGTTATTGCCATAGAGCTACTCGTTATTGCTGCCTTTTTGCAATTTTTTGACGCATGGCAAAATATCGGGCTCGGTATCCTGCGTGGACTTGGCGATGTTAAAAGCACCCTAATGCTGTCTTTAATTGGTTATTGGTGTATTGGTCTTCCCGGTGCGTGGTTATTTCAAGAGTTTTTCTCTTTGGGGATTTTAGGCGTTTGGTACGCCTTAATGTTAGGCCTTGCGGTCACAGCGCTATCTGAGATCTGGCTTTTTAATCATAGGGCTAATCGTTTGCTTGAGCCCACATCACTCAAGGAGCAAAACGCATGACAACGACAATGCCAAACCCAGCCCGCAAGGAAGTCATTGCACTACCGCCCTATGGTGCGGGACAAACCATTGAGCAAGCAGCAGCGCGTAATCTCCACCCCAATATGATAAACCTCTCAGTGAATGAAAACCCTTTAGGGCCAAGTCCTGCAGCGCTTAATGCTTTTAAAGCACAGCTGCATACCACTAGCTGCTATCCAGACAGCCAATGCACAGCGCTAAACGAGCAGCTGGCTACTAAACTTAACGTTGCCAGAGAACAAGTTGTACTCGGCAATGGCTCTGAGGATGTACTCTCAATGCTCTGCAAAACCTTTCTCAGTCGAGGTGATAAAGTGTTAGTGGCTAAGCCTACCTTTGCGCTTCATGGGATTTACGCCAATATGATGGGGGCAAAGGTACTAGAGGTGCCGATGCAAAGCGATTTGTCCTATCGAATTGATGATTGGCTCGATGCTATCGCACATCACCCAGACTTAAAAATGCTGATGCTTGCTAACCCATCCAACCCTATAGGTTGTACGTTTGATGCCAATAATTTGCAGCGCCTTATTGATGCTTGTCCGCTCAATACGGTTATCGTCATTGATGAAGCATACTGCGAATATGCACAAGGTCATGAACAGTTTGTTGACAGCTTAACGCTACTTCAAACACAGCCTCGTCCCTACGCAGTGTTACGAACTTTTTCCAAAGCCTATGGTCTTGCAGGACTTAGAGTGGGTTACGGCGTAATGGCAAATGCCCAATTGGCGGATTATCTGCACCGCGTACGTACACCTTATAATGTAAATCGACTAGCACAACTTGCAGCGATCGCGGTACTACAAGATCCCTCATATTTGGCAGACACGGTCACACAAACGAATCGCGAAAGGGAAAAACTCAGCGCCGCTCTCACTGAGCAGGGTTATTTTGTCGCACCGAGTCTAGCCAACTTTTTATTTATTGATGTCAAGCAGCCGTCTGCGCATGTCGCATCTTTGCTGCTGCAACAAGGAATAATGATAAAACCTTGGCTGGAATCAGGTTTTGATCATTTTGTGAGAGTAAGCATTGGACTGCCAGAGCAAAACCTGAGGGTGCTTGAAGCATTTAAACAGTTGTAAGTATCGCCCTCTACGAGGGCTTTTAAGCACAAGCTGCCTGCTGATTTAAATGGTAAAGTACTTGGCTGTCGGCCTTATGAGTAAATAAGGTCGACTTTTCTGGAAAGTACTTGCCTGCTTTGGCAGCAGCAAAGATGTCTTCAATTTTGGGAGCGCGACAGATTGCGGTTACAACATGAGCGTCATCACTTAGCTCAATTTTATTTTTAGACCACAGCTCCTCAAACGCTGGCAGTGCCTGCAGTGCTCTGCGCAACTGGGTCTGAATAAGATAAGAATCGCTTATCGCGCGTTGGAGAGCAAAACATAAAGCTGCTTTCCCCAACCAAATAGTATAATCGGCCTCAGTCTCCGAGGATTCACAGATATCAAAATCGCTCAGGTGTTGTTTGAGTTTAGTCACATCTACAGCTTGTGTGTAAGATGCCTGCACCGCGAAACTCGTTATCACCGCATCTTGCTGTGGAACTAACCATGCCATCATCCGAGATTGGGGCGCATGACGTTGGCAAGCAGCAAACATCCTGTGATGTCCATCAGCAATTAACCATTGTTGGTGTATTGAGACTTGTTGCCTGAATTCTTGTAGCACGTGACGATTTTCAACAGCATAGAGGCGATGAGTACACTCACCGCAATCACTGTACCACTGCGCAGTTTCAACACATTCCGCTTGCCATCGCACCTCATCCAAGTCAAGTTTTCCGACCAAAAGACATGGGGGTAACAGCAACTTCTCGCTCTGAACACGCTTTTTCAGCGCCATAGCATGAGTAACCGAAACCGACTCGTGAGGCAGAATTGCTTGCTCAGGTACCGCTGAAACGTCGAGCTCGGTCAAAATGCCTGTAACTAAAATACCACCTTGCTCCACTTGGTAAAGATGAAGTGGTCCATCCGTTATTGTGATCATAAAATAAACCTTGCACCAATTTAGATACAATATAACATACCAAGCATTGGGTAACATCAAGTTTACATGACAATTTATACCGACTTGTTTAATGTGGTTATGTCTTTGTCTCAATAATCAGAAAAAAAAAATCAGTAAGTTTGCTCTAACTTACTGAGCTTTTTGCATTACAGATTTGGTGACAACGAGAGCTGATAACCATCAAAGTGTACTTCAGCCTGTTTTTGATGTTGAACCGTAACACTAGGGGCAGCGATAAGGACTTGACCCTCAGAAGATAAGCTGTAGATTTCTGTCACTATTTTCACTTGGTTTTCTTGCTCAATTTTTGAGGTGAGGCGAATTTTTAGCTTATCTGAAAATACAATCTCGCTGAATGCGCCTTCTTCATTCAAAACCTGAATATCAGCCAGCGTTTGTCCCTGAGAGGTTAGCATAAGGTCAACCATCACGGGCTTAGCTGACGCCGTTAAGGTAAAAACACTTGCAGCCATCACAGCAGTACCAGCAAAAAATGCCGCAGCTTTGCGTGTTAATTTGGCACCTTTTGGCTTAGGCTGATTTTGAATTTCTATCACCTTAACTTCATAAACCGCTGCAAGTGCTTTTATCGACTCGAGCGATGCCGTCCCTGACTTTTCGATACGTTGTATGGTTCGCAGACTTAGCCCAGAAACCTGTGCCAATTCGGATTGACTCCACGCCCGCTCTACTCTTTTCGATTTTATAAGTTGTTTATTTATTTGCATTTCCATTTTTGATCTCCTCTATATCATTGGTGAAACTATAACTGGAGATCTTCCTTATTATTGCGTCATCTAGGCGTCATTGATATGCCAACACTATGACATACATAGATAAATTTATTGGGAAGAACGAACTTACTAATATTTTGAGTACTGGCTACAAACATCCACCGCCAGTGCTACTTTCTCAATGCCATGTGCGGGCAACCAACGTTTAGACTCAACAAAACCATGCTTATTATACAATTTTATCGCAGGTGCATTTGCGGTCGCAGTTTCAACAATCACTTTTGCAGCATCAAACTCCGTTAAAGCAAAATTCAGTAATTTACCCGCAATCCCTTTGCGAAAATAACTGGGATCGACAGTCAGGCTATCTATTTTTAGCATTTTCTCAACAATGACAATTTCAATGACTGCGGCAAGATTTTGATTTTCAAAATATCCATAAAAGTGAGTCGTCGCGCTGCATATATCTTCTACCGTTCGAGATAAAGGCGGAAAATAACTCGCCCCAATTAACTCTGCTTCTACTTTGTATGAGCGTTGAAACACATTGAAAATCTCTATCGCCACCAACTCATCGCGATTGTTTAATTTCTGGATCATATTTTCGGTTTCCCAAGCGTTCCCATAACTTTACCAATTGAAGATTAAAAAAGTATCAACCTCTTGGTTAAAATACAACGCAACCAGTTGAAAAAGTTCCAATTTTAATGAAAATGCGATATAAAGAGATCAGGATAATTGCTTTTATTACTACCAAGGAAGTGCCCTATGTCGTTAGCTAAACACACACTCGATTTATCACTCACGGATAAAGTATGGTTCAAATATGTGACTCTAAAAAACAAAAATGAGTTGAACGATGAGTCGCGAGTGTCACTCAAATCTATCGCAGCGCTGGGCATGCTTTCCGGTGGGGCTGAGTTTTTATTTGCATTACTCGTCTTTGCCTTGGCGATTACAGCGTCGTTTATTGATGGTGAGTACCCACGCTATATTGCTTTTCCTGCTTGTTTAATCGCATTTTTAATTATTTTCTTTACTAAAAGAGTCATGCTGTACAAAAAATTTGGCTTTGGCTCTCAATGGGTGATGGACGTGTCGAAAAACCAATTAACCATTTCGCCCAAAGCGATAAAAACAAAGGTAACTGGTACGCAAAAAATTGCTAGAGAAGACATTACTGAAATCACCTTTCATTACTTGCTATTGAACGACCGCAAAGGCGGAAGAATAAAAACCACGGCCAATTTATGCTTTGCCGAAATCTTATTAAAAGATGGTACAAAAGTAGAACTCAATGGCACCCGGATCGGTTTTTTCGACTTACTCTACTTGTTTATATTCTTTGACTATCCCTTAGTTTATCGAAATACGTCTGCAGGCGGCAGCTCTGATATTGCTATCATTTTACTGAGACTACTCTCTCTTTCTGCCATTGCCGCCGGTCTTGCTAAGCTTGCGCTGAATTAAAAAGGTTCACGCTTATTCTCGTGTAAATTGTGTAATAAGCGCTTCTCCTTTGTCGCCATTGATTTTCTCAATGGCCTCGAGCATTTCAATGATCCGTTGACGGTCAAACGGGTTAGTGATGGTATTACGCACATCGTCGATGATGGCCTCTAGGTAATTAAACAAACTTTCCGTCGCGTGTAGATCCGCACTTGAGCGAAACAGTATATTTTTAAACGCTTCCAACACATTAACCATGACATAGCCATCGGTCTTTGCATAGTTTCTTATCGGAGTAAAATTATCATGCAGTAATTCATCAAAAGATGCTTCGTGAATATATAAAAGCGGCTCATTTTTAGCGTGTTTAAAGGAGTAGTTCACATCGCAAATATCCAAACGCTGGATAAGTAAAATACTCAGCATATCAATCGCCTTTACCGCAGTACCGGGGTCATTAATGCCTGGGCTCATGGCCTTCACTGCAATCTCCGAGATTTGTGTTAAGCCATAGCGATAATGGTCGCTGATGTACTCTTCAACATAAAAAATAAAACAGCTAAGTAACGCATCATGTAGTGCCTCATCTTCGCTAAGATCCTTGTTGCACTTAAGAAACGGGTAGCCTTTAACGGTAAAAAACCCTTGTTTAACTGCAATATATATTTTTAAGTCATGTTGCTCACACAACGCACACAGTTTGTCACTGTGTACTCCCTTAAAATACCCCTCTTCTGTGCTGGGTAGGTTATGCCAACTTGAGAAGTCAGGAAAGTTATCAAAAGGCTGCTCTTGCTGTTTGATGATAATATTCTTCATCTCATTTTTGGTATTGTTGAACAGGTCATTTAGCACATTATCGACCTGTATGGCGCGGGAGATTGAATGGATAAAAAACACAAAAAAGCCTAAAGAGATCAATCCAAACACCAGCGAAAATAAAACCCCTAACGCAGGGATCCCTGTTTCACCATTGCCCACGCCACGAATGTTTATCAGCATAATGATGGCATAAATGATACTCCCGAGATAAAACCCCAATACCAGCTGGTGCGACTTTCTGGTGATAAGGCCCGGCAGTACTCTAGGTGACAACCCTGCACTGGCATTATTCAGCACAATCATCACCATTGAAAAGCTAAATACCGTCAATGAGATGATACTCCCCACGAGCGTGCTTAAGATGGTTCGTGCATTCTCTTCACTGTCGACCAGTACAATCGCTATAAGCTCTTTAAAGCTATTGATAGGAGCTGCATATTCAAGTGCCGTGGTTATGAGCGCGAAAACAAAAAATGCAACTGCAAGTAAAGAGGGGTAGAAACCGATACTACTTATCAGTTCGCGATAATTTTCGGCCAACTTGCGAGGTGTGAACATTACTATCCTTACACTTTGAGAGTCTGGTTATATAGCCTAGCAAGGCTTATGCAATAGAGTAAGTAAAACAGCAAGTATTTTGGGAAGTTAGCTTTGAAGGGTTAGCAGAACTAACCCTAAAAACCTACTTGCGATTATGCAATGATCAAGAAGCCAACAAAGGCAATCGCAGCCGCAATCAACGCATAAGGTAGCTGAGTGATGGCGTGACTGACTAAGTTACAATCTGAGCCTTGGGCTGCCAATACCGTAGAATCCGAGTAGAAACATGCCTGACTTCCAAATGATGATGCCGATAACAATGCGCCTATCACCAGAGGAATATTAGCATCTACAGCAACGGCCAATGGCATCACGATAGGAATAGTCACGGCGAAGATCCCCCAACTCGAGCCTGTTGCAAAGGCCAAAATAGCCATAGATAAAAACACCATCGCAGGCAGCAAACCGGCCGTCATATAAGGACTCAGCACATTTATCACATATTGTGGCAATAGCAGCTGATCGCACACATCCTTAAAGATAAATGCGGCGATAACCGTTCCTATCGCGGGTAGCATGCATTTGAAACCATTGATCATTTGCTCAAGCATGTCTGCAAGCGGCATCAACCTTTGCACCATATAAAATGGCATGGTTACTGCCAAAGTCGCTAACAAGCCTTTCCATACATCAATGTCAAAATACACCGTAAACGCCACCAGCAAACCAATAGGCACCAAAAAGTTAACCAGTTTACCTTGAGTGTCGGCTTGTTCAAACTCCTGCTCAATGGCTTTTGCAGCATAGTGATCCGGTGTATGTACTTCTTCCAAATCAACCTGTTCAAGCGCAGGTTGTCCTTGTTTAGCTGCAAGCTCTGCTTTTTTCATTGGGCCGAATAGTGGCACAATACCAAGTATCACCAGTGGCACCATAATTACGGCCACCCAAGCATACAGCATATATGGAATTGCCTGAATATAGGTACTGACCCCCTGTCCTTCTCCCGCGACACCGTTATCAACCAACAAACCACCAAAGAACACCGCCCAAGTCGAAAGTGGTACTAAAACACAGATAGGCGCAGCGGTTGAATCCACTACATAGGCAAGCATTTCCCTAGAAATCTTAAACTTATCGGTAACACGACGCATCGTCTCACCAACCGTCAGCGCATTAAGATAGTCATCAATAAAAATGATCACACCTAAAAAATAGGTCATAAGCAAAGACGACTTTGGCCCTTTTGCCATTTTCAGTGCATTACGTCCAAATGCTAAGGCACCGCCCGTGTGCACCAACAGCGCTATCAAAGCTCCAAACGTACCACACACTAGAATAAGCCAGCCGATAGTTTCATCGCCCATCACTTTTAGCGAAGCATCAGCAAAATTTGCCAACACGGTGGCAGGGTCTAACAATGCGAGTCCTACAAGCGCCCCTAAAACAAGGGACAAGATAGGACGACGTAAGATAATTGCAAGCGTCAATACGACGACTGGGGGAATGATGCTAATTGCACTTGGCTCAGCCATGCGAACTTCCCAAATCAAAGGAATTTGAGCAGCGGAAAAAAGGGACGCAGCGTCAGCTATAAACAGCGATTGATGCAGTCTTATCCGTTTCCCAAATTCAGAACAAAAGGTTAAAATCACAGGCACTTAATGCATGTGAGGATCTGCCTAATATTGGGTTGACGAGTTGACTGTATGGCCCTCATTGAAACATCGCGGAGAAAATATACAGAATTTGACTTTGCGTCAATTTATTTTTTATCTAATGCTAGTTTTGCCATGTGCTTATTTACTTGCTCTATCTCTTCAGCGGTCAATTCGGCGTAGCGTCTAGGATAAGACCACCCGTAGCCCCAACGAAATGGCGTAGGAAAATAAGGCAACCCACCAAGTCGCACACCCGCTAACATCAAGGTTGCCACTTCTTCTTGACCTACCGCAGCAACACACTTTTGCAAGGCAATGTCGGCATTTTCGCGCTCTATAGCGGTACCACCTTTCCAGTAGGCAAGGTCGTGTGCCGTGCAACAGCTCAACCACAGTTCATTTTGTGCCAAAGTACCATCAGGAAATGCACTACAGCCATCGCTTGTGAATGGCTTTAATTCATCGGCACTGCCGTGACTAGATGCAAACAGCAGCGAGAATATAATTACTATTTTTTTAATCATCTTAAATTACCGTATGGCTACTTTCATGACTCCCAACCTTAGCTGGCGCACCTTACACTTTCATTTCCATCAGCTGCGCATCTTCACCATAACTTTTGCATATCTTAATTGGCTTTGGAACAAAGCCAAAACCCTACGCTATTTTGTACAGCCACGAGCCGAATGCGACAGTACCCCATTTGGTTCGCCAACTCAACTAAGTGTTTAATCATCAAGGCACCAATTCCCTGCCCAGATACGGCTTGTGAAACAACTAGGTCATGTAGAAACAACGACGAACTAGGCGGCTGTTCAGGAAGTAATACCAATTTGCTGAATTAAGTGCTCTATTTTGAGGCAAGAAAATCTTGTCGATAACACCGCTACCGCGTCCTGCTATCGCCAAGGTACCTACATCCATATAGGCAAGGCAAAAATTTTGCTACTTAGTTGTTCTATATAAGAAATTTTTAAG
>NZ_PNDS01000073.1 GCF_005886535.1 Pseudoalteromonas sp. S2755
GTTGAATATCGTTTAACCAGTTGTGACTTTAATGAAGAGAAGGTCTCTGGACTGATGAGCCTATAGTTGAGTGAGTTGTCTTAAGCACCGAGGGCAGAGCTTATCTTCGGTTAATGGTCGTTAACGAAGTATGCTCTCGCCCTAGAGTGGGACTAGGAATTTACTATATGTCTCCAACCGGTCAGGATTGACCTGTTTTACTCCCTAAAAACCAGTAAGATAGACCTATGCTTGAGAAAGTTAACAAGCACACAGGTTTCCAATCTCCAAGACCCACAAGCAAGTGTTTGCTGTGGGTTTTTTTTTATGGCGCAAAGCGAGGAGGTGATGATGGCATTTGAGCGGTTGGACTTATCGCAGTTGCCCATTCCTAAAGTATTAAAACCCTTAAACTTTGAGCAGCGTCTAGACGCATTAAAGCAAGCATTGCTGCAAAAGGATAGCGCACTCCAAGAGGTAGTAAACTTGGAAAGTGAACCGCTAACTAAATTGTTGGAAGTCATGGCATATCAAGGACTGACTCAGCAAAGCATGCTAAATGATGCGATAGAAGCGAACTTGCTCGCGAGTGCTTCAGGGAGTGATTTAGACGCAATCGCAGCGAGGTTTAATGTTGCAAGGCTTGGGAATGAGGATGATGAGCGTTTAAGAGCGAGAACGCAACTGGCGTTTGATGGACTGAATACCGCAGGGAGCGCGGCCTCTTATCGCTTTCATGCATTGTCGGTGAGTAATGAGATTTGCGATGTGCAAGTTCATAGTCCGAGGCCATGTGAAATAGAACTAACCGCCTTGAGTCGAATAGGGAAAGGTACACTAAGCGCGGAGCTGCTGAATAAATTACACGTCGCCTTTACCCCTGAATCGTCAACTCAGCCTGAAGTCTCTAAAGTGAGACCGCTTGGCGATAGAGTCACAATCAAGCAGCCACAGATATTGTCGTTTAACATTGCAGCGGAACTTGAGATTTTACCAGGCCCGTCGCCTGGGGTGATTGTGGACAGTGCCTCAGCCGCGCTTGACGCTTACTTAACAGAAAGGCGTCAGCTTGGTCGGCAGATCACGCGAGCGGGCATTAGCAATGCTCTGTTTTTATCCGGTGTTGAAAATATTAGGTTGGAGTCGCCAAGTGAAGACATTATACCTCTAGATATTGAGGTGGCGTATTGTCAGCAAATGGATTTGCGGGTAAAGGTGAGGGGGCAGGATGACTAAGCTTTTACCTCATAATGCGTCAACGCTGGAGCAGTGGTTAGCAGAGCTGCAAGCCAAGCCTCGAACTATCCGAGCAGGCTTATTAGCGGCCTTAAAACTTGAGCAGCGCAGCGATGATGAGCTAGTGGAAATTGCGCGTTATCTCTCGTTGACGGAGGTCGATTGTCTTGATTTACGCAGCGCACTTAAACGCTTATCAAGCAACAAGCTGCTGCCAATTATTTATTCTCAAGTGTTTTTCCCAAGAGATGCACTTGAGCGGCTAGCGATAAGTGTCGGACTAAGTGGGCTCTCCCTCAAGGATGATGAAGCACGAGCCCAATTGCGTGATGCTTGTGTACTGAACGATACACGGCTGCTCTTAACGAGTCTTTGGCAACCCGAGCTTTGCCCTGAGCCTTTACTGCCTTTTTTGGCGTGGAACTACTCAGTGGATGAGTGGGATGAACATTGGCCTGTGGCGATTAAACGCCAAGTCATTACGGATGCGTTCACGGTTCATCAGTGCAAGGGAACCCCATTTGCGCTACAAAAAGCGCTCGATAGTCTCAATATTGAAACCGAGATCAAGGAATGGTGGCAGCAGACCGATGGTTTGCCTGGTACTGTACAGATCTGGGCGCTTATTAATCAGAATTTGGACGACCGACAACAAGGACTGTTGACCTCCCAGATGCTCAAACGTATTCGCCGTGTGGTAAACGCAGTGAAACGCGGTGCTATCCATGTTGATTTACAATTGGGTATTGCGCTTAAAGAGCAAATTGGTGCGGCAGGTCTTGGCAAAGCGCCTTTGAGTCTGAGCAATACCCAAGTGTTGGGGTTAGGGGTAAAACCTGAGCAAGGCAAAGCCGCATTAGGGGCATGTGGTCATATAAATCACTATGGCTATCAAATGTTAAATACCGAAGGCACAGGCGTTTTACCAAATGAAACGCAGGTAAGTTTAGGTGTGCTTGCGGTTGCAAAACAGCTGAATGCACAAATGCATACCGGCCAAGGATTGGGCGTTCACCCTGATGAGTTAATGCAAGGAGTGGTACTCGCCAGTGGTATGCACCGACTTCAATATCAACATTATCATTTACAAGGAGCGACTTAATGTCTGCACTAACGCTGCAGTTTACCCATGCGGGACTTGATGCCCTGCTCAGCGCTCAAGCGCGAGGCTTTAAGGGGCAAATCAGCCATATGGCGTTTGGCGATGCTGCTTATACGCCATCACAAAATCAAACTGAGCTACGCAGCCTTAAAGAGCGTGTAGCGATTGCCGACAGCGACTATCAAGACGGTGAAAGTACGAGCCTTAAAATTGCAGGCAAATTCGACGCACCACTTGAATATGCTATCAGAGAAATTGGCGTTTATTTAGATAGCGGCGAAGTAGACGCAAGCGGTGAGCCGGAGCTGATTTTGCTGGGGGTTTATTCAAAAGCCAACACCACACTTGGCTACCGCACACCTGACGTCAAAGTACTACAGTGGTTAACGTTAAGTTTGGCACAACTGCCTAGTGAGAGTATCGAGGTAAAGCTGGGGGTCGACAATCTTAATCTGATTGTTGACAAAGAGCTGGCCGAAATGACGCTTACGCAGCTCGATACGATGCATCGGCAAATCAAGCAAGAATTTCGTTTGCAACAACAGGAAACAGCGCTAAGTGAGCTGAAACAATTGCTCACCAGTGAAGTGGCACGATTAGATACAACACATGCCGCTCGGCTAGATAATCGCGTAGCAGCATTCCATGGCTTATTTAACGCAGAACTTGCCAACGTGACGACGGTACAGCTAGACACCATGAACCGCCAAACCAATCAAGAAATTAGATTAACCAATCTTGAGCATCAATAAGGAAACACTATGTCAAATGACAATTTAACCATGACGGAGCGCCTGAGCCAGGTTGCCACACGTGCCAATGCACTGTGCCAAACTGTTGAAGATCAGGTTGGGATTATTCAAAGTACTTTATCGGAAACGGTGACGCATACTAAAAATGTAGTAGCGGGTGAAATTACGAGTATTAATAATCAATTAGAACAGGCCGAAGAACAGTTTAATCAATGGAAAGGTCAATATACTCAAGAAATTAACGGTTTGCCAGTTACTGTAAATGGTAGTGAAAAAAGCTTTTTCTATAGATCTTACTTGGACTCGGGCTCCTATGATGGAGATGCAACAGGGCCGGATTCTGATTTTCCAAGATGTGGTACACCTAAGCCTCCATATTACGTAAACATGCTAGAGTTTTCTGGCAATGGTGGCTTTGGTGGACAAGGCGACTATTTTAAGTTGGACTTCATTATGGCTCATAGGGGCATGTTCGCCTCACCTCACTATGCAGATCAAATTCAGTTTACGGGGACGTCATATCATGACTGTGTATCGGGTCAGCTTGAAATTAAAAAAGTATCTAGGAATGGTGCTCTGAAGTTGTTTATTTCAGAGCCAGATAACGAGGCTCAAGAAATTGAAATTTCTAAAGATTTGGAAGGGGCTACGATCCCAATCTATTTTAGAAAAATTGGTAAAGGGTACAGTGGGCTAGCTCGGATCACCATGAAAGTAGATACGCGTTATCATTGTGGAGCAACTAAGGCGGTTACTGTGAGTGGAAAGTACACATCAAGTAATGGTCAACCTTGTGCCGATCGGATTACTCATACACAACCAAGTTGGGAGAACTAAAAATGTTAGATCAAGTGAGCATTGAAGGAACTGAATTCGATGAATGGGAAACAACACGAGCTTTGCGTGATGCCTACCTCAGAGCTACGGATTGGATGGCATTAAAGTATCAAGAAATGGATGGTCAAGTACCTCAGTCTTTAAAAGACTATCGTCAGGCTTTGCGAGATTTACCTCAAAGTTTTGAATCTCCGGATCAGGTCGTTTGGCCGGTAAAACCTGAACTCTAAAATCTCTAACCTTCTTTCGGGCGTTTCGTCCATCTTCGGCTATTTAATCTAGCCAATTTATAATTTGAGAGCACAACTATGCATCGACAAACCTTGATAGCTAAGGTGTTGGCGTGCCTGAGTGCCG
This sequence comes from Pseudoalteromonas sp. S2755, assembly GCF_005886535.1. Taxonomy (GTDB): domain Bacteria; phylum Pseudomonadota; class Gammaproteobacteria; order Enterobacterales; family Alteromonadaceae; genus Pseudoalteromonas. The sequence continues at coordinate 4,264 of NZ_PNDS01000073.1, forward strand.
GTCTGTCTGAGCTTGCTCAAGTTGATTTACTCAAAGCAAGCCAGTCACAACCGGATTTAACAGAGCGTGCACAGCTTACCCTAATCCCAATCGCTGAGCGACAAGCCAGTGAACTGCAAGCGAAGGGCGCCGACAAAGGCGTGACTTATGGGCCTGCGTACAATAAAAACCTGAGCCCAAATGCACTCGACAGACGAGTAATGACGTTGCAGCTTGAACTGGCGCTTGAAGAGGCTGAACCCTCGGCGTTGATAGCGCGGTTGGATAACTTGGTCAGTGCCGCTGAGACTTCGATTATAAAGGACGAAACGCCCGTCCCTTGGCAACACTTTATTTGCGAAAAAAGCAGTTTTAGTTATAGCAACCAAGTCAATTCAATGCTCGCTAAGGCGACGCTAACTTGGCAGTTTTACTACCAAGTTGAGTACCCCGAGGAGTCCGGTGTTGAGGTGACAGAAGTGTACCTTGGCCCGCATGGTGGCGAGCATCGCTTAATTTACAAAGCCCCAGAAGAAGGACCGATAGCGTGATAGCCAATCAACATTTTTCAGACTTAGCCATGTCCGACTTACAGCAGCGTCTTACTAAGTTAATTAGCCTAGGAACGGTGCATGAAGTGGACTACGAAACGGCGACCGTCAAGGTCAAAATGGGTGATTGGATCACGGCAAAGTTACCTTGGCTAACGGCGCAAGCTGCTCATGATATGACTTGGCAAGCACCTGCAGTTGGTGAGCAAGTGATGGTGTTATCTCCCTGTGGAGATACTTCTCAGGGAGTCGTACTTGGCAGCTTGTATAGTCAAAAATTTGCGCCAAAACAATTGGGAGTAACGCCTGAAAATCGCCCTGATGTTCATAAGGTTCAATATCAAGATGGCAGCTCAATCACGTATGACCGAAAGAGCCATCGTTATCTGATTGATATTCAAGGAGCGGATGCCACTGTGGATGTGCTTTCTGCAGGGACGCTGAATATTACAACAGCCAAAGATATCCGAGTAGAAACACAAGCTAATGCGACCGTGTTGAGTGCAAAAGATGCAACTTTGAAATGTGATGGAAGTGCTTCTGTTCAAGCGGGGGGGGACGTCAGTGTTGAAGGAGCAAGTATTGCCTTAAATGGTGGCTCACCTTGTGTGACTACGGCACATGTATGTCATTTTACTGGCAGTCCACATGGTGACGGCTCATCTACAGTTACAGCGGGGAAGTGACATGGCATTAGATGCAAACGCATTAGAAAACATGATCAAAGCGGAGCTTGAAGCTGAGGGGTTTGTGTTGGCAGGTGCGCATGCAGGAGCTGGCAAACTGGCTACTGCGATTGCTAAAGCCGTAGTTGAACACATGACTCAGGCTGCGGAGGTTCCTGTATCAGGAGGCTCCAGCGCGGGAATTTACAAAGTGACTTAAGGAGTCGTCATGATAGGAATGAATGCTAAAACGGGCAAGCCGCTAGGTGGTGTTGAGCATCTAAAACAGAGTATTCGCGATATTGTGACCACACCACTTGGGAGCCGAGTGATGCGGCGCGATTATGGCTGCGGCTTATATGAGCTTGTAGATAGGCCTTTTTCTCACTCTTTGGTGGGGGATATCACTATGACCATCGCCAATGCACTTGAGAAGTGGGAGCCACGCTTTCAACTTGATGGTGTTGCAGTACACCCAGCAGGAGAGGGCAAGTTGTCTATCGAAATAAAAGGATTGTATTTAATCAACGGGGAGCCTGTCACCATCGAGGGTATCCAAATCTAAGTCATTTTTTATTCACCTTATCCGTTAGGTATAAGGTCAACAAACTCTAATCTATATGAAGTTATTAGGGCCATACAAGGCAGCTTGTATGGCCTTTTTTATTCTCTAACTGACATGTCTTTAAAGGAGATAACTATGTCAAAATTTCTACACGGTGTAGAAGTCATTGAGGCGCAATCCGGCACGCGTCCAATCAAAACAGTAAAAAGCTCAGTAATTGGTGTGATTGGTACCGCACCTAGTGCAGATCCAGAAAAGTTTCCACTTAACACACCTGTATTGGTTGCTGGTAAACGTGCTGAAGCTGCACCGTTGGGTACAGAAGGAACACTGCCTGCGGCAATGGACGGTATTTTTGACCAAGCTGGTGCGGTAGTTGTTGTGGTTCGTGTCGATGGTGCTGATGAAGCGGCAATCATGTCGAACATGGTTGGCGGTGTGGCAGCAGACGGTTCTTATGAAGGTGTACAAGCTTTTCTTGGTGCTGAGTCAGTACTTGGCGTAACACCACGTATTCTTGTAGCGCCAGGTTATGCGCATCAACGCCCTGAAGGTAATCGTAACCCAGTTATCACAGAACTTGTGAACGTGGCTGAGCGTCTTCGTGCGGTTATCATTGCAGATGGTCCAAATACAAACGATGAGGATGCAAAAACATATCGTGCTGACTTTGGTTCGCGCCGTGTGTTCGTTGTTGACCCTCATGTCAAAGTATTCCGCGATGGTAAAGCAGAAGTTGAACCTGCAAGTGCACGTGTTGCGGGCATGATTGCTAAGTCGGACAACGACCGAGGCTTTTGGTGGAGCCCAAGTAATACCAATATGAACGGTATTGTGGCAACTGCACGTCCTATCGACTTCCAGCTGGGCGATGCTAACGCACGTGCGAATATGCTGAACGAAAAAGAAGTGTCGACCATCATTCGTCAAAACGGCTTTAAGCTTTGGGGTAACCGTACTTGTTCTGACGACCCTAAATGGGCATTCCTGTCAGTGGTACGTACCGCAGATATGATCAACGACTCACTACTGCGTGCGCACATGTGGGCGGTTGACCGCAATATCACCAAAACTTACATCGAAGATGTTACGCAAAGTGTTCAGTCATACCTAGATAGCTTAAAAGCACAAGGTGCAATTCTTGGCGGTCAAATTTGGGCTGATGAAGAGTTAAACACACCGGCCAATATTCAAGCGGGTAAAGTGTATTTTAGCTTTGACTTCACGCCGCCAACACCGGCTGAGCACATCACCTTCAAGAGTATTCTAACTAACAACTACCTAGAGGAAATCGTATAATGGCAATCTCTCCAAAAATTCTTAAAAAATTCAAGCTGTTTGTAGACGGTAAAGGCTATCTAGGTATCGCTGATGAAATCCAGCTACCAAAAGTAACCGTAAAAACTCGCGAAGTGACGTCGGGTTTCCAAGCGCCGGTTGAGCTTGATGTTGGCCAACTTGAAAAGCTAGAAGGCACAATCACGTTACTTGAATACAACGCTGACATGATGAAGCTACTTGGCGATTGGAGCGGTGCAACAACGCCATTAACGGCTCGTGGTGCTATCCAAGCGCAAGGCGAAGCGCCAGTGCCCGTAGTGGTAACGCTTGAAGGCTTCTTCAAAGAAGTGGATATGGGCAGCTGGAAAGACGGCGAGGAAGCTAAGCTAACGCTGCAATATGCAATTCAGAAGTACAAACTACAGATCGGTCAAGATGTAATTTACGAAATTGACCTATACAACGACGTTCGTACCGTTAATGGTAAGGACCAAATGGCAGCACTTCGCGCAGCAATCGGAGCTTAATCCATGAAAGAAATCATTACCTTAGCATTCCCAATTACGGTCGATGGGCATGAGTATGCAGAACTGACAATGAGACGACCAAAAGTACGCGATCGGTTAATGGTGGATAGAGCGGATATCAGCGAGTCTGAAAGCGAAATTCGTTATTTCTCGCACTTATGCGAAGTTTCTCCAGATATCATCGAAGAGCTTGATTGGAGTGATTTTGTGAAGCTGCGAGAAACGCTACAAGCTTTTCTCGTGTCCCGCCAAAGCGCTTAAAAGCCATGGTTATCGCCCTGGCCAAATATACTGGCTGGGGCTTGGCCGAACTCAACGCGCTGACCGAAGACGAACTCATCGAGTGGTTTGAAGCAGCGCTTGATTACAAACAAGCGACAGAAGCGGGCTAAACCGATGACCGCAACCGCCCCTTAACCCTTTAAGGGGCACATTTCCATACTTTTAGACGCTTTAGCTTAGGCCTCAGCTTAAGCTAAAGCGTTTCACTTTTCTCTATTTTCCTCAGGTAACGCCATGACAAAACAAGGTAAACAGGTTCGTTCACGAGAGGCGAACAAAGTCAAAAATAAGTTGCCACAGGTAACTTCGCTTGCTAACCAAGTTGCACATTTAGGTAGTCTAGTTGCAAAGCTCAATGCCAATTCAGCGACTAGTGCGCAGATCCAGCAATTAATCTCCATCATGACTCAACTTAATGCCAGCGCGGTGTTAAGTCCACAGGCTTCATTCTCAGTACCTGAGTTTCAGGCACCTGCCACTGGTGAAAATGCTGTGCCTAGTAGCCAGCTGGTGCAGCAAGCTGAGCAAGTCATGTTGGCGTTGCCCGATTCTTTACAGCATGCGATAAGTGGCTTGTCTGAACGGGTTGCTGAACTAGATTTCAGCGCCGCAAGCCAAATCGTACAAGTTGAGTTGGCGGCATTAGCAGAACACGTTCCTTCACTTTTTAACGCAATTTCCGTTGCACCAGCCGTGACTGCGGCAACAAATGCATCGAAGCAAAGCCAATCTCTAACCGATGCTCAGCAGCAATTTTGCCTAGATGCAGCGTCATTGGGCCAAGCTTTGCCGGAATTTACAGCGAGTTTAGATTTGGCTGCTTTGCCAAAGCAGCTGCTCGAAACAGGCAGTTTGTTGAGCAATATTGAGTTTGCAGAGGTACTCAAAGGAGAGCTTGGTTCGTTAACAGAAGCTGCTCCTGCGTTATTAACTCAATTTGGCTTTGACGATGCGGCAAATGTGGTAACGCAGTTTGCGCCAGCTGTGAATCAATTGGATATTCCAGGACTTATTCAAGGCGATTTGCAAAGTTTGCAGCAGGCTTTGCCAAGCTTGCTAGAAGCCGTTGATCTTAAGGCATTGAACCAAACTCTCGCACAAGAAGTTCCGGCGCTGGCACAACTTGATTTAGCCGGGCTTGCTAATGGTGAGCTGGGGTCGTTGGCCGCAACGTTACCAAATTTACTCGAGGCGGCGGGACTTGATGATGCAGCAAACTCGGTATCTGCGGCTTTGCCAGCGCTACAACAATTGGACATAGGAGCAATTGCGGATGGTGATATCCAGTCGTTGCTACAAAGTGCTCCGGCATTATTAGATGCATTGGATATGCAAGGTGCGTCACAGGCTTTTGGTTCAGTTCTTCCTATCGCTGAAAAACTCGATTTTAAGGGTTTAATGGATGGTGAGCTGAGCAGCTTAGTGGATGCCGCACCAGAAGTACTTAGAGCATTTGAACTTGGCGATGCTGCGGATAAGCTACAAGCTGCGGTTCCTGGCTTAAAACAACTGAATCTCAAGCAAATTGCTAGCGGTGATGTATCGAGCCTTATGGCGGCAGGTCCTTCATTACTAAAGGCATTTGAGTTAGATGGTGCAGCAGGCGTACTCGAAGGCGCATTACCGGCATTAGAAAAACTGGATGTCGACGCGATTTTAGGGGGCGACATCAAGTCCCTTGTAAGCGCAGGGCCTGAACTGTTAAATGCATTTGGGCTAAACGATGCGGCAAGTGTACTAGAGCAACACGCTGATCTACTCTCCAATATTGATTTAAAAGGCGTTCTCAAGGGAGATCTATCTTCACTTACCAACAGCTTACCAGATTTATTTGGTGAGTTTGGATTAGACGGTATTAGCGATGATTTATCCGAGTCGTTTGCTGAGTTAGAAGGTGATGTTGAGAAGAAGAAATCTACGCGTAAAAAAGGACGCAAGAAGCGAGGCAGAAAGCGTAACAAGCGAGCTAGGTCTTCTAATCTAGCGGATAAACAAGAAACGTCGGCGGATCGCGAGCACAAGCCGCGCAAAATCAACAAACGAAGCGCCAATAAACCCGCTTTGAAACTGTTAGACGGCGGGAAAGCCCCTAGCGTAAAAACACAGTTAGATAATCAAGCATCGCAACTAAAGTCCAAAGCAAAAGCCAAAAAAGTCAAAATGATGGCTGCTGCAAATGATGCTAGTTATCAAAAGCTTGGTAGTTTCTCTCCAGCTAAAGGTGGCAAACTTGGTCAGTTATTCAAGGGGTCTAAAAAGTTACTTGGGCGTGCGGCTGCACCGCTTAGCGTGGCGTTAGGGGCATTCGATGCATTCACGGCATTAACTGATGACACATTAACGAAGAAAGAAAAAACCACTCAGGTTGGAGCGGCTGCGGGTGGCGCAGGCGGCGCACTCGCGGGCGCCGCAGCAGGCGCGGCAATTGGCTCGGTTGTTCCTGTGGTTGGCACAGCAATTGGTGGCTTAGTCGGTGGTGCACTCGGCGCGATGGGCGGTGAGTCAATAGGAGGTTGGTTTGGTGACAAACTTGGTGGTTGGTTCTCTGACGATGCTCAGGACTCAGCTTCAGGTACCTCGAGCCCTTCGGTGACAGAGCGCTTGCTCGATAGCGCAACGAGTTTTGCCACCATGGGGCCGCTGGGCTTAATTAGCGACACCCTCGGCGGTTGGTTATCAAAAGGCGATGAAAACGTTGCGCAAACGGACAACAAAACGGCTGCGATTAGTACGCCTCAAAGTGGTGAAGCAACTAAAAACAATGCGCTCGATTTTGTTAAAAATAATGTCATTAATGAGCTGAATTTGGCCACCGGCACGGCTGCTGCGTTTGCTGCTAATCAAGGGATGACTACCAGCAAAATACACGGCGTCAGCAAGGCGGGTGATTTGGCAGGTAGAGCGCTAAACGCACACACAGTATGGGAAACGCTCAATAATGATGGGCTTTCTGTTAAAGAAAAAGCGGCTGGCATTGGTAGCACGCTGGGCGGTATGTTTTCTGCTGATGCGGTATCTGGTGCACTGTCAAAAAGCAAAAATCCCTATGTGAGAATGGCGGCCCCTATGGCGGGTTACCTTACCAACAACATGGTTGGTGATGCCATTAAAGGTTGGTTTAGCGAGGACAAAACATCAGCTACCAATGAGGCTAAAGCACCGGATCTAAATAGTTTAAATCAACTGAATGTGAGTGCGAATAAAGCATCTGAATATTCATCGGCGCCGCAACCGGGCGTTGCATCGGTAACGGTGAACGCCAATATTACTGTCAATGCAAAAGATGGCCAACAGGCTTATGAAGTTGCGCAGCAAGTGAAGCAAATGTTGGATCAGCAGCAGCAACAAGCAGAGCAAGAGCTTAGTGCTCGATATTACAATCAAGTGGCATAACGATAGAGGACTAAATGAGCAAAGTTAATCATGCTAAACATATGATGCAACTGGGAGACTACAAGTTTTCAGTAAGCACCGCAGCGTTTAATAAGCTCCAGTACGATTCTCAATATCGCTGGGAAGCCCACAAATCTCAGACTGATAAGGACTCTCCGCCGATGCAATTTATTGGCGTAGGAGAGCAAACCTTAAACATTGAAGGGGTGATCTTCCCGCAAATTGTGGATAACGGCTTGAAGCAGTTAGACATGATGAGAGATGAAGCCGCCAAAGGGGAGCCGATGACGCTTGGCTATGTTGAAGAAAGTGGGAAATCTAGTCCAAGCGTAGGGCGCGTGATGGGTAAGTGGGTCATCAAACGGATAAGTGAAACGCGGACCTTATTTTTTAATGATGGGATCCCACGAGAAATCCAATTTTCAATGGAGCTCAGCCGCTATTAAGCGCGCTGGGTGCTAAGGAGTCGTTATGAGCAAAGGGGTAACTTATATTACGCGAGATGGCGATTGTCTCGATCTCATCTGTTTTAAGCACTATGGCCGCAGTAGTGGCATGGTAGAAAAGGTGCTAGAAGCCAATCATGGCTTGGCAGAGCTTGGGCCAATTTATTCGGAGCAGATCAGTATTTTTCTTCCCGAAATCGCAAAACCTACTGTGTCTAAAGTGATCAATATTTGGGATTAATATGGACTTACAACCGCATTATTCTATTAAAGCAAATGGCAATGAGGTATCAAAAACACTGAAGAACCGCTTGGCTGAGCTCAGTGTTACAACACGCACGGGACTGGCGAGTGATACCTGCTATGTACGATTTGACAATTTAGCTGACGCGCCTATTGCCTTACCCGCACCAACGGATCAACTAGAAATTGCGATGGGATATAAAGAAGGCACCAAAGATCAGAGTGCTCCTTCAACCAAATTAGGTATTTTCGAAGTGGGCGCTTATGAGTTGACTGGCCCCAATCGCTCGTTGACATTTTATGGTAATAAAGTGCTGTGGGATCAAGATTTTAAAGCGTTAAAAATACGCTCATGGCCAGAGCAGGGGAAGGATGAGCCGCTGATGCTGGACAAACTTATTCAAGACATTGCTGGTGAGTATGGGCTACAGGCAAAAATAGGCGATGCTTTTCAGGGCCGAGAAATACCGCACATTGAGCAAAGTGAAAGCGATATGCAATTGCTAAGCAAGCTTGCTGTGCAGTTTGATGCAATCATGAAGATTGCGGATGACAAGCTTATATTTATGGCTAAAGGCACCGGAAAGTCGTTAACTGGCAAAGCTTTACCTAGCGCGACGGTAAGTAAAAAGCAGCTGGTTTCATGGCAGCTTAATGCTAACCACAACAAGTTAGTTAAAGGGGTGCAGGCGTATTTTTACGATAAAGCGTTAGCGCAAAAAACATTGGTAAGTGTCGGTGGCGGTTCACCTAATACTACACTCTCTTACGTTTATCCTAATGAAGCCGAAGCACAAACCGCGGCGAAGGCCATGTTACAGCGTTTACATCGAGCGCATACCAGTGTGCAGCTTTGTGTGGTTGGCGACCCTAATTTATTAGCAGGTGGCGTGATAACTATCGAAGAGGTTGATGATAACCTCAACGGCGACTGGTTTGTCTGTGAGGTCAAACATGTAATTAATCACGCCGGATTTAAAAGCTATTTAGTATGCGAAGCATTAGGTTAAGTTAAATCCCACACTTTTTATATTAGGCGTCAGCGATTATCGCGTTGAGCGCTTCCTTCCTTAATTTTTTCCTTTCTCCCTGTGTCCCGCACAGGGTGTACTTCTATCTCATCCATCATAGGTGAGATATACCCTTTCTCCATGTGGGCCATCCTCATTTTGAGGCTCTGGCCTCTTTCCTACCTGTAATTTGATGTAATGGTGTAAGTCAGAAATAGCTTCTACACTGCAGTAATGCTTCATGAATTGAACCACTGCAAAAAGGATTACAACATGTCACATCACTGCAATCAAAATCCCATTGTTTCAGCTGCGATATACCCACCCATTGGAGTAATGCGGGTTGGTAACAGCCCAGATGAATTTTTTATTGGTCCTGAGGTCGATACCGCCATTCCAAGAGATATGAATTACTATCGCGATAGCACGGGGGCGTTGAAGCGCCAAGCCGCGCGTTTTCGTATTTATGGATTGGACGCCGAGGGCAACATCGTTAAAGAGCTCACTTGCGACGACGGTGCTTCTATCATTTGGCATGCTCGCTTGGCTAATCAAAAAGCATCTTGGTATGAGTTTCAATTAGCGTTGGATATTCCAGAGGCGGCTGAAGCCGAGCCGAGTTTACTACGCAACCTCAATGTAAACGACCGTAACAGCTTGCTCATTGATGGTGGGGCGCAGCAGATCAGTGGTATTGCTTCTGGGTGCGGTTGTAGTCGCTTTGAAGGATGTTTTGCCGGTAAAAAAGTGTACTTAGGCGAAATGCGTACCGATGATAAGGGCCGCTTACTGATGCTTGGTGGGCACGGGGTGTCAGAAAATCCTCAAGGCCACGAAGCGATCACGTTCGGTAATAATGAAGGCTGGTACGACGATACTTCGGACGGCCCGGTAACTGCTGAGGTGAAATATCAAGGCAAAGCACTAGATGTGAAATCTGCATGGGTTATTTGTGCACCACCAGATTACGCACCAATGCAAAAATCTCCGCGAACCATGTGGGATTTAATGCGTCAGGTTGCAGTTGATGCCAAGATGCTACCAGCACCTGAAGGTAAACCTTCCTTTAGTAAAGACATTCTGCCAATTTTCCAAAGGTTAACCGATTTACAATGGGTTAATGCGGGATTTGCCGCAGGGTTTGGCTGGAATAGCCCCTTTGATTTTACTTCAGAGACTTGGATCAGCCGTTTAAATGACAACTCACGCACATGGCAAGAAGCAAGACGTAATCTCTTTAATAACTTTAGACAAATAGAAAAAGTCACCACAGCGGATGAAAAACATAGTTGGAACCCTAAATTTGCCGCTACCGCTCCGCAGTTGTGGCCTTGGTTGTACGGCGATGCGATGAGTGTAGATGCCGATGACTCGCCAAGGCAGTTTGTCACCCTGACAGAAATTCAGTTGAATATGTTACAGCAGTGGTCGAATGGCGAATTTGATTCTGATTATGACCCTTGTTATCGCCCCCCAACCAGCATTGATGAAATACCGGTTGCTGAGCAGCCTGATATGTTAACCAAGGCGGCGATGGAGTTCTGTTTAGCGGATGCTTTCCACCCTGGATGTGAAATGACTTGGCCAATGCGTACAGCAGGCATGTATAGCGAAGCTTTCCGCCTTAAGCACTCAGAGGATACTGCACCGACCCACGGCACCAATTATGGCGTGGAAATGACATCAGAAATCGCGCTGCATTCGAGCGGCCCGTTAAAAACGGGGCAGGTTGCTGGTGGCATTACGCGTTGGATGGCCATTCCCTGGCAAACAGACACCGCGAGTTGTCGCGATGGCTACAATGAAGCGTACGACCCTTATTTACCGACCTTTTGGCCTGCACGAGTGCCAAATAATATGCTTAGCGAGCAAAATTATCACCGAGTAGTCGATGAAACAAAGCCATTTGCAGAGCGACAAGCAGCATTTAATGACCGGGAGCTGTGGCTAAACGATTTGCCGATAGGCCCTTCAACCAACTATATCGAGCAGATCAACAGTATGATCACTGGGTTTGGTCAATTGGCGGTGGTATTACCGAAAACAGAAAAAGGCGTAACTGGTTTTCCAACCACCATGCAAGTAGGATTAACACCAGCCAAAGCGGAAAAACTGCTGGCTGCGGATAATAACGAAAGCATGCGAGATTGTCGTCCTGATTTGTCACAAACCGACAAAGCACATCGTCGGAATCGCAAATAATAAGGGCTAATATGGCTGAAAGGAAATCGGATATCGTCATTGTAGGTGCAGGCATTGCAGGATGCATTGCTGCACTTGCTTTGCATCCTCACTATCAGGTGATAGTAGTCGATAAGCTCGCCGCAGCCAAAGAAAAAGTGGGCGAGTGTTTACCGCCAGCGGCGTCTAGAATTCTCAAAAAGCTTAATTTGTTGCACTTACTACAAAGCCCGGAACATCTCACTTGTCACGGTATGATTTCGTTTTGGGGTAGTGAATCGCCTACCATAGTGGATAACGTTAAAAACCCCGATGGTTTGGGGTGGCACATTCATCGGCAGCATTTTGAACAGCAGCTTCGTGATCAATTAGTGCTTCGTGGTATCCCTTTGTTATCTTCTACAAAGCTCACTGATGTGGTGCAAACACAATCAGGGTGGCAAGTTAGGGTTGAAGGCTGCGACATTGACATGTCTATCACGACAACACTGCTTATTGATGCCACCGGTCGCGCCTGTCATCTGGCGAGGCGACTCGGTGCAAAACTACAACAGTTTGATAAGCAAATGGCACTGTGGCTTACCGCAGAGGTTGCCACGACGAAACAGTTTGCGGTGATAAGCGATGAAGAAAATGGCTGGTGGTATAGTGCGCCGAGCGCGGCATGCTCTTCACTCGACTCCAATATGCAGCCTCGGGTGTTTTCTTGGCAGGCTTGCGCTGATGCGATCAAAAAGTGCAACATCACCAACGCTCGAGATTTTTTAGCCAAAGTAAAGCAGGTGAGGGGATTTAACACCTTAGTGGACTTGGTGAATATAGAAACAGCACACCTGCATCCTATGGTGAGTGCAAATTCGGCCCGATTGGATAGTTGCGCAGCAAAAGGTTGGTATGCGGTGGGTGATGCGAGCATGAGCTTTGATCCGCTCTCTTCGCAGGGAATGTTGCATGCCATGACCAGCAGCATGCAACTTGCGGATATGCTGCTGTTGCACGGTGTGGATTACAAGCATGGCGCAGCACTATATCAATCGCAAATGGATAGAGTGTGGATGCGTTACCTTGAACACCGGCAGCACTTTTATGAGGGATCAAAGTTGATCAGTTAACACGTATTATTACTATGTTTTGGTGCTAAAAAAGTAGCAGGTAATAATAATTGAGCTACTGTTTAAATACGTGTTAATAAGCCTCGCAAGGCTTAGGGAAGCAAAATGTCTATCCAGCAAAACAACATAGAAGAAACCTTGTTTTTCAGCCAGTTACTAAAGCAAACCTCAGCAATAGAATTATTAAAACAAGTACTTATGCATTCTCATCATGCGGTGGTTGTCACCGATGCAGATAGGGAAAATGGCTACCGCATCGTCTACGCTAATAAAAATTTTTGCAAACATACCGGTTATGATCTCGCGGAACTTATAGGTAGTTCTCCTGCGATTTTACAAGGTCCTAAAAGCAATAAAAACGTCATTGCTAAATTAAGTGATGCCCTTGAACGCGACGGCTTTTTCTACGGCTCCTCAATCAACTATCGTAAAGATGGCAGTATGTATCCGGTAGAGTGGAATATATCGGCTATTCGAAATGAGCAAGGGGAGGTGACACATTATATTTCCATGCAAAAAGACTTAACTAATCTGCGCCGACTCGCTGAGCAAATCCAAGAGTCAACGGAGGTTTTTAAGAAGTTTTACTTTAAAATCTCGCATAATCAGGAATTTGTAGGGCCGGAGGCCCGCCGACAAAGAGACAAAAGAAAAGCATCGTCAGAAGCAATAGAATTGTTCGATGAAACCCTCGAAGAGCTGAAGAAAAATGAAAAAATACTTAATGGCAATTTGCGCTCAGAAGAAGCGAATGACTTATTTGATGATGCTTTTTTTGATATGGGTCCAGACGACCTTGGAGCGTTTTCAAGTAAATTGCAAAAAGAGCCTGAATCCGCAAGCGAGTTTTGGCTTGAGTGTCCAATAGAGCTCGATGATGTAGCTTGTCTACTCGAAGCGATGGATGAAGTGGATGCTGAAGTTGGGCTTGTCCAAGCAAATGGCTATTCGCAGCAACGTATTGAACTTATCGTTAAATTGTATAAAGAACTGGCCAATAGCTTATATTTTTGTGTTGAGTTTAACGATGGCGCGTTATTAATTGATGAGGTTGCAGAATGTTTAACGGCACATTTGCATGATAAAGATATTCCTGTCGAAATGCTGGTAATGTTTAATAAAGATTTGTTTGTTTGGATTAAAGAAGTGTTTGAATCGAAAGAATGCGACAACATCTATAGTGGTGAAACCAATACCATTGCCGCTGGTCGTCAGTTGATTGCGATGCTTAAAATGTCTGAATAAATGTCGTCTAGAGGTGGCAGTGAACACTCACGTACTTACTGCCATCAGTGGAAGCTGAATATGAGCAATTGCACCTTGCGCATCTTTACGATTGGTTAAGCTCAGTTTTCCGTTATGTTGTTCAACTATGTTTTTAGCTAAGATGAGCCCAATCCCTTTACCCGCTGCTTTAGTGGTGTAAAAAGGTACAAATAGGTTGTCGGCGTTCTTTATGCCATGACCTTCATCGAGTACTTCAATACCTGCGAATTTATGAGTGTGATACGCTTTAACGTAAACAGCATTGCGCTCCCCCCCAGCTTCTAAGGCATTTTTAATCAAGTTTACAAGCGCTTGCTCAAGTAGGCTTTGATCAATTTGCAGTGTAAAGTCCTGTTCAATGGTTAACCTCAAGCGATTGTCGAAAAGCCCTGCGAGCGGCGTTAGTAAGTCACATATGGATATCGTTTCTATATCAAGTTGATGTTGTTTTGCAACGCTTGCATAGCGATTAACAAATGACATCAGGCCATCGCTGCGCTGCACAATTACGCCAAGCGCTTGTTCAAAATCGGCTTGATTCTCTTGCGTGGTAGGAATTTCTATCAAGGTTTGAGCCACTGACTTAATTGGCGAGAGGGAATTATGAATTTCGTGGCTGAGCACTCTGATCATTTTTTGCCAAGCGTCGCGCTGAGCTTGACTGACAACTGCTTGCACATCGGTTAGGATCACCAAGTGCGCCTGCATGCCTGCAATGGTAAGCTCGCTATAGCGAAGCTGCCACTCATCACCTAAGGTGGAGTGGTTAAAGCGCCAATGTCCACTATGATACTCAAGGCTAAACTTATGCGCTTTTAATAAACGCTGGCTTTGCCATGGTTTGCCAATCCAATTTGAGAAAGCTTCATTGGCATGCACCAATGCAGTATTGTTATCGAAAATTGCGATGGGACTGGGCAGTTGTTCAATGAGTCTAAACAGTAATATGGCTTGGTGGTCTCGCTCTGATTTGAATGATTGCAGCTGCTGACATAATTGCTGTGTTTCTTGCTGCAAACTGTGAAGAATTCCCGTGCTGTCAGAGGTGTAAAAGCGCTGCCCATACTCTTCGTTTTTAATCGCTTCTATCGTGGTTGATAGGTGATAAAAAGGTTGTATCAGGCGCTGTTTAAAATGATACAACAGCAGTGCGAGCGGACAAAGGACAAGGAAAAAGTAGGTGATAACACTGAGTGTTGAGACCTCAAGGGTGACCATAAAAAAAGCGCTGAGTACGGCGAACAGCAACCAAATAATCAGACAAACAATCTCGATAGTCTGTTCAAAGTTAGGCTTTTTCATAGGTAAGCTCATCGCGTTTTGATATCGAATTTATCAAGGCGACGATATAGCGCACTTTTACTGATCCCAAGTAAAACCGCAGCATCTTCCACATTATCATGGCATTGGCACAGCGCCATTTTAATCAACTTTTGCTCGGCTTGATCTAGCGTCATCATTTCAGGCTCGCTCTGCTCTGTGGTTGCTACAGATTTAAAAGAAAGCGCGCTTTGTTCAATTTCAGTGCCATCACACAGCAAAATCGCACGTTCCATCATATGGCTAAGTTCACGGATATTACCTGGGAATGCGTAACTTTGTAGTCTTGTTTGCGCTGCGTGAGACAAGGGTTTTACGTCTAATCCATAGGCCATTGCGTGCTTTTGAATAAAAAAGTCGGCCAGCGGAATTATCTCAGTGCGACGCAAGCGCAATGGTGGGATCTCAAACTCCATTGTATTTAGTCTGAAATATAGATCACTACGAAATTGACCTGCTTGTTGTTGCGATTCTAAATCTGCATTAGTTGCGCTAATAATTCTACAGCTTGCATGCTGCGTTTTGCTTGAGCCAACGGCTTCATATTCCCCTGTTTCTAATACTCGTAGTAGCTTCGCTTGTTGAGGCTCTGTGAGTGTGCCAACCTCATCCAAAAATAAAGTTCCTTGCTCAGCCATTGAGAAACGACCTTGTCTATCCTGTTTAGCGTCAGTAAACGCACCTTTCACATGGCCAAACATTTCACTTTCAAACAATGACTCTGGAATGGCAGCCATATTGGTGCTCACAAAGTTGCCTTTGATGTTGCTTTGCTGGTGGATATAGTTGGCAATCTGTGATTTTCCTGTCCCATTTTCCCCTCTAAGCAATATATTCGCTTTGGTTTTTGCAATACGGTCAAGTTGGCTTTTTAGTGTTTGCATCGTGGGGCTTAACCAGAGGAACGCTTCAGCTGGCTCTACATTTGACGCTATTTTAGCTATGGTTTGTTGGGAAGAAGCAGGTTGTTGTTTTGCAGCGATTTGCTTTAGCCCTAAATGCTTTTTCACCATCGTTACCACAGCGTGGTTGTCCCAAGGCTTGGCAAAAAAGTCTTTGGCGCCGCACTGCATGGCTTCGACGGCGAGTTCGACGCTAGACCAAGCGGTCATCGCAATAAATGTTGCGCTACTTTGGCTTGCATATTGACTCAAAAAAGAGAGGCCTTCATCGCCGGATGTTGTATCGAATTCATAGTTCATGTCTAGCAGTACAATATCAATGTCGTTCGCATTGAGCTGCTTAGCGGCACAATCAAGACTACTACTTTGGAAAATGGTAAAACCGTGGTTTTTTAGTAAAAACTGTAAGCTAAGGCGGATATCGGCCTTGTCATCAACAATTAAAATTGAACCTTGCATAGTGTGTTGTAGGCAAAGTGAGATTAAACGCCACGCTTTGCCTACGCATTCCTGTTGTTATTATTAACTTATTCGTTTCTTAGCGCTTTAATGGGATCTTGGCTTATCACTCTTTGCACTGGTAAATAGCTTGCGATGAGCGCGATCAGCAGCATGATAGGGATTGTCACGATAACGGCGAACCAGCTCACGGAAATAGTATCTGTGCTTATCTTTGTCAAAATTCCATACCCGATTGCAATGGCTAATGCACTCACTCCAAGGCCAATCATTACAGGTGTTAGACTTTGCTTGAGCACTTGTGATATCAGTTTGTGTGTATGTGCACCCAATGACAAGTGAATACCAAGCTCATAGCGACGCATTTGTACACTGTAGTTGAGCACGCCGTAGATCCCAGCACCAGCTAGGCTTAAGGTAAGGGCTAATAGGGCAACAGTCAACATTGCTTGCAGCCAAGTTTGTCTTAACCTCTGGGTGAGCATGTCATCTACAGACTCAAAGAAAGCAAAGGTTAGACTCGGATGAATGGCCTTGAGAGCATGAGTTAATTGGACTTTTGACAGCTCCGCATTCCCCTTGATAATAAAAGATGTGCTGCCTTCAGTGACAGGCAAGTAATAGCGCTCTAAGGTATAGCCTCGGTTGCCCGTAGGCACGTAAATATCACTTACAACCCCAACCACTTTTCTTGGCTCTTCTCTGTCTGCATAAAGGGTTTGACCGATTGGATTTTCATCTTTGTACAAACGCTTAGCAAGTGAGGCCGAGAGAATTATTTCATTGTTGTCTGAGCCTGATGCCATGATCGGTGTAAATCGGCTTCCTTGCTCAAGTGGCAGTGAAAGCGCAGTGAAACCGTCTTCGTCGTAAAAGGACAAACTGACGATACCGATCAGCGCAATATTTTGATCATACAAATAGTTTTGCCACCCCATTTGTAGCGGTGAAGTGTAACTTGCTGAGACCGATGCGATGCTTGCTTGATTGGCTAAAAGCTGTTTGATTTGTTTGCCAAGCTCAAAGTTATCGATTTCTGTGGCACTGCCATCAATACGGACATAGTACAAATGCTCAGTATCAAACCCTGTGGGATGAGTCATTTGCGCGTATGCGGGAATTAATTTGTTGGCTGCAAGAAAGAGTAAAATACTGGCAAAGCACACTTGTAATGCCACCAACACTTGACGAGTACGCTTGGAAATTTGCGCGCCAGTGCCTTTACCGCTGCTGTGTAGCGCATCTGTCAGTGCATGATAGTTTACTTGTTTACTGGTAAACCAGGCGATGAGAAGCGATATTATCAGACTCAGTGCACAAGCAACCACTATGGTCGGCCAGTCCAGAGTTAAGCTCTGCATGCGACTAAATAAATAGCTCAAGTCGTTTGCTAACCAAACATTCAACCACTCGGCAAGCAATAATCCGAGTATAGTGGCTGCGCCCACTAACAGCACGCTTTCACAAAACATACTGACAAAAATGTGAGTAGGCTTTGCCCCCAGTGCCGCTTGAATTGCTATGGTGCGCTGTTTTTGCGCAGCTCTTGAGAGAAATAAATTAACCACATTAGTCAGGGCAATGAGCACCAAAACTGCAGCTGAGAATAATAAGGTAATTGCTAGTTCATCACTTCGTGCAACGATTTTGTCGCGCAGTTGTGTAAACTTAGCGCCAATTCGCGTGTCGGGCGCTACGTTCTCACGGGATTGGTAAAGCGTGTTAATTTGCTCGCCCAGCGCATGATTCATCTGCTCTATGTTTACACCCGCTTTAAGCCGAGCGATGCCGTTAAATTCACTGCTGATACTATTCCAATGCGAGGTAGTGGTGACAGGCTCCGGAAAGCTACTAAAACCGCTAACGGGGAAGCCACCAAAGATTTCAGGCACTTCAAACGCTTCTCCCGTAACTCCGATAATTTGATAGCGCTCACGATTGATGCTCGTGTAGCTACCAACGACATCTGGGTTGGCATTAAAATGCGTTATCCAAGACTGGTAACTCAGTACCAAGACTTTTTGTTCGTCGCTGACACCTTCATCTTTTTTTAGCGCGCGACCAAGGTGCAATGGAGTACCCAACAACTCAAAGAATTCGGGAGTCACTCGAATAATGTCTACCGTGGGCATATCCTTAATGTCCATAAAACGAGATGATACCAAGTGCATCATCGCCATTTTGTCGATAAATTGCTTATCTTGATATAGTCGAAACTGGGTGGAGAGCAGTTGGAATCCATATTGGGTTTCTCCATTAATGGTTTCGCTTTGATCGGTCACCCATAGTCTATCTGCATCAGGATAGGGAAGCGGTTGCGTGATCAATCTATGGTTGATATTAATCACTACCGTTAGCGCTGCTAAGGTTAATGCTAGGGTGATAAGTACGGTAAGACTAAATCCCGGAAGCTTCCTAAGGTTTGACAGTGCGAGCTTAAATTCCTCTTTTATCATCCCACCATCTCCAAATTCATTTCATCTACCATCACCCCATCTAACAAGAATAGTTTACGTTTTGCCATGTCTGCATATCTAGGGTCGTGAGTAACCATACACATGGTTGTGCCTTGGGCGTTTAGGTCGCTCAGCATTTTCATTACGGCATCGCCATTTTTTGAGTCCAAGTTTCCTGTAGGTTCATCAATAAGCAAAATATCTGGCTGATTGGCGAGTGCACGGGCAATGGCGATACGTTGTTGCTGCCCGCCAGAAAGTTGATTGGGCTTATGTTCTGCTCTATGGGTCATTTGTACTAACTCTAAGCAAGTCATTACCCGTTCTTTTAACGCAGTATTTGAGAGTGCAGTGCTACTGTACTTGATAGGTAAGGCGATATTGTCAAAGACGTTCAACTCATCGATAAGGTTAAATGACTGAAATACAAAACCAATATGTTTATTTCTTAGTGTGGCTCTTTGGTTGACGTCAAGGTTACTGACATCGTTACCCGCAATTGTGTAGGTACCGGTACTTGGGCTGTCTAATAAACCAAGAATGTTTAAAAGTGTTGACTTGCCGCAGCCCGATGGACCTGAAATTGACAGATATTCGCCTTGAGTCACATTCAGGTTCACGCCACGCAGTGCCAGTGTTTCCATTCCGCCGAGGACAAACTTTTTAGTGATGTTTTTAAGTTCAATAACATGTTTATTATTCATTGTTCTTCCTTTGGTTTGTTATTTGCTCAAAGTCACTACGGGTGTATCGGCATAAGATGCCATATCCGACAAAATAAACTGCTGATTTGTCGAAGCGCCACTGAGCAGCTGAATGTGCTGTGACGTTTCTGCGCCATAGTGTACTTGAATTGCATGGGCTTGTTGTTTTTCTTTATCAACAAGATATAAGGTTGCTTGACTATACGGTTTTGCACCGACGGGTTTATCGATGAACAGCGCAGAACTCAATTTGTCGATAGAGACTTTCCCCTCAATATTTAGCTCGGGACGAGCACTCGCGGGCAGACTTTTGGGCAGTGTCACCTCAACTTCAATATTGCCATTTTGTACCATTGGATTAATGCGCGACACTTGGCCTTCAATTAAGTCGTTACGAGTATTGATGCTCACCTGCTGAGCCAACTTTATTTGCTGAGCATAGGCTTGTGGGATCTGCAGTTGCGCATATAAATCTGTGGTGCTACCAACCAACACCAATTGAGTGCCAAGAGACACGCTTTGTCCAAGCTCCACATGAAGTTGCTGCAAGACCCCTTTGATCCCAGCCCGTACCGTGAGCTTATTTACCCTATCTTGTACCAATAAAAATGCTTCATTACTGGCATCAATATTCGACTGCGCAAGCTGTAGATTGGCTTTGTGTAAGGTCTGTAATTGCGCTATTCGCTGCTGCTCTATATTAATGCGGCGTTTCAACTGCCGATGGGTAAGTACCGCGCGTTGGTAGTCGAGTTTAGAAACAACTCCATCTTCAACCAATTCTCCTTGAGCGGTAACCTCCAGCTCGGCACTTTCTAACTCAGATCTCAGAATTTCTAAATCCGCTTGATGAGACAGCAATTCTCTTTGTTGATTGATATCGAGCTGTAGATATTGGTCTTGCGATTGCGCCAAACTGCGTTTGGCATCTTTTAAAGATTGGGCCAAATTTGCATCTTGTAACCTCATGATGATGCTGTCGGGGTTAACTTGTGCACCTGGGCGCAGCAAAATTTCTTCAACCGTGGCATCGCTTGCGGCACTTATCAAACGCGGCGTTCTCGATTTAAGCTGACCATATCCAGATACACTGACCTCTAAATCCCCTTGCTGGACCTCCGTAATCCATGTTTTTGCCATAGGCAAAGATGCCTGCGCTGAGGGTTGTATTAGCAGCCATATAATAACTACGGCGAAAACAGTTCCGCCAATAGCCCACAACCAGTTAATCTTGTTGCGCTTTTTATGTTCGACTTGTATATCCATGTTGATATCTCTGGTGGAATAAAGGTTGTTATTACTCAGTAGATAACAAGTCGCATGCCAAAGTTTAATTTACTGAAATTATTGTACTTTTTTATTTTTTTCTTGCCGGAGGAGGAAGTGTTTTTGCGGTTTCGAAAATAAAAATTGTGGTTTTGGGATGAGTTAGCACAGCATTTTTGTTGAATTTATGTAATTTTTTGTTGCAGTTTGGTGTGTGGTCTGGTTTTATTTGGCATAGAAAAAGATGTAAGGATAACTACTAATTAT
>NZ_PNDS01000074.1 GCF_005886535.1 Pseudoalteromonas sp. S2755
GCAAGACCAACAAGGTCAGCAGGACCAACAAGGCCAGCAGGCTCAACAAGGTCAGCAGGAGCAACAAGGTCAGCAAGACCAACAGAATCCACAAGCAGGAAGTGAGTCAGAACAAAACAATAACGAGCCAGAGCTAGATGCTGCCCGTCAAGACCAGCAAGCAGCTGACGAACAAACTCAAGAGCAAAAACAACAGCAAGCACAAGCCGTACCTAAGCCCGATCCCGAGCAATCACCACAGGATGAAGAAAAGGCACAGGCTACAATGATGCAAGATAGTCGGCCACTTACCCCTGAAGAAATTGAGAAAGCGCAACAGCTTAATCAACTTCTTAGAAAAGTACCTGATGATCCGGCCATATTATTGAGAAATAAAATGCAACTAGAAGCACAACAACGCAAACAAAGACGTCTACCAAGAGGAGCTGAAAAATCATGGTAAAACGCATTCTATTTTTTCTGTCTTTGTTGATATTAAGCCACGCCTCGTTGGCATTGGAAAATCTCACAGCCAGCGTAGACAAAAACCCAGTGCTCGCAGGTGAATACTTCACGTTGTCGATTATCGCTGAAGGCAAAGTCAAAGGTTCTATTCCTGATGTTTCTGTGCTTAGTAACGACTTTATCACCAGCCCCGTGAATACCAGCTCTAGAACCAGTATCATTAATGGTAGCGTTTCAAGCTCTACCACCTGGCAAATGCAGCTCGTTGCTCGCACCCCGGGTACTTACACCATTCCCGCGTTAGAGGTAGATGGTGAAACGACCCAGCCGATCGAAATCAAAGTTGTTGCTCGTGATGATGAGCAGCAAAGTGAAGATATATTCGTAAAAACTGAACTCAAGACAAAAAACCTCTATGTTCAACAGGCAGCGCTTTATACCGTTAAACTCTATGTAGGAAAAGAACTACTAGATGGCCAACTAAGTGCTCCTGTTTCAGATGGAGCCAACTTCACACAATTGGGCAAAGCCAATGAAGAATACGAAGTGATTGACGGCCGACGCTACATGGTGCTCACTCGCGAATATATGATCCAACCACAAAAAAGTGGTGACTTCAGCATAGAGCCGCCGATCTTCAATGGCCAGATCAGAGATGGCTATCGTAGAATGGCGACTTCTGCGGTTGGCAATACCATTGACTTTTCAGTATCTCCAATCCCAGCTAACGCTGCTGATAACTGGCTACCCAGTGAATATTTGAATTTTTCTGAAGAATGGCAGCCCAAAGATAACGAGTTTATGGTTGGAACACCCATCACGAGAACACTAACACTCACTGCTGTAGGTGTTACTAAAGAGCAGCTTCCTGACATTCAGCTTGAAGACATTAATGGGTTTAGAATTTATCCAGACGCGTCAGAACGTAAACAAATTACCCGAGACGGGAAAGTCATCTCTCAGTTAACCATTTCTTTTGCTTACCTACCGCAACTTGCAGGTGATTTTACTCTGCCCGAAGTAAAACTACCTTGGTTTAACACCATCACTAAACGTGAAGAATTTGCGACATTACCAAGTAAGTCTGTCAGTGTGACTCCTGATCCAAATCAGCCAGTCATACCACAGACCGCTCCAATCGCGCAGTCACTTTCAAGCCCAAGCATAACCCCGTCAACGGCTACGCAAACGAAGGTGATCACTGAGCAAATTATCCCGCTGTGGATGTGGGCAATCGCCGCTTTTGGATACGCACTATGGCTTATCACATTACTAGTATGGCGTCTCAGAACAAAACCGGCCTTAAACTCCAAGGTAAATACGGTCACAGATGAAAATCCAGCACCTTTTATTTCGTTTGAAGAAGCAGTTAAGCAGAATAACCCTGCAGCCTTTTATCAAGCACTACTGCGCCACTCCAAACAACAAAATATCACCATGACACAATGGCTAGCACTTCAACCCAGCTCATTGCGAGCGCAAGTACAAACGCTGCAAAGCTCGCTGTATGGGGGTAATAGTGAGTCAGTAGACCTGTCTCAATTATACGGTGAAATTAAAACCAGCGTAAAAAGCACGGTTCACGCTAATAAAAGCCAAAATTTAAGCAATCTATACCACTAAGCGCCTCAGGGCGCTTTTTTATTGCAAGACGAACTAGATTTGTTAGTAAATAATTAACAGATCAATTATGCTTGGTGTGAAGATACACTTCCAAAATCAACTAAAATAAAATGAGTTTTTGTTGAAATAAACCTGCAAAAAGATAGGTCTCATAGATATGGCCAGTAAACAACATCACTACGAGTCACTGGTTCGGATGTACCACAAAGAGCTATATAAGTTCGCTTATTGGTTGTCTGGCGATCCGACAATAGCAGAAGACTTAGTACAAGAAACTTTTTTGCGGGCTTGGCGCGCACTTGATTCATTACAAGATGAAAATGCAGCAAAGCCTTGGTTATTAACTATTTTAAGACGAGAAAATGCACGTCGTTTTGAGCGCAAGCAATTTGACTATGCGGAGGTTGAACAAGATACGCTGGTCGACGATACCAGTTCGGCTTTGGATGATGCAATGGAACAAACCGTTGTGCAACGACAAATAGCCAACTTAGCACCAGAATATCGTGAACCTCTGCTACTGCAAGTGGTTATGGGATGCTCTGGGGATGAAATCGCCGATATACTTGAGCTGAATAAAAACACGGTGATGACGAGATTATACCGTGCTCGCAACCAGCTGAAAGACGCTTTAACGACTGAATATGAACCAATAAAGGGGGCATCAAACTGATGGATGAACTCGAATTTCGACGCCGCCTCGTTGCTGATCCTCATGATGAAGAGATCAAAAAACAGGCCGAACAGCAACCTGAGTTGCAAGCACTAGTCGAAGAAATGCAAGATTTCGACGATTTCTTAGGAAAATCACTCGATATTGATGTGCCTGAGGGGTTGGCTGAAAAGATTATTGCAAAGCAAAAGGAGCTTGATACGGAAGAGAAAAATGTGGTGAAAGTGTCTTGGTTTAGACGCGCAACCGCACCATTTGCAATTGCAGCCAGTGTATTTTTTGCCGCCCTAGTATTTTACTTTGGTGGTTTTGGGCACCCTGTCGACACCGGTGAGCATGCGCTTGCTCATGTGTATTACGAAGAAAACGCACTGCAAAAGCAAGAAACGGTTTCACTGCAAACTGTTAATGAAAAGCTCGCAATGTTTGGAGGTAAGTTTGACAACTTGCCGGGTAAAGTGGTTTACGCGACATTTTGTAATTTTAAAGGCCAAAAAAGCCTTCACCTTGTTATGCAATCCGAATTTGGTCCACTCACGGTTTTTGTCGTGCCAGCAGGCCAACATAGCACGATTGACGGTAAAGATAGCTTTGGTGATAGTCGCTTTGAGGGCTTAATTGCTCATGATGGTAAAGCCAACACCATACTGGTGGCAAATCGGGGTACGCCGATTGAAACCTTCCAATCAGAAGTAACAAGCTCACTACGCTGGTTATAATACTACCGCCCCACTCTTTGGGGCGGTGTCTCAATATCCTTACTAAACTTCCTAAAATACAAATTTAATTGCGGTTCATACCTATTTAAATAGCCATGTTAGTTCTTTACAATGGCGGCAGTTATTTTGGTATATAGGAACTTTATGAAACATTTCATTGTGTTACTTTCCCTTGTGTCTTTTTTGTTTACAGCCAGTTTTAATGCTGAAGCGAGAAAGAAATTTGGTAGTAAAAGCTCAGGCAAAACACATCAAACGCAAACGACTCAACAAAAGCAAAAAACTGATACCCAAGCATTAAATGCAAAATCTACAACAAAGCCTAAATCGAGTAAAAAAGGTATTATGGCTGGCGTACTTGGGGGCTTATTAGCCGGTGGCTTAATTGCTGCTATGCTTGGCGATGACTTCGAGGGATTTCAGTTCCTTGAAATGATTTTGCTTGCCGCTGCTGCCTTTTTAATTTTCAAATTAGTTAAGAGCATGCTTGCTAGAAAACAACAGCCAAGTTATGCCGGCGCACCGCCTATGGGTGGCTACAACAATACGCCACCACCGCAGCAATTTCAAAGCCAAGGACCAATTGGCGGTGGTTTTGGCGCAAGTAGCGTGCCTATGAATCTACCTAGAGATTTTGATATCAACGGCTTTTTACAAGGCGCAAGACAGCATTATCAAACCATCCAAACCGCTTGGAATAACAACGACTTTTCGACAGTTTCTGAATACTTAAGTCCAGAGTTGGTTGAAGAGTTCAAACGTGAGCGAGAGCAGCAAGGCGACGTTAACACGGAAGTGATGTTCGTCGACGCAGAGTTAGTTCGTGCAGATACACGCCCTGACGTTTGGGAAGTTAGCATTAAGTTTACTGGAAAATATCGTGACCTCGGCGACATGCAAGAAGAACCCATACACGAAATATGGCACTTAGAGCGTAAAACGATGGGAGATGCCCCGTGGCTAATCGTTGGCGTTGAAGACCTAGCGGCCTAATTCATCAACTTTAGTAAAAATTACACTCAACTTGTTTATTCACCAAGTTGAGTGTTTATTTGCAGCACTTCTCTATCCTCACCCAAACACACTTCAATATCTGCGCTTTTTGGCAAGCTTTGCATTCCCCATACCGAAAGGCGTTGAAATGGCTGAATAAATTGTCTAACTTGCTCATCACTCATCCCCTTTCCAGTCGATTCTTTGAGCATATGCTCTTGTTGTAGGCGCCACTGGTATACTCTGTCGAAGCTCATTCCATTTAAATAAATGAGACTATCTAATTGTGAAAAAATAGCTTGATACTCTTCACATAAAATGTGGTTCACCTGTAAGCGAAACGAACCGTCTTTATCAAACTCTTGCTCAAATTGATTAACGGGAGATGCTAACTCATCGCTAGGCTGCGGCTCCACTCCCATACACCATCCCTCAATAATAAGTACCTGCAAACCCGCATCAACTTTTCGCCATTTTGATCTTGGCAACTTCCTATCTATTGATTTATCAAATACAGGTAAAGTCAATGCTTCGCCGCGTTTAAATCTGTCTATAACATCTTGCAATAGTTGCAGATCGTGAGTACCAGGCAAGCCTCTTTGTTGAAACAGCGGATGAAACTTTGAAGCAAGCACTGCCCGTTCTTCTGGGTCTAAATAAAAATCATCAAGCGATACACACTTACAGGTAATGCTAACTTCTCTAAGTTGTTTACATAGAGAGTAGCTTAGTGTTGATTTACCAGAGCCCTGAACGCCAGAAACCCCGATAACTAGTGTTTTTTTAGAATTAAATATTCCAAACCCTATTAGACTTTTGGTTAACTCCATACTTCTAAGCATCACTTCTCATATTGATAACCTTATGATTAGTATAGACTTAAATAAAACAAAAACACCACAACAAAAATTAAAGTTACATTAAACTTGAATAATTTACATTAATAAATTATTTTTACCCTTCATTGATACATAAGCAACAGTACCGATATAGGTACTATTGCGCTTTTTACACAAAAACAATAAAGGAAATCACAATGAAACCACTGGGGAAGATACCATTTGCTAAGAGTACTCTCTGCCTTAGCATGCTGGCTGCATCAGCAAGCTTTTACGCAACCGCGGAAGAGCAACCAGAAGACGGTGCTAAAGAACAAATTGAAAAAATTACCGTTACCTCTCGTCGTAAAGAAGAAACCATCATAGAAATTCCAATGCAGGTTTCTACTATCTCAGCTATGGACATCGCTGATCGTAACTTAGTATCAGCAGAAGACTTTTATAGAACACTTGCAGGGGCTGCTTCTCCTAGAGGTCAACTTATTTTGCGTGGCCTGAGTGGAGGTAACACTGCATTTCCAAACACAACCAGTGTTTTTGTCGATGATGTTCCTTTCACTTTTGAAAACTTAAATGACGTAGAGCGAGTTGAGGTTTTACGAGGACCACAAGGTACACTTTATGGCTCCAATGCTATCGGTGGTACGGTGAGGATCATCACTAAAAAACCTGTACTTGATGAGTTTGAATTTTTCGCATCTACACAGATTGGAAGTGAAAAAGATGTAGATGGTCTACATCGTAATATTTCAATGGGTGTTAACATTCCACTTGTTGATGATACATTAGCATTGCGTGTAAGCGGTAATACAGAACATGAACGTTACCAAATGGTTAATATGAATACGGGGGTTCAGGGTAACGCAGACCGGGGCTTTATCCGCAGCCAACTATTATGGCAAGTAGACCCAGATACTTCTGTTACTCTAGGCTACGCACATACGACATTCAGCGACACAGGAACGACAACAGGTGACCGTTCTACTCCAGGTTATTATTGGGACTACAGCTTAACTGCCAATGAAGAAGCGGCTTACGGGTATGATGTCGACTTCTTTAAAGTTTCTTGCCCTGAAACTGCAGAGCGCCCTCAATGTAACGCAGGTAATGCGCCAATCGCTAATAAGGGGGTACCACAAAAATACCAAGTGTGGGACTTAATGGACCCATGGTCTGATGCCACTAATGACCTTTTCACTTTAAATATTCAGGATGATAACTTCTTAGATATTGCGTCTTTAACTTACGCAGGCTCTCACCGAACTTATGAAGAAGACAGCATTCAAACTGCATGGAGTCGTTTAGATGCGTCAGATATGTTCCGTACTTGGATCATTGACCATCGCAAATATGAGCGCGTGACACACCAACTGCGCTTCCAAAATATTGATGTAAACTCTCCTCTATCTTGGACTATCGGCGCTTACTATGACGAAGTTGAGTACGGCTACGATCCAGACTACCAAAACCAATATCATGAAAAAGGTGACAAAGTATCTGCGTTAGCACTTAATTGGTGGGGTGCGGATGCGACACAAATTGGTAAAGATACATTTGGCAACCCGCAAAACAACTGGAATCTTACCAACATTCGTGATTACTCAGAAGAACTCGCTTTCTTCGCGGATGTTGCATACGAATTTGATTTAGGTGATTCCGGTAGCCTCGAAGTAAATGGTGGTGTACGCCGCTTTGAACTTAAAGATGGTTCTCACTACACGCAAGAAGGTATTTGGGCAACTTCTGAAGACAATCTAAGTGGTGAAGAATCAGGTAACCGCTATAAGTTCAGTGTTTCTTACCGTCCAAGTGAAGAAATGTCTGTATATGGTTTATATTCAGAAGGATATCGACCAGGTGGTAACAATGGTCCATTAGCAGCTTCATGTGAGGCCGATCCACTTGCTAAAAACCGTAAAGACCGTTACACGTCTGATGCTATCGAAAACTATGAGTTAGGTTTTAAAGCAAGCGTACTTGACCGAAAGGTTGATTTCTCAGCCGCTATCTATCGCATCGATTGGACTGATATTAAAACTTCAGTATACATGGACACCTGTGGTTTCTCATATACAGCTAACGGTGGTGAAGCGAAGTCTGAAGGTTTTGAGTTTGAGTCAACTGCTCGTTTAACTGATGACTTAACGATGTCATTCAACACGTCGTATACAAGCTCAGAGATCACAGAAGACAATGATTCAATCTCAGCAAGTGCTGGTGATAAGATGACAATGGTACCAGAATGGAATGCATACCTAGCGCTTGATCAAAATATTCAATTATTCGGTAAAGATGCTTACATCCGAGGCGAATACTCTTTCTATGATGAATATAAAACACACTTTAATGTTCGTGATGAAGACAAAACACCAGCATATAGTGTATTTAATTTATCAGGACGTATTCAGCTAAGTGATAGTCTAAAACTAAGTGTATTCGTTAATAACTTATTTGATAAAGAAACTGCTACCTATATGCGTGCTCGCTCTCGAAACGCTAACAACTCAGCAGCTCAAGAGTATATTAACTACCTAAATGGCCGCACAATCAGCCTACGTGTTGATTATACGTTCTTTTAAGTAATAAAATATGTGCCACCGCATAGGTGGCACAGCTATTCTATAAACACCTACCCCATCAGCTAATTAAAGTTCTTAATATACTGAATCACTAAATTTCTGCCCTGTTGTGGCACATGACCATCAATCAATCGTGGATCAAATACGGTGTATTTTTTATCAAAAAGATTTTCAGCTTTCAGTTGAATTTTAGCGTTATTATCCAAACTGAAAGAAACGGTGCCGCCGATGAGGTAGTAGCTTGACTGCTCGAAATCATCGACAATTGACTCAGGGGGAGCAGGTATAAATGTTGTGTCTCGCCAAATTGCATTTAAAGTTACTTCTACCGCCGCTCTTTTATGAGTAAAGGCTAGTGCAGCAAACTTTTTAAAACTGCCATTTAATGGTTCGTCAAATAACTGGGTGTATGCGCCTTGTATCCAAGTTGTGCCATTCAGATTAAAATTAGCATTAGCTTCAATACCCTGCATGCTCGTCTCAAAAACGTTATCAAATGTAAACTCCGCTTGTTCATCATCTATTGGGACTAGATTAATGAAGTCTTCAAGCTCATTATCAAATAACACTACATCAAACTGCTTAGACTCATCTTGATAGTGCCAAACAAGCTCTGTGGTTTTTACATATTCTGAAGTTAACTCCGAATTACCTGATGTAACATCATCGTTTGAGTTAAGCTCGTTGCTCACAGGGGTACGAAAAGACTCACCATATTGCAACTTAAAAGTGTTTGCCTCATCGTAACCATAAACGAACGCGAGCCTAGGCGATAACTTATCATCTATGTCTTTCACTTCATCATATCGTGCACCCGCGAATATACTCAGTTGCTCACTAAATCGATACTTTGCTTGAACGTACCCAGCATATGAATCAAAGTCTTGTCGCAGCGGATAAAAAGGGGCGTAATCAGATATGGTTTGAATACCACCTAAATAAGTGTGGTTATAGATGATGATATCACCGGCACTTTGATCGTAATATGAGGTTCTAACGCCAGCTTTACTTTGTTCTTCCTTTGATAGCTCAACGCCAAAATTCCACTGTAAACGGTCATTTTGTGTATAACCACCATCTAGGTTATAAGTTAAGTCTCTGGATTGCCAAGCTGGACCAACTAAGAAGTCCCCTCCTTGCGTGATACCAATTTCTGCTGCTGTAACGATAAGTCCTGCACTTTCGATATTATGCTCAATAAAACTCAGCTTATGCGTTAACTCTAGTTGCTCGGTAGCTTGCCAATGATACTCAAATGTTGCTGCATAGTTCTCACTTTTATGCTCGTTTTCAGGGGAATAACGGGAAAGATTTAAAAACTCATCAAGTTGAGTACGATTAAACCGTACTTGCCACTTTAACGCTTGATGGCTACCTCCAAATACAACAAAAAGTGATTCTAACGGGTCTTTTACAGCGCCTCCAAAATAGCTATCCCCTGAGCGTTTATTAAATGCAACATTGGCATAGAGCCGCGTTTCGTCCGAGACTTGCCTAGAAAGATTTAAAGCTGCTTGTACACTGCCATGTTCACCATAACCAACAGAAAGCTGATTATTACGTTTTTTAGTAATAATATTCATCACGCCAAGAAAGGCGTTACTACCATACAGGGCGGAACCGGGACCTCGGATAAATTCAACTTTATTGATAATCTCAATCGGAATGTAAGGTGTGTAGACTGATGCTTTACCAAATGAGGACTCATTGAGCCTTTGGCCGTCAATCATCACTAACACGTGTCCAGTATCCAAGTACACACCGCGGGTATGCTCTTTTGGCACAGCGCCTACCCAATCACCTCGAGTAGACTGGAAGCCAGGTACAAAGTTCATTAAATCATAAACGCTGTCGACACCTAGGCTATTTATTTGTTCTGAATTAAAAACAGTAATACTAGAGGGAACCGATGCTCTCGTTTCGTCGGTTTTGGTTGCGATAGAGACATTTACATTCAACAGCTCTTCAAACGAAAGCTGATAAAGGTCAGAGTCCGAAGCTTCTGGTTCAGCGACTACCGCAAAAGGAAGTAATAATGGCGTGACTTTAATTAAAGCGCTTAAGTTTTTCATATTATACGAGCTCTATGTTCCCACACTTCACTCGTAGTGTTAGATTACTCTAAACTACGTAGCAGCATATGATTAACTTAATAATACTTGCTCCTAGCCACTACGCAAGTTTTTGATTAGCCTTTTCTTTTAGGCCCTAAGCCGATGCCAACTTTCTCGCTTTGAAATATTTAAATAAACCAATTAAAGACGCTGCGATCCAAAATAGCTCTATCACAAAACTTGCAAGGTTAAAGTTATAACAAAGACTAATCAATAGCAGGATTGCACCACTTAAATTCATCAAGTTATACGTTAAACTATCGGGAGATGCCTTTTCCAGCTGAAGCATAAAGAATGCACCAACGACCAAGAAAGTGCCTGTCATACCGATGATATCGAACATTAAATCGATCATGTTTTTTCCATTTAGCAAAACCCAATAGGCTGGCCCAGTTCCATGGGAAGGGTCATTTTCATTCATTGAAACAGCAAAGCCAAACGGCGAAATAGTAACAAATTAGAATATTCAAGACAGGACATTTGTCTGATAACGACAAAAGGTAAGCATTAAAAATTAAAGTAATGACTACTTGAAGGTGACCTTGCCACCAATTATTTTCAGTGCTGGTGCACCTCTCACTAGTGTATCGCGAGCAAACTCTTGCTCACACTTGGGGCAGTTTACTTGGTTGGTGGTAAAGTCTTGGCTGATCCGTTCTTTAAAACATTTAACGAGGCTGCCCTTGCCTCCCTTACGATACTTAAATAGCTGCTGGCGGCACCCAGCACAATAAATATCGATAGTTCTAACTGGGCCTTTTTTATTGGGTTTTGCCATACCGAGTTAACTCATGATCCTAAGTACAAACGCAATGAGCGTAAACTGTAACACATGATAGCCACCGTTGACTAAAAACAGTTTCATCGGACGCTGCTCAAATATATAGCTTATTCCTAATGAACAGGCGACGAAAAAGATCCCCACACCAAGTCCAACTCCCGTTGCCGCCAGCAAAGAGAGCGATAGGTCAAGCATCACCGCCATAAACACAGCGGATAACAAAGACAACAAAAATGCGACACCAAAAGTCATCTTGGGATCGCTCGCTTGTAAGTCTAGCTCTGTCAGTCCACATCCCTCCATCCAAGCTTTTTGAAACAGCATTGGCGAATACCAAATACCACCTAACATAAAGGAAGACAAAGCGGCGAGAATAATTGCCCAAAGGTTCAATGCTTCAAATGAGAGTATCATCGACTAACTCAGCATATTTCATTTTATTTAATAATGAGTATAAGTGAAAACCTACTTATAAACAGGTTTCTTTTGTAATTTCCTCTGCAGCGTTCTTCTATGCATGTTAAGTTGCCGCGCGGTTTCTGAGATATTACCTTCATTTGCCTTCAGAACTTGCTGAATGTGCTCCCATTCTAGTCGTTCTGGAGACATGACTTCTTCCACAATTTCTTGAGTTTTCTCTCCCAATAGCGTTTGTACTATCAAACTGGTACTTGCAGGTTTAGTTAAATAGTCGTCAGCACCCAATTTTATCGCCTCAACTGCAGTCGCAATGCTGGCATAACCCGTAAGTAATACAATGCGAGCATTTATATTGAGCTGCTTAATTTGTGTTATGAAATTTATTGAGTTGGTCTCACCAAGTTTCATATCCATTAATATGTAGCCGAAAACCCCTTGTTTACAAGCCACTTGCATATCTTCAATGGAAGTAACATGCTCAACACTAAAAGCTTGTTTTTCCAAGCGCCGTATTAATGTCTGCGCATAAGGCACGTCATCTTCAACAAGCAGTAACTTCATCACTCACCCTTGGTAGCTTAACTGTACATTTAGTGCCATAAGTAAGGTCGCTTTCAATCAGCAGATGTCCACCAAGCCGTTCAATTGTGGCATGACTCAGTAGTACAGCCATGCCAAGCCCTAGTTCACTATTCACTACATTGTGTCCTAACTGCGCTAGCCTTTCTTCTGCAATTCCCTCACCTCTATCAAGTATGGTGATCACATGTTCAGTCGACTCTGAGGTAAATATCACGTCGATGTCAGTCTGTTTTGCTTGCTCATTTGCTCGCACACCATTACTAATAAGATTTAAAATCGAAGGCATCAACATAGGATCATCGCACAGCGTCCCCTGAACATTAGTGATATCGAACCGAAAATGCTGCTGTGGAAATTGTAAATTCGTTAATTCTCTTAACTGCTCAGCAAAATGAGCTGCGGTTATCATCTGTTTTGACGCTGACTTTAAATACTCAGTGAATTCTCTAAAAGCATTGAGCTGCTCCTTACATTTCCCAAGAGGTTCTGACATTTCTTGAACACAGGGCTCTTTTGGATACGACTCCTCCAGCTCTTCGTGTAGTAGAGCCAAGTGTGCAATTGGCGTAGCAAGCTGATGCGTAGCTTGTGCGGCCGCACTACCTAATGCAATTAATTGCTCTTGCTGTAATTGCTGCTCTCGTAACATGGCAATTGCGCGCTCTTTTTTTTGATTTTGCTTTACCAAAATGCTTACAACAGTAACAACGACTATGATAGTGAAAGTAAAGTTAACTAACATCCCGAGCAAGTGAGTGCTCATGTCCATATGGTGGACATGTTCATGAGACATTTTTATATAAAGATAGAGATAAGCCCCAATCGCCCCAGCCGACACCATCAACATATTGATAGTTGGGATCGTTACTGCTGCAATAACCGTTGGCAGTACCAACAAGGACACGAACGCATTGGTTGCTCCACCAGTCAGATCCAACAAAATAGTAAGAAACAAAATGTCCGCCAACAATTGCATTGTCATGCCAATGGGTGCTGCTTCTTTTGTGTTACGGTAGGCGTAAATGCTTAATAGTTGAAATATCGACTCCGCAGCTACCACCGCAACCACCGCAACAAAATCAAATTGTTTACCAAATACGATAGCGGCTATCGCTAGCATCACAATTTGGATAACGATTGCCACTGACCGCAACAACAACAGTTGGCCCAATGCAGAGTTGGGAGAGAAAGCAATTTTCATGAGAATGTAAGAATTTAAACTAAGATGAATGAATTATACCTAGTCTAACAAAAATAGGTGTGATCGAGGTCAGTTATATCGCGCTAATAAGAACCGCAGCTTCGCTTTTATGGCAATACAGTGAAGGATTTGGTATAAATGAAAAATTGGCCAACTGGTCGGATTAGATTAAGAGACACTATGGTTTATGCAAAAATTACGGGCTGGGGAAAGTGTATTCCACCAGCGAGCATCAGTAATGATGAAATTAGCACTATCGTTGACACCAATGATGAATGGATAAGTACGAGAACAGGTATCAAATCCAGACGCGTTAGCCATGTTAGCACTGCTGAGCTTGCAACGGTGGCCAGTCAACACGCTTTGGCATGTGCTGGGCTTGCAGGTAAAGATATCGATCTGGTTCTGCTTGCTACCTGCACACCGTCAACTATGGTGGCAAATACAGCTTCTTTAGTACAAAAAAATATTGGCGCTATTGGTGCTGCAGCATGTGATACCAATGCGGCCTGCTCAGGCTTTTTGTATGCACTACAAAACGCTACCGCACAGATCCAAGCCGGTATGATTAAAAGAGCCGTCGTTGTTGCAGCTGAGCGTATGACTTGGTATGTAAACTGGGCAAAGCGTGACAGCGCAGTATTATTTGGTGACGGTGCTGGTGCTGTCGTGCTTGAAGCAAGTGAGGAGCCAACCGGGCTCTTGGGCACTAAGACTGGCTGTGACAGCACAGATAGAAGTATATTACACATTCCAAATTATGGTACTGATATGGACCGCTGCGCCGGCACCGGGCCTTCTGACCTATCTTTTGAGGGACGTGAAATCTTTAAGCGTGCTGTAAAAGGTATGAGTGAAGCATGTGATGATGTGCTCAACCAAGCACAGCTATCACTAGAAGACATAGATGTACTTATCCCGCATCAGGCTAATCTTCGCATCATTCAAGCTATTCAAAATCGCTTGGAAATTGCAGATGATAAAGTCATGGTTAATATCGACAAGTATGGTAATACCTCTGCTGCTACAATTGCAATTGCACTGTGTGAAGCTGTAGAAAATGGCATGATTAAGCCACACGCTAATATTATGTCTGCAGCATTTGGCGCGGGCTTAACTTGGGCTGCCAGCTATTTGAAATGGGGAGAAAGAACGACCCCAATCGCAAAGTCGGATGCACGTTTACCAGATTGCAATAAAACCGGCCTTGAACTAGTAGCACCGGCAGTCGCTGCAAGTAAAGCTCAATAACTAATCTATTCTCCCTAGTTACTGAAACTTAGGGTTAATTGCTCGATCTTGCCCTTGGGTGAGTGGTAATATTGCAATATTATTATCGCTCATCCAAGGAGTCTACAGTGCTCAAAGCGCATACCGAGATCAGTCAATTAGAACCACAAGCAATTTGGAAGTTTTTTGACCAAATTTGTGCCATTCCCCATCCTTCAAAACACGAACAAGCACTAGCAAACTTTATTGTTGACTGGGCTAAAAACAAAAATTTAGACGTACGTCGTGATGAAACTGGTAATGTGTTCATTAAAAAACCGGCGACAAGTGGCATGGAAAATCGTAAGCCCGTTGTATTACAAGCGCACATTGATATGGTGCCACAAAAGAATGACGATACAGCACACAACTTCGTTACTGATCCAATAAAGCCGTATGTCGATAATGGCTGGGTAACCGCAACTGGCACGACGTTAGGTGCAGACAATGGTATCGGCATGGCATCATGTTTAGCGGTATTAGACGCTGACGATATCAAGCACGGTCCACTTGAGGTGTTACTAACCGTTGATGAAGAAGCAGGTATGAGTGGCGCGTTTGGTTTGCAATCTGGCTGGTTAGAAGGTGAAATCCTGCTCAACACCGATTCAGAGCAAGAAGGCGAGATCTACATGGGTTGCGCAGGTGGTGTAGATGCATCCTTAACTCTACAACTCGCGCGAGAAGCGTTACCCAAACACCACCAAACCTTTGAGCTGTCTCTAAAAGGCTTACGTGGCGGACACTCTGGCGTCGACATTCACACTGGCCGTGCCAACGCTAATAAATTGCTCGCAAGATTCTTAAAACACCATATCGCAGACTTTGATCTAAGGCTTATCGAGATCAGAGGTGGTTCCCTTCGCAATGCAATTCCGCGCGAAGCATACGCAGTCATTAGTTTTGATGAAGCGAAAATAAGCGAGTTCCAAGCGCTGATTGAAGCTTATGAAACTATCGTTAAGCAAGAATTATGTGCCATAGAAACTGGGATCACGTTTGCGCTCAGCACTTCAACAAGTAGCACATTGCCAATGAGTCAAGCTTCCCAAAGCAAAGTCTTAGCGCTTCTTAATACTTGCCCTAATGGTGTTGTACGCATGAGCGACGATATTCCAGGTGTTGTTGAAACCTCACTTAATATGGGCGTAATTTCTACTACAGATAACAGTTTAGAAGTCCTATGTTTGATCCGTTCATTAATTGATTCTGGTCGCAGTGACGTCGAGGGTATGTTGTGTTCACTGGCTGAGCTGACGCAAGCTGACATTGAATTTAGTGGTGCTTACCCAGGCTGGAAACCTGATCCAAGTTCAGAGGTATTGGCTATTTTCCGTGATATGTATGAATCAATCTATGGTGAAAAGCCGCATATTATGGTTATTCATGCAGGTCTTGAGTGTGGTTTGTTCAAAGAGCCTTACCCGAACATGGATATGATTTCTTTTGGTCCAACCATCAAATTTCCACACTCTCCCGAAGAAAAGGTAGAAATTTCAAGCGTTGGTCTATATTGGCAGCAGATGAAAGGGATCTTAGAGAACATTCCTGAAAAGCAGTAAAACTAATCCAAAATTAATTATACCAATTCGGTTATTATATAATCTAAAAGCCCAGCTGACATAGCTGGGCTGTTAATCGGGTTCAGACTCTGCGATTAGCTGAACTTTTTTTCAAGATAACTAAACATGGTTCTAAGACCCAATGCTTCACCACCAACAGGTCTACCCGGTAACGCTCTTACGTTCCAAGCCATCACATCAAAATGTAGCCAAGGTGTTGTGGCTGGCTCAACAAATTCTTTTAGATACAGTGCTGCTGTTATTGAGCCACCAAACGGCGTCGAACCACAGTTAGCAATATCAGCGATATCGCTCTTGAACAACGCCTTATATTGATCAAACAAAGGCAGTTGCCAAACAGGATCCGCATTACCCAGACCAATTTCCATTAGCTCAGACGCAATCGTTTGATCTGTAGAATAAAAACCAGGTAGTTCGGTGCCAAGGGCAATGCGACATGCACCGGTCAAAGTCGCAAAATCTATCAATAGCTCTGGTGCTTCAGTTTGCGCTTCTGCCAATGCATCACATAAAACCAAGCGCCCTTCAGCATCAGTATTATCGATTTCAACTGTAATACCTTTACGTGTTTTGATCACATCACCTGGCCTAAAGGCATTGCGAGAAACCGCATTCTCTACCGCAGGGATAAGTACACGTAATCTAACAGGCAGTTTAGCCGCCATAATCATATTGGCCAGCGCAATAACATGAGCCGCTCCGCCCATGTCTTTTTTCATATTACGCATTCCAGACGCAGGCTTTAAGTCTAGGCCGCCAGAGTCAAAACATACGCCTTTACCAACTAAAGTAAGTTTTGCGTGGTTTTCATCACCCCAACGTAAATCAAGCAAACGTGGCGCATTGTCACTCGCACGACCCACCATATGGATCGTTGGGTAGTTTTGCTCTAACAACTCATCACCAATGATTTGTTCAAATGATGCGCCATATTGCTCGGCAAGTTCATCCATTACTTCAGCCATGTGCTGAGGCATCATGTCGGCCGCTGGTGTGTTTACAAGATCTCTTGCAAGATAAATAGACTCAACAGCCGCCTTTACTTTGGCATATATATTGGCATCCTCGATAGCAAGCTTTGCGACAATCGCCGGTAATTCTTTATAAGCAGAAAATTGATATGCCCCTAATAAAAACGCAATAGCGTGACTCTCAACTTGCTCTGAAGCAATATCAATAAAATAAGTACCTTTTGGCAACTGCTTTGCAAGATCGCCCAATAGCCAAAAATCATCTTCTTCAGCAATAACAATAACTCGCTCTACTTCTCCAGAATCAGCATTCGGAATAAGAATGTTCTTTTGCGATTGAAGTTGTGCGGTTTTTACGAAAAGCTTTGTCGTACTTGACTGCTGCGCTTGCCATGACGCTAATTCTGCAGCGGAGAAGATAGAAATGGGTGTACCCATAGCAGAGTGAACGAGTAGGTTGTTCATGTAGGCCTCAAATTTATTATGTTCGTACTTAGATTACCAAGGCTAAAAAGAAAATTCACTGTTCCTTGGTTTTTGTTGGCTTTTTTTTCAAATTGAATGAACTTGGCAAAACATCCACGCCCACTAATTGACCAACCTTTACGATTATCGGAATGGTAATGGGGGCAAAAGGTAAAACCGCAAACACACCAAGCCCAAGCCCTTTAAGAATATCCACAAGCTGGGCGTTTGCTGTTTTAAGCTCAGCCTTGTGTGCTCGCCCTAAAGTATATCGCTTGTATATCTCAAGCATTTCTTTAGTTTCTTGTTTCTCTTGCTCTAGTGCGCATTTGAGCGCAATCATTGCTCTGCGCAATCTTATTTGCTGTCTGCGCTTACTGATCCGAGCAACGCGTATCGGTGCTTTATGGACAACTTTGATCAGTTTCATTAATAAACTCAAAGATAGTGTTGTCCAGAGTCTATCAAAATTTTTAGCAGTTTAGCTATTAGCCATTGGTACAAATTACCTATTCTTGCGAGCAAAGTTATACGTAAAGTGTGTAAAACAACGGACTAGAACAAAATCAACCCCAATTACCACACAAAACTGTACAATAATCACTCACACATAGACTTGCGTTTAGCATTGTTCGATTAATATACAAAAACTAAATAATGAAATTTCAGTAAACTCGCCAAATTTTGTAACAACAAATTTTAAGCTGCAGGGTGTTTATCTAGAAAAGCAGTTAAAGTACTCAAAAGTTCATCTTCAACAATAACTTACCATGCGAATTTTGTAATTCTTCTTAGCCTAAACAAAAAGTTATTAAGAAAGTTGCAGTTTCAGAAATCACTGCTAATTTTAAAAAAGCGCTTGCCAACACATAGCAAATTAAATTATATGTGTATTAAAGGTAAAAATATTATAAATGACCTTTTTATTGGTATGACAACAACAATCAACTGGGGAAACAGGATGAAACTAAAAAGTAACACGCTGCGCCGTGCAATTCGCTTCGCGCTCGCTTCAGCAGCAACTACTTCACTTCTTACCACTACCGTAATGGCTGAAGAAGCCGATCAAACAAAAGCTAAAACAGATGAAAAAGTCGAAAAGATCGCCGTTGTAGGCTCTCGAGCGGCGCCTCGCTCTGTAGGCGAGTCACCGGTTCCTATCGACATCATCGGTGCAGAAGATATGTCAAAGGCGGCAGGTTCTGACATGCTCGAGTTACTAAAAGGATCAGTACCGTCCTTAAACGTACACGCGAATCCTATCAGTGATGCAGCGACTTTAGTAAGGCCAGCTAACTTACGCGGATTGCCTGCTGATAGTACACTGATTTTGTTAAATGGTAAGCGTCGCCACCGTTCATCGGTTATTGCCTTTTTAGGCGGTGGGATTAACGATGGTGCTCAAGGTCCTGATATTTCAGTGATCCCTAGTATCGCGCTTAAACAGGTGGAGGTACTTCGCGACGGTGCTGCGGCGCAGTACGGTTCAGATGCAATCGCGGGTGTAATGAACTTTGTACTAAAAGACGCAAGCGAAGGGGGTTCGTTCTCTATTCGTCAAGGTGAATACTACGAAGGTGACGGCGATACGACTGTGATCGAAGGTAACGTAGGCCTACCATTTACGGATGATGGCTTTGCTAACCTAAGCTTTCAGTACAAAGAAGCGGATGCGACTAGCCGCAGTGTTCAACGTCCTGATGCAGCAGCATACATTGGTGCCGGAGTTGAGGGCGTTGGTGACCCAGCGCAAATTTGGGGTGCACCAGAAATCAAAGACGATATCAGTATCTTTGGTAACATCGGTGTAGACGTCACTGACAATGCTCGATTCTATATGTTTGGTAACTACTCTGAGCGAGACGTTAAAGGCGGATTCTATTATCGAAACCCTCAAACTCGTCCAGGTGTTTATTCTAACGATGGTGGTGAAACCTTACTAGTAGGCGACCTAGATGGCGTAGGTGTTGGAATCGAGTGTCCAGTCGTTAATCTAACGGATAGAAATGTAGCTAATATCCCAGCATATCAATTAATTGCGGCTGATACAGAGTTAGGTAGAAACTGCTTTGCCTTTAATGAAATTTTACCAGGGGGATTCACTCCAAACTTTGGTGGTAACATCACTGATACCTCCCTAACTATTGGCGTTGAAGGTGAATTTAAAGATGGTTTCCTTGAAGGCGGTTTTTGGGATTTGAGTGGCTCGGTTGGCCGTAACGAATCACGTTATTTCATCACTAATACTGTGAATGCTTCTCTTGGCGCTGATACACCAATGGACTTCAGCCCAGGAAAATACATCCAACTGGAAAAGAATTTTAATTTCGATGTGTCAAAAGGCTATGACTTTGACCTAGCTTACGATGTAAACGTTGCAGCAGGTCTTGAGTGGCATGAAGAAACATTCGAAGTACTTTCAGGTGACGAAGCGTCATTTATTGCAGGCCCGCTGACTGAGCAAGGCTTTGGCATAGGTTCAAATGGTTTCCCTGGATTTAAACCTTCTGCAGCAGGTGAATACACTCGTCGTAACTATGCCGCTTATGTGGATATTGAAACGCCATTTACTGAAGACTTCATGATGGGATGGGCGCTTCGTTACGAAGATTACGATTCGTTTGGTTCAACTACAAACTTTAAGATCACAGGTCAATATCATGTTACCGAAGACTTCTCGGTTCGTGGTTCAATCAGTACCGGTTTCCGCGCGCCAACGGTAGGTCAAGCTAACGTGTCTAACGTACAGACAAACTTAAGCAGTGGTGTATTGGTAGATTCAGCACTATTACCACCAACAAACCCTGTTTCAGAGCAACTTGGTGGTACTGAATTGACTCCTGAAGAGTCAGAAAGTTATACACTAGGTGCAGTATATCGCTCTGGCGACTTATTTATTACGTTAGATTACTACAACATTGAAGTAACTGATCGTCTAAGCCAGTCTGAAAAAATCGTTTTAAGTGATGCTGACAAAGAAGCCCTTAAAGCGGCGGGTGTTCCTAATGTTGATAACTTAGCACAGGTGAGCTTCTTTACTAACGACTTCGATACCACAACTCAAGGTATCGACTTAGTTGGTAACTATTCTATGGATATGCTGGGTGGCTATGCAACATTCAGTGCAGCATATAACTGGAATGAAACCGAAGTAGACCGCTTCTCTGCTATCACTGGTGACTTCAAGGTATCTCGTTTAGAAAACGACTTACCGAAGCACAGAGGCACGTTAACTTGGGCTCAGCAATGGGATAACTTCTCCGGTTTTGTTCGTATGAACTACTTTGGCGAATACCAAGGCGTTCACGTAGATTATGATGCAACGGCAAAAACAGCGGACGCGACAATCACATTTGATGCAGAGCTTACCTACTTTGCAACAGATTCAATCAGTCTATCTGTTGGTGCAAATAATATCTTTGACCAAGATGCTGAAGAACTAGACTTCTTTGACGCTACAGGTATCCCAAATAACAACTGGGGTGGCAAATACTACGAGACTTCACCATATGGTATTAATGGTGGTTTCTACTACGTGAAAGCAACCTATACGTTCTAACTTTTACTGTAACCCAGAAACAAAGGCGAACTAGCATTAGCTATTTCGCCTTTTTATTTTTATCCTATATAGCAAAGTAGTTAACTCTGAATAAAAAAATGTTGTTATTAAAGCGAGCCAACGAATTATTGGCCGAAAATAAGCTTAGAGAGGCTGAGTTTATGTACAAGTCGGTACTTAAACAGTCACCTAACAACGGTCCTGCTCTATTTGGTTTAGGCCGCATTTGCATGCGTTTAGAGCAGTATGATAACGCAATCTACTATTTAAAAAGAGCCTGCGAACATTTACCAAAAATGCTCGAGCCGCTTTTCGCATTAGCAGATGCGTTTTTAGCCGTTGGTTCACCGGTTGACGCAAAAACCGTACTTGAATACACCTTAAGCGTGGCAAAACATAATGCCCAAGCCCATTACCAACTTGGTCAATTTTATCTGGACTATGGCTTTATTGAACAAGCTAAAAATGTCTTTAAAGCGGGGTTAGATTGTCCTCATAGTACAGTGACTGCCTTTATGCTGTACGAACTGGTACAGATGTCCTCAGCCAAAGAATTACCTGCATACTTAACGATTTTAGAAAAGCTGGAAAATGAGTTTGAAGCACCGAGACTAAAAACTGTGGTCCACTATGCTCTTGCTAAGTGTCATGAACAATTAGGTAACTTTAATGCAGCTCAAGATAACTATGCTTTAGCGAATGATACACAGCTGCTGATGAGCGAGTTTCGTACTGTAGACATGCTGCCATTTTTTGAATCAATCAAACAGCATTGCGGCAAAACGTTTTTTGATAAACCTAGTGATAGGGTTAAGACAACATTTACGCCTGTTTTTATTGTTGGTTTGCCGAGAACTGGTTCGACTCTCCTAGAACAAATGCTAGTGCAACATTCACATGTTGGTACACTAGGCGAGAATACCGTGATCAGCGATAAAATTGTCCCTTACCTCAGTAAGCGCAATAATGCAGAGTTCCCTGCTTGTTTAGACCAACTAAGTAACTCTATGTTAGATCATTGCCGCATACTCTATGTCGACGAGATCAAGCGGCATCGAGTGCCGGAAGAAGTGGTGATCAATAAACTTCCAGCTAATTTTCAAAATCTGGGCTTAATCCACAAGCTCTTTCCTGAGGCACGAATTATTCATTTAACTCGTAACCTCAATGCTACAGCCTGGTCGGTCTATAGTAATCATTTCGCCGAAAGCGAGCCCTACTTTTGCTCTTTAAGTGAATTTGCCTTGTATGCGCAAGCGCAAAGCGACTTGATGTCACATTTTAACCAATTTATGAAAAGAGATATTTTTACGCTCAGTTACGAACAACTTATCGCAGAGCCTGAAAAGTCCCTCAAACAATGCTTGAGCTTTTTATATCAGAAATATGAACCAGAATGCTTGGAGTTTCACAAATCTAAAAAGCCGGTGCATACCTTAAGTAAGGCGCAGGTCAGAAAGCCAATCAGCACGCAGCCACTAGAAAAGTGGCAGCGCTATGAAGCGTTTATTGAGAAAATGATTGCTCAACCGCAAAGCGATCAAACCACGCCAGCACATCTTTAAACTGATCATCACGCGCATGTTTATGGGTTAACATGTCTATGTGCCCATAATTGTGCCGATGGCCGTGCTTTTTTCCATAAATTCTGAGTTCTTGTATCCCCTTTCCCGATTCACGAATAAATGCTTGAATATCGACAGGTTGTGCTAGTGCTTTATCTTTAACGCCCGCAATGTGCAAGATTGGAGGTAACGTCATGTCTTGTAATACTGAGGCATAATTAAAACCGTCATCGGAGTCAACCCATGGGTGCTTCTGTGCCCAGTCAGCGCTTTGAGCATGTGATTTTAAAGACTCATCATCACTCCCCCAACCAAGTCTTTTCGCAGGTAAGTACCCATGCTTTTTCGAATAATAGTGCGCAACGTTAAACCATATCAGGTTTGCTTTCAGTAATTTGTTAGGATGATTGTTATGTAAACTACGCTTAGAACCAAAATAAACACACGCATTAACATGCTGGATTTCTTCAGGAAAGCGTGCAAAAACACTGTTCATCAATACACCTCCCCAAGAATGCGCAATCCAATATTGTGCTCTAGAACCGGTATATCGTTCGATAAAATTCAGCATTTCAGGGATTTCGTGCAAGATTGATTCAGTTTGACCATAATCCGCTTCAGCGTCAATTTTAGGTATGCTCCCTCCTCGTCCACGAAGATCACCAACAAAACAGCGATAGCCGTGTTCAGCTAAAAAAGGCGCTAGCCCTTTATTACTTTCAGTATAAAAAATTTTGCCATTTTCAACCGCACCATGCATAAAAAACACAACGGGGCCGCTACTATCCGGTTTCGCTATATATCTGAGGTGGAGTTTATGCCCAGCTGCTATATCAACTAATAGTGATTTTTGCTCTATCATTTCTTTGTTTTTTTCTTTGAACACTAATCTCATCGTACCAGTTGACTGATTGATAAGTAAACTCTTAAACGAAGCAAATAAAGAGGTTGATATGCCTTTAAGATAAAGCCAGTATTCAAGACTTAAGCGTTCGATTAAAAGTGTTATAATCCTTTTTATTTATTCGA
This sequence comes from Pseudoalteromonas sp. S2755, assembly GCF_005886535.1. Classification (GTDB taxonomy): domain Bacteria; phylum Pseudomonadota; class Gammaproteobacteria; order Enterobacterales; family Alteromonadaceae; genus Pseudoalteromonas. The sequence continues at coordinate 23,410 of NZ_PNDS01000074.1, forward strand.
AGAATCCTGTGCACCCAAGAAACAAGCATAACTCAGGCTATGATCTAGACAAGCTCATGGCGATTGAACCCGCTTTAAAGAATTTTACTTACAACCGAGCTGATGGCATAAAAAGCGTCGACTTCACTAATCCAGATGCCGTAAAACTGTTGAATAAAGCACTGCTTAAGTCAGACTACGATATACAAGTTTGGGATATCCCCGCACAGTTTTTATGCCCCCCGGTTCCAGGCAGAGCAGACTATATCCATGCGCTGAAAGATCTGTTAGATGAAAGTAACTTACCCGATAAGGTGCAAGGCGTAGATATTGGCACTGGTGCCAATTTGATCTATCCCATCTTAGGATCAAGAGAGTATAACTGGCGCTTTATGGCCTCTGATATCAATCCTCTTGCTGTGAAGTGTGCCAAAACCATCGCAGAACTAAATAAGTTGCCGGTAAAAGTGATGCAACAAAAGCAGCCTAATCACTTTTTTAAAACGATAATAAAAGCAAACCAGTTTTATCATTTTTCAATGTGTAACCCGCCCTTCCATGCCAGTGAAGCAGATGCAATCAAGGGCACGCAAAGAAAGTGGAAGAACCTAAACAGAACACCACAAGCCTCGCTAAACTTTGGTGGCCAAGCTCAAGAGTTATGGTGTGAAGGTGGAGAAAAGCGCTTTATACTGGATATGATCTCTGAGAGTGCCACTTTCAAAGAGCAAGTTTACTGGTTTACTTCCCTTATCTCGAATAAAGACAACATAAAACCACTTAAACAGCAACTTAAACAGTTCGCTGCAGAGCAAGTGAAAGTGATCGAGATGGAACAAGGTAATAAGACAAGCCGTTTTATCGCATGGAGTTTTTTCAAACCCTAGCAATGTGTATATGGTGGAAGCGAGTTTACCTCGCGAGATTTTCTAATACCAGTTGTATTAAGTAAATGATCTATCTTGAAGCGGGGAAATAGCTTTAGTAGCAAGGCAAAAATTTTGCTATTTAGTTGTTCTAAATGAGAAATTTTTAACAAAGCTAATATGCTATTTCACC
>NZ_PNDS01000075.1 GCF_005886535.1 Pseudoalteromonas sp. S2755
CGTCATCTAGCGAACTAGAATCTGCTGTTAGAACTCAACCTGTACGAGTGCCCACACAGATGATTGCTTCATATTTTTAAAGAACGTTTCGAAACATTTCGTTGTTTCGAGGGATGTGCATTCTAAGCATTCCCAATTTTTTGTCAACACTTAGTTTTGAATTTCTTTAGAAGAAGTTTCGAACCTAAGTTTCACTTGACGCTAACTCGTTGCTGCTTTGCTTTTCAGCGCTGCTCCCCGTGTCAGTGGATGCGCATTATAGGGAGATCCGATTTTAGTGCAACCCTTTTTTCATTAAAACTTATAAAAAAGGTTCATTCGAACAAAAATAAACCAACACGTTCATTTAACATACAAATTCGATTGATGTGTTAAATAATTGTCACTTACTTATTCAACTCAGAGCAAGGTATGAAAGTGAATTAGGCTTGGTGCTGTCCTATTAAAAACAATACGTATCTAATGTGATATATTTAAAAGAGCGAAACAAGCTGCGGAGGTTTTCATGTCTCAGATAACCAAGCCAAGTATTTTACTAATTGATGACGATGCAAATAACATCGCTTATTTAGTAGCAATTCTGAGCAAACTCTATGAATTATCAATAGCTAAGTCCGGAAAAACAGGTCTGAAGTTAGCGACCAAGCATCCAGATCTCATTCTTTTAGATGTCGTGATGCCGGAGCTAAGCGGCTACGAAACAATGAAACTTCTTCGTGCCAACCCCGCAACTTGCAACATACCTGTTATTTTTCTTACATCACTTAAAGAAAGCAAAGAAGAACTGAGTGGGTTAGCGCTAGGAGCTGTTGATTACTTAAACAAGCCGATAAACGAATCAATTCTAAAAGCAAGAGTTGCCACCCACCTTGCGCTTTCAAACCAAAAGAAACATTTAGAAACTTTGGTATCTCAACGAACTGAAGAACTAGCCGATAGCCGGCTTGATATTATACGCATGCTGGGAAAAGCAGCTGAATATAAGGATAACGAGACTGGCTTTCATGTTATAAGGATGAGTGCTTATGCTGCAGCGATTGCGAAAAAATTAGGAATGGATGAATCATGGTGCTCAATTCTTTTGAATGCAGCGCCTATGCATGATATCGGTAAAATAGGTATACCAGATCAAATCTTGCAAAAACCAGCAAAACTAAGTCCCGTAGAGTGGGAAACAATGAAGTTACATGCAACCTATGGAGCTGAGATAATTGGGGACACTGAAGATCCTTTATTATATATGGCTAAAGAAGTTGCACTCTGTCACCATGAGAAATGGGATGGTTCAGGATATCCAAATCATTTACAGAAATACGAAATTCCATTAAGTGCACGGATCGTTGCTGTTGCAGATGTATATGATGCGCTGACATCTGTACGTCCTTATAAAAAAGCCTGGGACGTAGACAAAGCGATTGGCTTTATAAATTCTCAAAGCGGAATACACTTTGACCCTGAAGTTGTGGCAGCATTCAATTTATGCATTAATGAAATAACTTTGGTACAAAAAAAGTTTCAAGGCTAAAGGCTAGCAATATGAACGAGACGCTCCCTGATGACGAAATTTAATAAACTTAATGTATTAATCGTAGAAAACCATCTTCCAATGATCGATGCACTTACCGATATGCTCTTGAGTTTAGGCTTTAAACAAGTTTATGTCGCCAAATCTAATGCTAACGCAATTGATATTCTCTCAAAACAAAAAGTTGACTTAATAATTTCCGAGTTCGAATATGAACATGTCAATGCAATTGAGTTGATAAGAAGCCTAAAGAAGAACCAGCAGGCACCTTCGATACCATTTGTGATTGCATCGGCGACGACTAATTATTCCTCTGTAAGTGCAGCTGCTGAGCATGGTGTTAGCGAATACATCGTGAAACCTTTTTCTTTTAGTATATTGGAAAAGCGCTTGTCAAAAGCTTTAAAGTGTAAGCCCACGCCTGCCAATAGCCAAATAACGCTAAATAAACAGTTTACTATTATGGTGGTTGATGACAATAAAGAGATTTTGGCATTCGTTAACGCTGTACTAAAACCTACCTATAGCCTCACCTTGATCAAAAACCCGACTAAAGTCCTTAAGCTTTGTTTACATCATAAACAGCCTGACTTGATCATCCTCGACATTGACATGCCAAGCCTAAACGGTTTTGAGTTGGCATCAGAACTACAAAGACATCCGAAAACTAGACACATACCATTTATCTTCTTGAGTGGAAAAAGCGATAGCCAACACGTTGTAAAAGGCTACGACTTGGGTGCTGATGGATATATTGCAAAGCCAATTGTTGCTTCGGAATTACGCGCTCGTGTTCACTCCCATTGCCAGCAACTAATGAATACCTCTCGGCTCAGAGAGCATATTGACGATATAATGACCGATGTAAAGAACCGTGAGAATGTTATTACTTATCTTCATTCCACTATAAAGGAACCATTGCTCACACTAAGCCAACAACTCGAGCGCCTAAACAACGGTGGCTATAGCCCTAACCTTCTTAAAAATGTATGTGAAGGCGCCCAGTTCAAAATAAAGGTAATGATGGAACAGCTGGATCTGATTGAATCTATACAACAACTAGAACAAAATAAATATAGTTACCCTCCATGTACTTTTGCGCTTACAGATCTAATCAACGATTTGGTTAAGCAATACGAAACGCGCTTTGTTGAGAGTAAAGTCGCTGTGTCTCTCTCTTTGGACCACATGAAATTGAACTGTGTTGAACCCCTTATCAAAGGAGCTTTAGTACAAATTTTAAATAACGCAATTGAAGGCTCGCCGCCGGGTAGTCAAGTAACCATTAAATTAACCAAAATGGACAACACAGCGATATTAACCGTTCACAATATTACGCCAATACCATGGCAAGTTGCCGAATCATTTATGGAAAAATTTGTCACATATGGGAAGCCAAATCATGCAGGTCTTGGTTTCCATTACCTCAACTTAATTTGTAAATATCTGGCAATAAAATTAAAAGTAGAAAGCGACATCAAAACTGGAACATTCGTTTCAATGCAATGGACTACTGACCTTGGTTAATTGAAAGCTTTTTAGCTGCTTCATCAAACTCAAAATCATCCAGCGCTTCGGTTATTTCTTTTACTTCACTCTCTGATAGGTTATAGGTACCTTTAATCAGCCTCCATGTCTCTATACTTTTTGGATCGTAATTCGCCAACTGCTCTTTAAACAACAAAGACAGTTTGCTAATTTCTTCTTCGTTTAAGCTAGGAGTATCGTTAGAGCTATCCGCTTCATCATGTAAGTACAGGTTTAATTCGTCTCGTACCAGTGTCAGCTCTACTTCAAATTTATGCAACAACTCAAGCCTTTCATTGGAAGGATTAAAGCAAGCTTTTTCTAGATGAGATGCAATATCAGAAAGCTCCATTGCTCCTAAGTTACCAGCAGCCCCTTTAACGGTATGGGATATTTGTTGAACGGCCTTCCAGTCACCCTTAGCATTTTCTAATTGTTCTTTTGTTGTCGGTAAACTTTTCTTGAATCTGCTTAATAAGCCTTTATAGATCTCCGTACTTTTTAAATTGGATAGTCCAGCTCGAATATCTATATGCTTCATCAAAGGAAAAAGATCCACATCACTGGGCTTATTACTAACTGGGAGATTAACGTAATCTCTACCAACCAATGTGCATAACTTAATTATCATGGAGTCAACATCAACAGGCTTCGGTATTAAATCAACCATTTTCGCACGTTTCGCTTTCACCCTATCTTCTGATAAAACGCTTGCGGTCATAGCAACCACAGGAGGGATTTTCTCTTTTGGCAGATTTGCAATTTCTAAGGCAGCTTCATATCCATCTTTAACTGGCATTTGACCATCCATAATCACAATATCAAAGTCAAACTGGCTCACCATGTTTACCGCCTCCTGTCCATTGCAGACAATGGTCACTTTCCCTCCATGAAGTTCAAGTATGTCTCTAACTAATTCTTGATTAACAGTATTGTCCTCAGCTACAAGGAAATGAATATCGGTAAAAATTTCTGACTGTTCGAGCTTAGCATCAGCTTGATTTAAAGGCTGCATTACATGTACTTTTAAAAGTAATTCCAAAGCCCTAAGTGGTAGCAATGGCAAATAGATCACCGCAGCTGCTCCTAACTTACTTTTAACATCTAAAGCTTCACTTAAGTCGGCATAGTCGCTTATTAATACGAGCTTATTTCCTGTGTACTCACACCCTTCTCTAGCAGAGTTCAAAGATATAATTACTAAGCTGTCATCATCCGCTTTTTTCTTATGAATATCTATTAGATGAATGCCTACATTATTTAAAAGTGTTTTTACTGGGTCTAAAAGCGCATTATCTTCTTCAATATATGCCCTTGAAAACCCTTGCTCTTGTATCCTACATTGAACAGGTGTAATTTCTGTTTGACATGCCGATAAAGGCAATTGAATCGTGAATGTACTCCCTTTACAAAGCTCGCTAACCGCACTGATTTCTCCTCCCATCAACTCTACAAGCTGCTTTGATATCGACAAACCTAAGCCAGTTCCACCGTACTTTCGTGTTGTTGATACATCAGCTTGGGAAAAGGGCTGAAACAGTTGTTTGATTTGAGTAGAATCCATGCCGATGCCGTTGTCACGAACTTCTAAGTTCAGTATTAGGTTCAACTCGTTAACTGATCTGAACGTCGCAGAAATCCAAATTTCTCCAACTTGTGGCTCCGTAAACTTTATAGCGTTAAAGCCAATATTTATTAGCACTTGCTTTATGCGTTGCATATCGCCATAAAGTAATGCGGGAAGCTCAAGATCATAGTCAAAGTGAACCGTCACTCGCTTCTCGTTAGCTTTAAACATTATAACGTCGAACAACTGCTCAAATACTTGATTTAACGAAAAGTAATCGTTATCTAACTCTAGCTTACCCGACTCGATTTTTGATAAATCCAGCACATCATTGACAATATTACTAAGAATGTCCGTACTCATTCTTAATTTTGAAATATAAAGCCTTTGTTTCTCTGATAATTTTGTTTGCTCTAGGAGATACTCAATTCCTGCTATCGCGTGCAGTGGAGTCCTAATCTCGTGACTAATATTGGCGACAAAGCTAGACTTAATTCTATTCGCATTTTCCGCATCATCTTTCGCTTTTTCTAACTCTTTTCGAATATTTACTTGCTCTGATATATCAATGCTCCACTCCAATAACATTTTTTGACCCGCAACATCTATTAAATAACAATACAATAAGATATCTCGGATCCTATCATTGACGTCATAGATCTGGGTTTGAAAAGCATTGAGCATACCGACTTCATCTAACTGAGTCTGTGCCTGCACTCTACTCATTTGCCGAACAAATCTGACTTCAGAGTTACAACCTTCTTCATAACCTAAAGAGCTCGCACCTTGCTCATTAGTAAATTGAATCACACCGTCTTGGATCAATGCGACGCCCACTGGGCTGGTACTCAATATAGCTTCTAATTTTTCACTTTGGGCCTTCAGTGCTTGACCTGCTGCTTTATCTTCGCTGATATCTCGTAAGGTTAGAATCGCCCCTGAGTAGCTGCCATTTATTAATATAGGCTCTGAATGAATATCAAGATAAATAAAATTATTTTCGTTATACAGACAAAGTTCCACTCTGTTGCGAGGACGGTCAATATTTTCTAAAAATAGCGCCCACTGTTCCGGTTGTTGAATTGGGTATGTAAACTCAGCAGATACGAGGCTTTGCTTTAAATTTGAAAGAATAAATTGCTGAGCAATTGGGTTAATAAGGGTGATATGCCCTGCCTCATCGGTAGCGATTATTCCTTCTCCTGCGTTTTCCAGCAGCTGTCTAGAACGTGCCTCCAAATTAATGAGCTCTTGCGTGCGCTGCTCAACTTGATGTTCAAGCTCTTCGTTAGAGCGACGTAACAAACGATTGAGCTTTTGACTTATAACAAAACTAAACCCTCCCATCAGTGAAACAAATAATATGATCACCACTGATGAATAGTTCAAATTTCGCTGTAATATATCTAACTCATGCCTAGCTTCAGTTTTTTCGACCTCAACAATCACCCCAACTTGCATTGAAGGTAACCATTTCCAAACGCCGTAAACTGTGTCTCCATTTTTATCTGTATACCCACTAAAGTTACTATCAACGAATTGAGTATCATTAGTAGGAAGTTCATTAGCCATTGCCACCAAGCCTTTCACAGGCTCGGTGAAACTCCAGCCGTCGCCATCAAAAAACTGTATCAACCCGGACAAGTTACCCGCAACTTGTTCGAACTTAATTCTAGATGGAGTTAACTGCTCACCATATTTTGAAGTAAAATAAACATCGCCGGTATTATCAAACCAGCTAGCCTGTGCGATATCCCAAAGCCGTTCATCCTGAGATACTGATTTAAATAAAAACCCAATCACTGAGCCCATGCGATTCATAACCGGGATCGCAGCAAACAGCTCAAACCCTGATTTATTATTATAAATTGGTATAAGCTGGCTGATCCCTGCCAAAAGTTTTGCATAGATTACTGTCGACTTACTTACACCTTCGAACTGTGTTCCAACAAGGCTCTTATTGGCAGAGTTAATGACATAAAGATCTGTATCTACAAAATGATACAAATCATCTCTAAACAAATCAGACTGTTGTTCTACCCAATTATCTAGCCTTGTGGAGGCACGGAGAAACTCAGAGTCTGTTTCATCTGGTACTAAATTGGTGAGTTTTGTCATGACTGACACTAACTCATCATGTCTTGCGAGCAACTCAAGCAAATCAATTCGTTCAGAAGTCCAGGCAACGAGACGCTCAGAAACCACATTTATCAAACTGGTCAATTGACTCCGTTGATTTTCAATAAACGCTCGCTCAGCCATCCGATTATCATACCAACTCGTGGCGGCAACAATGATTAAAACAATTAACCAACATGCTCCAATAAAACCCTTTATCACTCTATTTCCATAGCTTTTATTGATTTGGCTTTTTGATAAACGTGATGACACCCACATAGCAAAGCAGATGATGGCGATAATAACTGCTACAGCGATTAAAATAACACTTCGATTTGCTATGCTTTCTAGAGAGTCTTTTGCTGCCAGCTTCTTACCACTTACTGTGACTTCACTATTTCCTGTGGATGTAGCGGCCAAGAAACCCTTTCTAAATAAGCTAGCAAGTGTTTTGTCATGCTCAGATAAGAAAAACTGTATACTGACCAAGTCTTCTGTTTTGGGCTTGATAACTCTTAAATGCGGTGTCATAAAATGATGACTATAATAATCGACTACCCCCTGCTCCACATATATCGCATCAACAACCTTCTCTTGCAACAGCTCAAACATTTGCTCGATGCTACTTGCAATCACAAACTCAACTAAAGGATAACTTTCGGTTATTTTCGAGACTTCGAATTGAGAAGCGAAAATAGCGACTTTCCGAGAAGGTATTTCCTCAATATCAGCTACAGCACCACCATCCAATACATAAAATGCACGAGCCGAAACTGCGTACTCACCGATAAAAAGCCCTTGCTTAGATAGATTAGCGTTGAATGGCAACGCTGCAATAATATCTACCTTTCCTTTTTTATGCGCGACTAAAGCCTCATCCCAACCCATTTGATGAAATCTAAATTTTAGACCTGTGTACGAGCTTATTTTTGACAACAAAGTCTCAGCTTTTCCTCGTACTTGACCACTATCCAATACAGCCACAAATGGCTTCCAATCTATTGCTGCAACTTGAATTATATTCTCATCGACATACTCACGTTCACTTGATGTCAAATTATTAATCAAATACTTATTCAGCTTGGCTGTATTCTCCTCTTCAATGAATTTTAGTGAATCTAGCTGACTGACTAATGCATCCCTCGTGGTCAAATAGTCTTGTTCGTATAAACTAATGCGAGCTTGTTGAGGATATTTTGAATAATAATCGAAGGCCCTTTGCTCTACATCGAATAGATGCTCTGATAGCAGCTGAAAGCTAAGTCTTTGATCTTTCGACAATCGGTTCATCAGGACTTCTGATACTCTTCTATAATGCTTCTCAATGAGCTGATATCGCTGATATAGTGCCAGATCCCCATCTAAGGTGAACTTATTCGCACTACTTGCTAGCATTTGGTCCATGATTTTCAATTCATCAATCAATAGACGATCACTTAGAGTTTCTAGTTTTGTTTGAGCGAAATGAGGCAAAAAAAAGTACTCTAAAGGTAAGAGCCCTCCTTTGGTGAAGCTACTAGCGATACGCTCAATTTTTGAATAGCTATAATCTCCTAGCTCGCTATTGTCACTCTGTATTAAGGTGCTTGCTAATAAATTTTGATAGATCAATTCATGATAAGGTACTTGCCCATCGAGGTAGTTTTCGATGATGAGCGTCGCCTCTTCTAGATGGTTAAATAAAAACTCCCAGCCTTTTAGTACAGCTGACCTTATCTTCAATGCCCGTTCTGGGTGACTACTTACCTCTTTTACCGTACTGAAGAGATTATCTCCGTACAACTCAATACCAAGTTCAGTAGTCGTATACTCGTCAAAGTGCAAACTTGACTCTCTAAATGATAAAGAATGGCGCAGTATATTAATCAATATGTAATCGACTGACTTGTCTTTTACCGCGGCTAAGGCTTGTTCAATGGTCACAAACTCAATAACAATTGAAGCACCTAATTGGGATTTTAGTACTTCTAAATACGCTCTAGGAACAGCAATATCTTCTAGAATATAGACCTTCTCTATTGGGCCTCGCGCTAAATTGATAGGCCTGATGAAAACAAGAGGGGATTTTTGAAAAATTTGAGCTAACAATACAACCGGTTTACCAGCAGCAGCTTCGACGACTAAAGTGGGATCAGAAACGCCATAGCTCCCTTCAGAGTTAAGCACTTGCGAAATAGTACTGCCAGCCTCATCTGCAAATATCAAAGATACGTCCAGGCCTAGCTCTGAAAAGTAACCTTTTTCTTTTGCTAAAATATAACCAGCGGCTGCAACCCCCCGATCTTGTTTCAGGATAATTTTAGTTGAGTTAGCGTGTACGTATGCCGTAAATATAATAGTTAGGAATAATGCGAAACGAAACACATGGAAATACCAATATCGTCTTTACGACATAGTAGACTATTAAGTAGTTTTTGTTAAGAAGTGAAATTTTTTAGATATGGAGGCGGAACCCGGAGTCGAACCGAGGTAGACGGATTTGCAATCCGCTGCATGGCCACTCTGCCATTCCGCCATGAAGCATATTGGAGCGAGTAACGAGGTTCGAACTCGTGACCTCGACCTTGGCAAGGTCGCGCTCTACCAGCTGAGCTATACTCGCATTCCATTTTTCACACTGGTAAATTTAATATGTGAAAAATAAATGGTGCCCGGGGCCGGACTTGAACCGGCACGCTGTTACCAGCGAGGGATTTTAAATCCCTTGTGTCTACCAATTCCACCACCCGGGCATCGGGTGTGAAAACAAGAATTGGAGCGAGTAACGAGGTTCGAACTCGTGACCTCGACCTTGGCAAGGTCGCGCTCTACCAGCTGAGCTATACTCGCGTTCCATTATTTAAATCCACGTATTTACTAAGTTTATTTAAACTTTAACATGCTAGGTGA
>NZ_PNDS01000076.1 GCF_005886535.1 Pseudoalteromonas sp. S2755
AATCACCTTAAACTATCTTCTTATCGAGCCAGAGAGTTTTGGGGATAGCTCCGATCTCGCGTCCTGCTACCGCCCAAGTACCTACATCCTTGTAGGCAAGGCGAATTTACGCACCAATAGCTGGCTATTGGAAGTGAATTCAACGCAGTTAGCGCTAAAACTGGCTGCTAGCAAGGCATTAATTATCCACAGCTCAGGTTTTTTAACCATCAATACTTGGCGAAAGGCTAGACATACAGTAAACTAGCCTTTTGCATAATGAACTGAATTTGGAGTGCTTCGATGGCTCGCGTAACTGTAGAAGATGCAGTAGATAAAATTGGTAACCGCTTTGACTTGATTTTAGTAGCAGCGCGTCGCGCTCGCCAAATTTCTGTAGGCGGTAAGGATCCTATGGTTGATGCTGAAAACGACAAGCCAACCGTAATCGCGCTACGTGAAATTGAGCAAGGTTTTGTCACCACTGACTCGCTTGATATTATCGACCGTGAAGAGCAGCAACACCAAGAAGCTGCAGAGCTTGCTGCAGTAGCTGCAATCGTTGGTGGCAATCGCTAATCCAACCACTGTCTAGATTCAATAATGCCAGCTTTTTTGCTGGCATTATTGTTTTATAGCAATTGAAATTAAGCAAATTGGTATAAATCGCCAGCACATTACACAACGCGTAACGCCTTTAACTTCCTAACAAGTAGCATAAATTGTTCATTGGCATTGCTGGTGTTTCATCGTATATTCTTAAGTAACTAGCTTGTAACCCGTTTTATACTCGCCGAGTATAGCTTCTCTGAAACATTGGAGTGTGAATGTATCTGTTTGAAGGCCTCAAAAAGAAAATCTCAGAATATTTGTCACCAGAAGACGTCGATTTGGTGCAAAAAGCCTATGTCGTGGCCCGTGAGGCACACGAGGGACAGACGCGCTCTAGCGGTGAGCCCTATATCACTCACCCAGTAGAAGTAACCCAGATCCTTGCGAGCATGAGGCTTGATCATGAAACACTCATGGCTGCGCTTATGCACGATGTTATTGAAGACACTGACTTTAGCCAAGATGACTTAGCGGAGATCTTTGGTGATACGGTCGCTGAGTTGGTGGAAGGGGTGTCAAAGCTCGATAAACTGAGCTTCAAAGATAAAAAAGAGTTCCAAGCCGAAAACTATCGCAAGATGATCATGGCGATGACGCAGGATATTCGTGTCATCCTTATTAAACTTGCAGACAGAACGCACAATATGCGAACGCTAGGTGCTTTGCGTCCTGACAAGCGCCGTAGAATTGCCCGCGAAACACTAGAGATTTATGCGCCAATTGCAAACCGCCTTGGTATTCATGATATTAAAAATGAGTTAGAAGACCTCGGGTTTCAGGCGTTATATCCGATGCGCTATCGTGCGTTACGTTCAGAAGTCGCAAAAGCACGTGGTAATCGTAAAGAAGTGATCAGCAATATTCAGTCTGAGATTGAATCTAGACTGGAAGAAGCGGGTATTCAAGGCTCAGTAAAAGGCCGTGAAAAGCACTTATACAGTATTTACCGCAAGATGCTGAATAAAGAGTTAATGTTTAACGAGGTGATGGACATTTACGCCTTTAGGATCAATGTCGACAACCTAGATACTTGCTACCGTGTGCTAGGCGTTGCACATAATTTATATAAGCCAATTGAAACTCGTTTTAAAGACTATATTGCCGTACCGAAAACCAACGGTTACCAGTCGCTTCATACGTCGCTGGTAGGTCCGCACGGTATTCCGGTAGAAATCCAGATTCGTACTCACGATATGGATCATATGGCGGATAAAGGGGTAGCAGCGCACTGGATGTATAAAAAGTCAGGTGATAATGCCGGCCATACCGCGCAGCAGCGTGCGCGTCAGTGGATGCAAAGCTTACTTGAGCTACAGCAAAGTGCAGGCTCGTCTTTTGAATTTGTGGAAAACGTTAAAACCGAATTATTCCCAGAAGAAATTTACGTCTTTACGCCAGATGGCCGTATTGTCGAGTTACCTATGGGCGCAACGGCGGTAGATTTTGCCTATGCCGTGCATACCGATGTGGGTAATACCTGCGTGGGTGCTCGTGTAAACCGTAAGCCTTATCCTTTGAGTAAAGCGTTGGATACCGGCCAAACTATCGAGGTTATTACCAGCTCAGGTGCACACCCTAACGCGACTTGGCTGAACTTTGTGGTAACGGGTAAAGCACGCCTTGGGATCCGCAATTACCTCAAGAGCCAACAAGAAGAAGAAGCGATCCAACTAGGCCGTCGTTTACTCGACTCGGCACTGGGTGAGTATAAGCTAGATGATATTGCTCAAGAGCAAATCGACAACGTACTTGAAGAACATAACCTCAATACCTTGTTGGAGCTGCTGGTTGAGATTGGCTGTGGCAATATCATGAGCGTATTGATAGCGAAGCGTTTACTGCAAGATGATAATGCGGTAGAAGATATTGCTAAACGTGCTAAAGCCGCGATAATCGGAACAGAGGGCATGTTGGTAACCTATGCTAAATGTTGTCGTCCTGTGCCGGGTGACGCTATCACAGCATATATGAGCCAAGGCAAAGGCCTAATGGTTCACCGCCAAGAGTGTAAAAATATTAAGGGTTGGCGCAACGAGCGTTCGAAGTACTTCGTCGTGAAGTGGGAAGACAACCCAGAGAAAGAATACATAGCAGCGCTGCGTGTGGAAATTATTAATCACCAAGGTGCGCTGGCTAAATTAACTAATGTGGTTGCGACAACTCAGGCTAATATTGTCGAAATCGCAACGGACGAAAAAGAAAGTAATTTATACGTGATTGATTTAGGTGTTACCGTGAAAAACCGAATTCATGTCGCTGATATTATGCGCCGAATTCGAGTAATGCCAGACGTTCAACGCGTGTATCGTAAAAAATAAAGGAACATTAATGAACAAAGCAATTATTTCAACAGATAAAGCGCCAGCAGCAATTGGCACTTACAACCAAGCGGTAAAAGTTGGTACTGCGGTCTATTTATCTGGCCAAATTCCATTGGTACCAGAGACGATGGAGTTTATTTCTGAAGATTTTGCAGAACAAACGCACCAAGTGTTCAAAAACCTTATCGCGGTATGTGAAGAGGCTGGTGGCGAGTTACAAGATATGGTTAAGGTTAATATCTTCTTAACTGATCTGAGTAACTTTGCAACGGTAAACGAGATTATGGCTCAGTATTTTAGAAAGCCATACCCAGCTCGTGCTGCAATTGGTGTAAAAGAACTACCAAAAGGCGCACAAGTTGAGATTGACGGTATTATGGAGTTGCCTTCAACTAACTAATAGTTAGATATATTTCTTCGCTCCAGTGTCGATCGCTGGAGCGGCTTTTCATAAAGCCAACACAGTCCACTCATTTTCCCCTCGCTTTATAATTACAGGAAGTCCCATGACCGCAGCCAGCGCACTTACTAGCCGTGCATTGAAATTAAAAGCAAGTACTGCTGATCTTCATGACAGTATTGATAACAGCATTATGGCAAAAGACCCGTTTGCCAGCATTGAGCGTTATCTCCAGTTTTTGACTCTTCAGTACCTGTTTCTTAACGATGTCGCTGCATTATATGATCACCGTGAACTCTCTATGCATATTGACGATCTCAAATCGCGCCGACGGCTTGGGTTGTTGGAGCAGGACTTTGCTGACTTGCGGCATACATTACCTGTGCCGTCTTTGTCGCCGTCTATCACAACTTTAACTGAGTTTGCGACGGCTTTGGGAGCGCTTTATGTCGTTGAAGGCTCTAAGGTTGGGGCCGCAATGCTTGGGCGTCAAGTGCAGGCGCGCTTGCCTGTCACAGGTGAGTATGGTGCGCGTTACTTAGCAGGCCCAGGTGCCGGGCGCGGCAGTGCGTGGCGTCACTTAATTCAATTTATCGATACGGTTGAGTTAACTAGTACGCAAGAAGATGCATTGATCTCCGGCGCTCGTCAGGCCTTTATGCGTTTTCAGCGGTATCAAGCAGAGGTCTATGCTTAATACGATTGGTATAAGTTGAACGGAGAATAACACGGTTGTTGTCGCGACATAGCGTCGCGACAGGTTAGTGACTAGCATATATTGGTTGGGCAATCACAATGTAATGTATTTGGCTCAGGAACACATGCTAACGCCTTTGATGGGCAAACCATCGTTGGGCCATCGGTGTCACAGTTTAAATCGCGACTACAATAGTAGGAACAACCACCACCAATCTCACGGGTCTTGTTGTTATCCAAAATTAGCTTACTACCTGCTAATGACTTCAATTGCTTTTTTTCAGTTTTAAATCCATCGTTTATTCCTTCAATTGATTTAGGGTAAAAGCAGCATAGGTCACTATGACCTATGCTGTGGCTCGGATTTTTTAAGCGTTGAGTCTTCTTCACTTTCTTTAATTGGCGCAGGACGAAAACGTTCAACGTAGATAGTAGCTAGAAGTGTGGTAATAACAGCAGCCAATAGAACGGATTTTACATATGGGTAGCTATAATAAACGATACCCCACTTCCAAAATTGTTTTGCAAAGCTTTCATCTACTCCAAAGTGTTCTAGATTACGAATGATGTTCTCAGCGAAAGCTGCTAAGTCTACAAGCATAAACAAAAAGAAGATCCCAACAAGTATGATATCGGCATGTGTCATGTAGATATATTCACGCTTACTTGGTTGAAACTTTTTAACATAATTCATCGATAAGCGAACTCTACGTTTTATCAAAATGAAGGAGAGTAGATCTACGGTGAAATGCATGACAAATATCATGAAATTTATTTGGTATGGCTTTTTGCCTAAAGAAAACACATTTTGAATTAAATAAAAAGAGCCAGCTTCTATCAGAGTTGCTATTAGTAAAAGACATACTAAATGCTGCACGTTAATCATATCTCTGGATAAAAGGGAAATACATAAAATAAAAACTAGCGTATGAATGTGATACGCAAAGTCTGTATAGTAATGTGCCATTGAAAAACACCCTGTGAAAGCAAGCGCAATTATAAAAAAGTACCATGTAGTTTTCATATGTATTTCCGATCGTTTATCGTTTTATCCACCATTACTTCCGTCCGATTTTAATTTAGGGTCATCAACTGTTCCGCCATGACTCCCCCCAACTACACGTTTCGATTCAAAGGTATTTAAATTTCTAAAAACATTTTTTTTCGTTTTTGTAGGTGACATAATATACATCCTTCCATAGGCTTTGCAGTGGTTAAAGTTGTTAATACTGTACTCTGAAAATCGCCTATTGAGAATCACTTGTAACACCAAAGAGGTTAAGTGATTGATCTTGGATCTATTACAGTTCCACCATGGGAAGCTATAGAGAAAGTTCGAGGGTCATGTTTAACCACTCCTAGGCTGCCACCTTTAATGGACTTTACACTGTATATTGGTAACTTTTTGATTTTTATTACCTTCTGAAGTCTTTTTTGCATTAAAAATTTCATTATTTTTATCCTTTTGCAGCTCAAATCAACTGAAAACATGACTACTTACTCTTCCACTTTCTTTGCATCAGGAGGGGTTGGGCTTTTGCGTCTTAATTGGGTATCACTAATTAAGCTCCGTAGCGCTTGAAACTGTTTAATAATGGGAGAAAGGTCAATATCACAGTAGTTACACCAAACTTGAAAGTGATCCCAAGGTATACGGCTTACACCATTTTCATAGTTTTCGTAGGTTTGGCGGCTAATACCAACAAGATCGGCCATTTGCTGCGTGGTTTTTTGGGCCGCAAGACGCATTCTTCTAAGGTCGTCACCGTTATATTTAAAATTGGGATTGCCCACCAATTTAATCCTTTCTTGTATGGGAGAGTATGTTCACTCTATCGAAGTTATTTTTATGTGTAATCTTTGTTAACTTGTAATTGTAATCAATAAAAATGTTTCTGCAAGAGGAAATTTAATCAGTCAATTATGGATATATCGCTCAAGAACCTACGTATACTTTTTACTTTATTTTCATCATTTTAATAGAAAAATAGGTTCGACAAGATTTTTTAGCGAGGCTTTTGTTACTGTAGTGTGAAATGAAAACAAGGGTAACAACTGACTGAGGGTGATATGGATTATCTACGTCAATATAACGACTTAAATATTCTCTATGAAGCACTTAAAAAATCGAGTCGCGGAGAGGTTGAGATAGCTGAGACGACTGCTAAGTGGTTTTCTCTTGTAGAGAGTACCTTATTTGAGCTCCAGGAGCTGGCGTATATGGAAAAGGCGTATATGCAAAAGTCGCGAACCATGAATAATCTCATCGAACTGGTGTATGCCAGTGTTCCTACCACTGAGTAGGGCAAATAGCAGAAATAAAATTGTATGTTTTGCAGTGGTAAGAGTGCCAATCAAGCTCGATTAAGTATTGGCACTCTTTTTTATTGATTTATATGGCTTTTAGAGCTCAAATGGCGCGACGCCTTTGGCTTCCATCATATAACCTGTTTGCGCGATGTCGCCCTTCCAAGTAGAAACCTTAATCGTGCCACTGACTGTGATTGCATCATATAGGCTTTCAATCGGAACACCGCCTTTGATTTTGACATGAACGATTTGGTTTGGTGGCGGCGGCGGCACGTGAATACAAGCGCCAAAGTAGGGAACCAACAAAAATTCGGTGATGACTTCGCTGTCACCTTCAAGTGGCACGACAAAGCCGGGTAAACTCACTAGTTGACCGTCTAGTTCTTTGACGACAGGGGCATCTAAGTCAGGCTGCACCCAATTTTGTTCGGCGCCATCATGGCTTGCCGCATCTTGATTGCTAATCTGGACATGCCCTTTTGGAATTAGATCTTCCCAAAATATCTCCTTAGGAGGTGCCGCGCTTGCGATACCACTGAATATCATCGCAGTGATGAATGCAATGAAGTAAAAAACGTGAGTTCGTGCGGTTAACTGCATCTTGATCCTCTTAGGTTTTAATTTGCATGCCATCGGCAAGCGAGTAAAAATAAGCACGGGCGGCAGGAATTGCGCCTATCAAAGTACCTGCACCTATGATAACGCTTAGTAGCATGAGTTCATAGGTTGAGAGCGCCGAGATACTTAGGACTACGCCAAATTGACTTTGTAGGCCGGATTGGGCAGCAATGAGCAAGGCATAAAAAAGCGCAACACCGAAAATACATCCTAACACGGTGATAAAAATTGCTTCGCTGATGAGGAGCGTAAAGATATGCCAAGGCCGCGCACCAACGGAGCGCAGAATAGCAAGTTCTCGGCGCCTTTGGTTCAACGTGGCGAGCAATGAGGTTAACATGCCAAGCAAGCTTATCAACACCACTGCAAGGGTAATGAGAAGCAAGATTTTTTCAACAATATCTAGCATTTCCCATAATTCTCTTAATGTCACCCCTGGCATAATTGCCAGCAAAGGCTCGCCTTTATACTGATTAATATTTCTGCGCACTTGGAGGGTATAGAGCGGTGAATCAAAACCAAGTAAAAATGCAGTGATTTGCTTTGTTGAGCCAATTAAATCACCGGGTTTGGAGTCGAGGTTGTGAAGTAGAGCGCTATTGTTTTTGCTGTCATGCTCATGCTCATGCTCATGCTCATGCTCATGCTCATGCTCATGCTCATGCTCATGCTCATGGTGCGTTGCATCTTGTTTTTGTGCAATCATTCGAGATGGCTTGCTGTGGCCTGTGCTATGCATGCTCTCGATGGCACTTAATGGCACATGTAGCGTTTTATCTACAGGCGTTCCTGTGGCTGCCAAAATGCCAGATATAACCAATGGATTGTCATCGTGATGATGGAAACTGGTATTGCCCACGCCATGGGAAATGACGATTTTTTGTCCCAGCTGATAACCCAGCTTTTTTGCGACCATAGCCCCTAGCACCACTTCTTGGCCATTGTGAAATGGTCGGCCAGCGGCAAAGGTGAGGTGTTGTTTTTTAGCGTATTGATAATGGCTGAAGTAACTTGCATCTGTACCCAGCACAGCAAAGCCTTTGTGGCTATCCCCTAAACTGATAGGAATGCTCCAAGCAACACCGCGCTGCGCCTTGATATACTCGTAACTTTGCCATTGTACGGTATTATTGGCATGACCAATTCGAAATACGCTTGAAAGCAAAAGCTGAATATCACCAGTACGTGCGCCGACAATTAGGTCAGTGCCAGAAATAGTGTTTGCAAAGCTGGATTTTGCGTCTTGGCGTATACGCTCAACTGACAGCAGTAACATGACACTAATTGCAATGGTCACTAGAGTTAGGGCGACGCTGGCTTTTCGGTTTAGCGTACTTTTCCACGCAAGTTTGATTAGCATAGCGGTGCTCCTCGTTGTAAATCAGGCAAGCTTACTTGCCTATCAAATAGCGGCGCTAAGCTTTTATCGTGACTGACAAAGAGAATAGATGCACTGTAAACCGCGGCTTGGCTAAAGAGTAATTTAATAAATCCATCACGGCTGTCGGCATCGAGGGCTGAGGTTGGCTCATCGGCAATAATGATTTCGGGCCTGCCAATAAATGCGCGAGCGGCGGCTACGCGCTGCTGTTGGCCAATACTTAACTCCCCGACACTACGCTGCTGAGTGTGTTCGTCTATACCAAGATCAGAAAGCAGAAGTTTAGCTTCCTGCTCAAGCGATTTATTCTGCGAGGAGATGTTTTGCCTGCGCTTTTTGGAAAATTCGCAGCCAAGGGTAACGTTTTCAATAGGCGACAAATAGGGCAACAAATTAAAGTTCTGAAAAATCGTACCTATATGATCGGCTCTAAACTTATCTCGTTGGCCATGGCTCAGTGCGCTCGCGTTGGTACCTGCAATTTCAATTACTCCCTGCTGGCAATCCAAGGTACCGGCAATCAATCCAAGCAAAGTCGATTTACCGCTGCCGCTTGGACCATGTAAAAACACGTGTTCACCTCGGGCGATATGTAGCTTAGGTATGGTTAGCACTGGGGGGCTCGACTTAGGCCATGTAAACTGTAATTGAGATATCGTAAGCATAACGCCTCAACGCTGGTAAATAATATTGTGATGGTATAACAAGAATGACTAAAGCAAAACCAAGTTAAGCTCAACAACAAGCGTGTAAGTTAAATTGTGATTTTTGTTCAGCTCGACTATTATAGCGACCCTAACCCCCTCATTATTTTGTGCCCTTTAGCAAGGCGCATCCTGTCATTGGAGTAACAATGAGTAGCTACAAAGTTTTAGACGTTAATGACGATCTTCCAATTCGCACTAAAGGTGCGGTTCACAGTGGTAAAGTACGTTCAGTTTATTGGTTAACCGACGCCGACAGTGCACGTTTAATTGAAGAAAAAGGCTATCAAGTCCCGGTTGGTACAGAGCTGGCAATTATGGTCATTTCAGACCGTATTTCAGCGTTTGATTGTATTTGGCAAGGTGAAAATGGTCTTAACGGTGTACCGGGTAAGGGCATTGCGCTTAACAGCGTTGCTTCACATTGGTTTTCACTTTTTGATAAAGCTGGCCTTGCAGGTAATCACATTGTTGATATTCCACATCCTTATGTTTGGATTGTGCGTAAAGCCAGTACGGTAAGAGTTGAAGCGATTGCACGTCAATATATTACTGGCAGCATGTGGCGCGATTACGCAAAGGGCGTAAGGGAGTTTTGTGGCTTGCAATTACCAGAAGGTTTAGAGGCCAATCAAAAGCTAGATGATGTTCTAATCACACCATCAACCAAAGGGATCATCAAAGGTTTAGCAGACGTACCAGAAGTGGATGACGTAAACATTTCTCGTAAAAACATCGAAGATAATCTTGCGGCGTTCAACTTTAAATCTGCGGCAGATGTGGATAAGTACGAGCAATTGCTAACCGAGGGTTTTACCCTTATTAGTAAAGAGCTTGAGAAGCTTGATCAGATCTTTGTTGATACTAAATTTGAGTTTGGTTACGTTGAAGATAAAGACGGCCAAGAGCGCCTAATTTACATTGACGAAGTGGGTACGCCTGACTCGTCACGTATTTGGGATGGCCCAGCTTATCGCGATGGTAAGATCGTTGAAAACTCAAAAGAAGGTTTCCGCCAGCTATTGATAAACAACGTACCAGACAGCGATGTGCTGTTGAATAAAGATCGCATGCCTGAGCGAGAAGCGCTTGCTAGCGACTATCTATTGCCAGAAGCTGTGATGATGTCAGTAAGCGAAACTTACGTTGGGATCGCAAGTAAAATCGTTGGTCGTGAGCTAACGATCCCTGCTGATCCTCGCCAAGAAGTTATTGATATTCTTGATAAGCAGTACGGTTTAATAGATTAATTTCTTTTTAGTTGCCCTGATAAACAAGTTTATTAGGGCAATTTTCTCAATTCACTTGCTTTTCATTGCAAGGTCTCTTTTACTTAACCTAATTGTTGCAAAAAATAGAGTCAGATATGCGAACGTCTGTTCTGCTCCTACTAAGTTTTTGTTTTTTATTTCTTTTAGATTCAAATCGCGCAAATGCTGGGCAATTAACAGTGCTAGATGGCAACGGCAAGCCCTTGCAGCATGCCGTTGTTGAATTGACGGACGAGCCTGTCGAGTCAGCAGCAAAAGCTGTTGCGGTTATGGATCAAATCAATAAACAATTTGTTCCTTTCATCCTCACTATTCAAAAAGGACAATTGGTTAATTTTCCCAATAGCGATGATATCCGTCATCACGTTTATTCATTTTCTGCGGTAAAACCTTTTGAGTTAAAGCTTTACGCTGGCACGCCAAATCAACCGCTCAAGTTTGAAAACGCTGGTGTAGTGGTGTTAGGTTGTAACATTCACGACTCTATGGTGGGCTATATTTATATTGCAGATGATAGGCAAGTATTGGTATCTGATGCGAATGGACTGGTGACTTTGCCGAACTCTACAAAACAAGTAACGGTGTGGCATCCTTATCAAGATAATGACATAGACAGTCGGCAAACCGTGCAAATAGTGAACACAACGGCGCCAATGTCCGTAACAATAAAAACAACTTATCCAGCGCCGCGTAATACCTTTGGCGAGCGCTTTGGACAGCATGAATGAATAACAGCTTTAAAAATAAAATAATCAGTCTTTGTATTTTGCTTATTTTAGTAACTGCCGGAATGAGCTTGGCAAGTTTTTGGTGGTCTACAAGTAAATTCAATGAAGCGCAAGTACAAAGAAAAATTCAAGTGGCGCAAAATGTTTATCAACAATATTTAAAGTCGCGAGAGCAGCTATTGGTTACCGCAGCGACTGTTCTGACCGCTGACTTTGGCTTTAAACAGGCTGTCGCGACGAGAGACGCACAAACCATCAGTAGTGTATTGCTTAATCACTCCCGCCGTATTGATGCCGACTTAATGCTGCTGCTGGATGTGAAAGGCGACCTGATCTCCGCTAACAGGGAAGGGCTCGACTTTCCGAGCGACACCAGAACTTGGATGCAAGCTTTGCAAAGTCATATCGAGCACTCAGCTTTTGTGGTGCTTAGTGAGCAGTTGTATCAAGTGATTATTTTGCCTGTGCGAGCACCTAGAACGATAGCATACTCAATAATTGGCTTTGAAGTGGGTGCAGCTGTCGCTGCGGAGCTTAAAGACCTTACTGGAATGGAAACAAGCTTTGTTGGTGCCGCTGATAACCTAAAAGCAAGCTCGTTGCCTGCTCTTGCGCTTGGTAGCGATTTATTTACTTTCCTAGCGGCGCAAAAAACGACGCGTTGGCTTAGCCAGTATCCGGTTTATAAAAGTGCAGAGGTGAGCTTACCTTCACTTGATAGTAACCCGGTGAGTTTGGTGCTTAGCGCGGATTTAACTACTCAGTATCAAGAATTCGATAAAATGGTGTTGACCATTATTTTACTCTCTCTCGGCACTATCCTTATTGGTTTTATCACCAGTGGTATTGTAGCCAAAAATCTTACCGCACCGCTTAGTAAGCTTACGGAGTTGGCAAAACGTTTTGCTAAAGGGGATTACTCCGCCAAACTGGAAGAGGCTCGACCGACCCAAGAAATTTGCCAACTTGTTGATGCTTTTAATGATATGGGCGAAGATATTCAAGAGCGTGAGGAGCAGATCCGCTTTCAAGCTAGTCATGACCATTTAACAGGGTTTTTTAATCGTAATGCGGCTTTGGATAAGTTGCATTACATGCTCAGTGGCGGTGCTGAATATTATTTTATTGCCATAGACATTAAAGGGTTGCGCCATATCAACGACAAACTCGGCCCTCGGGTAGGAGATGATTGTATTAAAGCCGTGGCGAACCGGATAGCGGAGATTAATACAGCTGAAGGCGGATTGAATGTTAGGCTTGGCGGCGATGAGTTTTTAGTTGCACATCCAGCAAGTGCGTGCGCCGATCCGCAAAGTGCTGTGCTCGGTATTGTTGAATGTGCTGAAATGCTAAATCAAGGCTTGAGTAAACCTTATACTGTGCAGGGGTTAGGCATTTCGCTCCACTTTAGTATTGGCGTAGTGCATTACCCCAAACAAGCGCACACTCCCGAGGATGTTGTTCGCCGGGCTTTGATCGCAGTTGATACTGCGGCGCACGATGGCCATGATGTTTACTACTATCAATCAGGTGAAGATGAAGCCCATCTAGAGCGCCTGCAAATTATTGATGAACTAAAACACGCCATCGCCAACGATGATGGCCAGCTTTTTATGACCTACCAACCAAAGTTAAATATGAAAACCAATCGTATTGACAAGGTTGAGTCTCTTATTCGTTGGCAACGTAAAAATGGTGAATGGGTGTCGCCCGAACTATTTATCGATCTTGCCGAGCAGTCAGGTTTGATTGTTGAATTAACTCAGTGGGTAGTAAAAACCGTAGTGTCTCAAGTTGCTAACTGGGTACGTCAAGGTGAGCGCATCAAGGCAGCTATTAATGTGTCGGCACAAGACATTGCTGATAAAAATTTCTTGTCCCATCTTAAGACGCTACTAGACACCTATAACGTCAAACCTGAGTTGATCACCATAGAGCTTACCGAGCGAGATATGATTGAGAATGAGGAAAAAGGCATTGCGGTTCTCCAAGCGCTCAAACAGCTTGGCGTGCAAGTCTCGCTTGACGATTATGGTGTGGGTCAAACCTCCCTTGGTCGATTAAAAATGTTACCTATTGATGAGTTGAAACTCGACAAGGTATTTATTTTAAAGCTCGCACAATCGGAAAAAGACCAGTTTATTGTGCGCTCTACCATCACGCTTGGTCACCAACTTGGTTTTAGCGTGGTTGCGGAAGGGGTTGAAGACAAAGCATCGCTTGAGCTACTTGAGTCAATGCAGTGTGATTATGCACAAGGTTACTATCTAAGTAAGCCACTCAAAGCCCCTGATTTTGATCAGTGGCTGGGGAGATATAATGAAGTGGGCTAATGTTTTTGCCGTGTACTTATTCGTATGTGGGCCAACTTTTGCCGCAACAGGAAAGTTACTAGCGACTCCTGGGGTATCACAGGTTGAAGGTAGTGCAGGTGGAGGCATTGTGCCGTGGGCGCAGCTTGCTGGATATGCTTCGGAAGATGAATGGTCGGCCAGCGGGTTTTGTAGCCGAGCTAGCCTGAAAGACTACCAGCTCGATGTGTGTGGTGTTCAAGCCAATTTATTCGATCGTGTTGAGTTAAGTTTCGCTCGACAAAACTTCGATGTAGATGTGCTTAATCTTGATATTGAGCAAGATATTGTCGGTGCCAAGGTGCGGCTATATGGCGATATCGTTTACAGTAAATATCCACAATTGAGCTTTGGTATTCAGCATAAGTCCTTGGATGATGCAACGGTTGCCAATTTGCTCGGCGCAGAAGATGATTCAGGAACGGATTATTACTTAGCTGCAAGCAAACTGCATTTGGGTGCTGTAGGCGGCTATAACTGGTTCTGGAATATTACGATGAGACATTCTCGGGCTAATCAACTTGGCATACTAGGTTATGGTGGAGCTAACGACAGTGCGCCTTGGCAACTAGAAGCCAGCAGCGCAGTGTTTTTATCTAGGCATTGGGCTATCGGTGCAGAATACCGCCAAAAATCCAACAACCTTGGACTTGGTGAATCAGATTGGAAAGATGTTTTTGTCGCTTGGATCCCGAATAAGTCAGTGAGTGTGACGGCGGCATGGTTAGACCTTGGAAAAATCGCAGGGCAACCTTCTCAAACGGGTTGGTATCTATCTGTTACGGGGTACTTTTAAATGAAATGGCTATCACTAACGGCAATCTTGCTTTTCCTCGTGGCGTGTAGTGCTTCAACTTCGCAGACCTCCCTGTATGAACAAATAGGGGGCAACG
This sequence comes from Pseudoalteromonas sp. S2755, assembly GCF_005886535.1. Classification (GTDB taxonomy): domain Bacteria; phylum Pseudomonadota; class Gammaproteobacteria; order Enterobacterales; family Alteromonadaceae; genus Pseudoalteromonas. The sequence continues at coordinate 14,265 of NZ_PNDS01000076.1, forward strand.
CCGGCGCAGAAAAGATAGTAGACGCGTTTATTAAACAGATTGGCAATGATGACGTTATTTTACCTTATTTTAGAGAGTCCAATGTTAGGCACTTTCGTGAAGGGTTTATCACTCATCTGTGCGATAGCTTAGATGGCCCTTGTGATTATGAAGGCGATAGCATGGTGCAGATCCACACTGGCATGGCTATTAGTGAGTCCGACTTTAATCGGGTGGTTGATCTCTTGATCAACGCAATGAATGAGGTTGGGATTGCGCACTCTATACAAAATCAAGTTCTGGCCCGCTTAGCACCGATGCGAAGTGAGATAATCGAATTATAATTAACGCCTACAATTTTTAACCTTATTTACATTAAATTATCATTTTTTAAGTTGTAAAATTCCTAGGTATCAAATTGGTACTACACATTTATATAAAAGGAGTTTTACATGAAGTTTAAATCTATCATGCTTATGTGCTCACTGGGCGTTAGCATATCTACTTTTGCGGCAGAGCAAATTGATTCAACAGTTAATTTAGCTGGTACGGGTTCGAATTACGATTTCCGTATAGGACTACAAGCTCTAGATGATCGTGGCAGAGACCCTGGTGCTGTAGAGTATACTAAGTATCTTTCTGCAGGTTCTAATGTTCAGTCTGATTGGGCCGTTGATCGAGATGCATATGACCCCGATGCATTACGTTTACACTTATCTGTACTTAACCAGATCCCAACAAACCGTGATTTCCGATTAGCTATCCAAGCTGCAGACCGAGGCGGTCGAGGTGATTTTGGATACTGGCAATACACTCCTTGGGCGAGTGAAGGTGGTGGTTGGTCTGGTATGGCATTTGATACAGACCGATTCGATCCTGATGCTTTTCGCATTCGCATCGAAACCAGAGCCTGGAACAGTAGCCGCTCTTTAAGCGATTTTCGTATCGGCTTGCGAGTATCTGATAGGGGTGGACGAGAAGTTGGGAACTCGACGTTCACTCCATGGGCTTCCAATGGTGGTGGCTGGACTGATTTAGCGACAGATAATGACGCTTATGACTTTGATGGTTTTGAAGTAAACCTAGAAGTCAGACAGTACTAACAACACCGTATAACCAAGTTGCTTCGCAGAAGTGACTTGGTTATAACGTTTTCACACTTCTTTAAAAGCCAATCAAGTAAACGTCCAAAATCGTCATATTGTTGTAAGAAAATCAATGAATGCTACAATCACATTCTACCTTCGGTACTTATAGTTCATAAGATTAGAAGGCGCTGTTGATACTTCATATAGTGTTTACACATAAACTTATTAACGAATGAAGAGAGCCAAGTTGAAAAAAGTTATCACATTTGGAACCTTTGATGTATTCCACGTTGGTCATGTCAATATTTTAGAGCGAGCGAAGGCAATGGGTGATTATCTCATTGTGGGGATTTCATCAGATGAACTTAACTTTGCGAAAAAGGGTAGAAATCCAATATACTCAATAGCAGATCGCCTAAAAATCATTAGCTCATTGCGATTTGTGGATGAGGTGTTTGTGGAGGAGTCTCTGGAGCTAAAAGCGCAATATATCAAAGACTTTGATGCTGATGTTCTGGTGATGGGTGATGATTGGAAAGACAAGTTCGATATATATAAAGATATCTGTGATGTGGTTTATTTAGAGCGCACCCCATCAATTTCAACAACGGAAATAATAGAGGTCGTACGCAGACCCGAAGGAAAATAATAGCATGAAGCACGTGGTAGATAGGGAATGGCTCTTTGCAAACCTCAGCAAAGTGAAAGTACTGGATGCTGGCATCGTGAAACCGGGTCAGTCGGGCCCTTATAACGCCCCTGCAATTATTCAAGGCGCGCTGCGTTTTGATATTAGTGGCGCGCTAGCTAATCCCCATGCTACATCCCCCAATATGTGCTGCAGTCCAGCTCAATTTCAAGCAGAAATGCGACAGCTTGGTATCAACCAACATGATGTGTTAATCGCTTACGATGATAAGGGCATGTTTAGCGCTGCCAGAGCTTGGTATATGCTCAAAACGATGGGTCATAAACAAGTCTATGTACTGGATGGCGGATTACCTGCTTGGTGTGAAAAACAATATCCTTTGAGTCAAACATACGCGCAAGTCCAACAAGCAGGAAACTTTGTCGCTGCATATGATGAAACAGCATTTGTTGATAAAGCGGCTGTGCTTAGTAATATTGACGCCGAACTGAGTTATCTATTCGATGCTAGAGGTGCAAAACGCTTTACTGGTGAAGAGCTAGAACCTCGTGCAGATATGCGCAGCGGCCATGTGCCTAAAAGTAAAAACCTACCATATACGAGTTTGCTAAATGCCGATGGCTGCTTTAAACCTCTCACCGAGCTTGAAGTGCTGTATAGCGACTTATCAAAAGATAAAACTAAGCCTCTGATATTCTCTTGTGGCTCAGGTGTTACAGCTTGTATTTTAGCGCTGGTGGCTGACGAGCTAGGTTATAAACAGTTGACGGTATATGACGGCTCGTGGAGTGAATGGGGCGCTGATCCCGATGTGCCCGTTGAGACGAGTTATACCACTATTTAATGTGAAAAAGGTGCCAATGGCACCTTTTTCATGTGTGAAACGAGCTATTTCCTCGCTTCAAAATAGATCACTTATGATAAGCAAGGCACGCTTCAACTTCATGCTTTGAGCCTAAGATAACACCAACGCGTTGGTGTATTTCTTCAGGTTGAATATCCAAAATGCGTTCACGACCTGTGTGGGCGATACCGCCAGCTTGCTCGACAAGCATCGCCATTGGATTGGCTTCGTAAAGTAGGCGAAGTTTAAATGGCTTGTTTGGATCTTTACGATCTTCTGGGTAAGTGAATAGTCCGCCACGGCATAATACGCGGTGAACATCGCCAACCATTGCCGCAATCCAGCGCATATTGAAGTTTTTACCGCGCGGTCCGGTTTCACCTTCAAGTAGATCGGCAATGTAGTTTTGCATTGCAGGGGTCCAGTGGCGCTGGTTTGAAGCGTTGATGGCAAACTCTTTGGTGTCTTCTGGAATGGCTGCAAAGTCTTGCGTGAGTAGGAAGCTACCGTGTGTTTTGTCCAGCGTAAACAAGCGAGTTCCCTTGCCTGTTGATAGCGCTAACATGGTTGATGGGCCATATAACACATAACCCGCTGCTACTTGTTTATGACCCGGCTGCATAAAGATCGCAGGATCGCTAGGATCTGAACCTTCAGGGGCTTCCATAATAGAGAAAATAGTACCAACTAGTGAGTTAATGTCGGTATTGGATGAACCATCTAACGGATCGAAAGCGACAATATAGTTCGCTTTTGGATTGCCGGCGACGGTGTAATCTTCTTCTTCAGAAGCGATAGCTTTGACATAGCCAGATTCAAGCAAAATATCTTTCAATAGTTGATTTGAAAGTACATCGAGCTTTTTTTGCGTTTCACCTTGAATGTTCTCATCTAAGGTTGAACCTAATACACCTGAAAGTGCACCTTGGCCAACACGGAACGATATTTCTTTACATGCCGCGAGAATGGTTCGAATTAGAGAAACCAACTCACGAGAACAACCATCTTCAATTAACACCGGAGGGAGTCTACGCATTTTTTAAATCCTGATCACCTTGTGTTTATGGCAATAAATAGTGTGAGAGGTGCCATAAACAGCGCTGTAATTCGTCTTGAAAGACTGTAAATTGTATACGATTTCATATACAACTGGGGTTAAGCCTCAAAACCATAAATAACAAAGAGCAGCCATGAGAAAAATAACGTGCTTCACTCAAACTGTATCCGCTTTGCTACTGTGTATGATAACTCAAGCACACGCAGCAATTAAGTCTATTGATGAATTTACTGCCAGTTTTAATCATCATCCCGGTTTTTACGCCTTCTATAGCGATGATTCGAGCGGCAAATTGTACTTAGACATCGACAAACTAGACGTCCCTTTCTTGTTACAGCATAGTTTACCTTATGGTGTGGGTTCGAATGATATCGGTTTAGACCGCGGTCAGCTAGGCGGTACGCACTTAGTTCAGTTTGAACGTTTTGGTGATAAGGTGATGCTGCGTGCTATCAATACTTATTATCGCGCCAGTGCGAATAATATGGCCGAAAAGCAAAGCGTTAAAGAGGCTTTTGCTTCAAGCATTCTACACGGGTTCAACGTGGTTGCAGAAGATAAAGACAGTGTGTTGATTGACTACACGCCTTATCTACTCAGCGACGTGCATGGCGTGTCTCGCACGTTGGCAAATCGTAATCAAGGTAGTTTTAGCTTAGACCCAAGCCGCAGCGCTGTGTTTATGCCGCGTTCAAAGGCATTTGTTAAAAATACAGAACTTGAAGCCGTGTTGACATTCAAAGGTACAAAGCCCGGTGAATATGTACGTCAGGTGAGTGCAGATCCTTATGCGCTTACGGTACATCAGCACCATTCTTTAATTGAGCTGCCTAATGATAACTACCAGCCACGTGCGTTTCATCCGCAATCGGGTTATTGGAGTATAGAGCATAAAGACTACTCAGCGCCGCTTGGACAGTCAATGTTTGTGCGTTATATTCCTCGCCACCGCTTACAGAAAAAAGACCCAACTGCACAAGTCTCGGAGGCCGTAGAGCCAATCATTTACTACCTTGACCCTGGCGTACCTGAGCCGGTCAAAACTGCATTACTTGATGGTGCTAAATGGTGGGATCAAGCATTTGAAGCTGCGGGTTACAAAAATGCGTTTCAAGTCAAAGTACTTCCTGAAAATGCCGATCCGATGGATATTCGCTACAACGTGATCCAATGGGTGCATCGCGCTACTCGAGGGTGGTCATATGGCGCGTCGGTGATAGACCCGCGTACCGGTGAAATTTTAAAAGGTCACGTGACGCTAGGCTCGCTGCGTGTCCGTCAAGATATTCTTATCGCCGAAGCACTTTCTGCGCCATTTGTTGAGGGTAATGAAGTGACTGAGCGACTTCATGCTATGGCGCTAGACCGTATTCGTCAGTTGAGTGCACATGAAATTGGCCACACGTTGGGCATTGCACACAACTTCTCAGCGTCGGTAAAGGATCGCGCGTCAGTCATGGACTATCCACATCCACTAGTAGGATTTGAAAATGGCCAACTTGATATTACCAAGGGTTACGCAAAAGGCATGGGCGCGTGGGATACGCAAGTGATTAAATATGGTTATAGTGATTTCGGTGACGCTGATGAAGCCACTGAGCTTGCAGCTATTCTCGCTGAAAATAAGGCGCAAGGGCTTGAGTTTATCTCTGATTCAGACGCCAGAGCACAGGGCGGAGCGCATCCAACGGCGCACCTTTGGGATAATGGGGCAGATCCCGCAGCCGAATTACTGCGTGTTCTGGATGTCCGCAAGCAGGCGTTGAATAGCTTTGGTATTCACAGTATTCAAAAAGGAGTTGCTCTGTCGCAGCTAGAGGAGAAGCTGGTCCCACTGTATCTTTTCCACCGTTACCAAGTTGAAGCCGCAGTAAAACTGATTGGTGGCGTGGACTATGACTATGAAGTCCGTGGTGACGAGGTGATAAAAGGCGCGAAAGTCGTGGCTAAAGAGGTACAGCAAAATGCAGCCAATGCGCTTTTGAGTACGCTCTCACCTGCGGCGTTGACTATTCCTGACTCTATTTTGGCGTTAATACCTCCTAAGGCTTACGGTGAGTACAAAACTCGCGAAAGTATTAAAGGGAGAACAGGGCTAACTCTCGATGCGATGGCATTACCAGAAGTTGCCGCACTCCATAGCCTTGACTTGCTGCTTAATCCACAGCGATTAAATCGTCTTGCACAGCAGCATGCACGCGATACTCAATATTTTGGTACTCAAGCACTTTTAGATGCTTTATATCAGCAGGTATTTGCTCAATCAGGCAGCAAAGGTATGGCTCAAAAGCTACAGCAACGAGTCCAATACCTAAGTGTAACTAAGCTTGTAAAACTGAGTAACAACGATACAGTCGAACCTGAAGTGCAAGCGCAGTTAAAGTTTTATTTAGCAAAAGTTGCGAAAGACTTTAATCAGTCGTCGGTATTTAGCGATGTTGCTTTTGAGCAAGCGTTTAAACATATGCTCGCACAGCAAATCAATCACTACTTAGATTCAGGAGAGTGGCCTGAAAGCTTTAAGGCGCTTGAAATGCCGCCAGGCTCACCAATCTAGCCTTTAAAGCAAAGCTGAAAAAAGGGCGCTCGAGTGAGCGCCCTTTTTAGTTATAATTAAGTAAAGCAACTTTCTCTTATTAGCTGCTTAATTATATCCTGACTTGGCTGGATTTTTTCCATTGCTAAAAACTCGTTGGGTTGGTGTGCTTGATTAATGGAACCTGGTCCCATAACGATAGTTTCGCAGCCTAGCTGCTGTAGAAAAGGAGCTTCGGTACAATAGTTTACCGCAATTGCTTGTTGTCCTGACAGGCGCTCAGCCATTTTCACTAAAGCAGAATCCGTTGAGCCGGTAAAAGCCGGAATGGGCTCGTGCATATCTATAACCGAGACACTATTTGGATAATGTGTATTGATGGGAGCCACCGCTGCCGTAAGCATGGCTTGTAGTTCCTTGATACTCAGACCAGGCAAAGGACGCATATCAATATGTAGTTCACAACAGCCACAAATACGGTTGGCATTGTCGCCGCCATGAATGTGTCCGAGGTTTAAAGTTGGGTAAGGAATAGCAAAATGTGGAGTTGAATATTTATTCTTTAATTCTTCTCTTAACTTTAATAAATTTGCAATCACCTGGTGCATGATTTCAATGGCATTTAAGCCGCGCTCTGGATCTGAGCTATGGCCTGAACGACCAACGATACGGATGGCGGTCGTCATATGCCCTTTGTGGGTAAATACCGGCACCATATCAGTGGGTTCACCAATAATACAGCGCGCCGGTTTCAAGCTTGGATGTTTAGCAATTTCCTGAGCGCCAGCCATAGTAGTTTCTTCATCGGCGGTGGCTAAAATCATGATAGGAGCACTTTGCTGTAATTCATCAAGCTCTGAGATTGCATTCAATATGAAAGCAAAAAAACCTTTCATATCAATGCTTCCAAGACCATATAATTTATTATCTTGCTCGCTTAACTTAAAAGGATCAAATTGCCAGCGGCTATCGTCGAAGGGAACTGTATCCGTGTGGCCGGCCAACATTAATCCTCCATTGCCGCTACCTCGTCTTGCAATTAGATTATATTTTCCTTTTACATGTTCAAGCTCTGTTACTTCGACGGTAAACCCTAACGTTTCGCACCACTGTGCGAGTAGCTGGATCACATTCTGATTACTCATGTTGAGACTTTCTTCTAATGCACTGATAGATGGCGCGGCGATCAGTTGCTGATACATTTCCATAAAAGCGGGCAATTTCATAAAAATTCCTAAAATACTTATTCAAAGTTCTTGCATAAAAATATAAAGATGTTTAGAGTGAATATCAATTCACTTTTTTAGCATAAATATATTTTGGGGCAGCAATGCGACGATTTGACTTCAACAATTAGCAGAACCAATCCTAATCAAACTTTTTTAATCTTGAGAACACTATGTTGAAAGTATCTATAATCGGAGCGAGCGGCTACAGTGGCGCTGAGCTTGCTAAGCTGGTTGCCAAGCATCCTGCTTTCACTCTTGCGCATTGCTTTGTATCTGAGCAAAGCTTAGACAAACACAAATTCATCAGTGATTTATATCCAGAATATTCGGGCTTGCTCGATATTGAGCTGCAACCCTTAAATGAGCAAGCTTTTTCGTTGATAGAGCAATCATCGGATTACGTGTGCTTATGCACGGATCACAAGGTTAGTGTGGAGCTTGCACCGGTATTTTTACAGATGGGCAAACGGGTTTTTGACCTATCTGGAGGTTACCGTTTATCTAGCAATGAAGACTACGAAAATTACTACGGTTTTTCTCACCCACATCAAGACTGGTTAGCGCAAGCGCAATACGGGCTAGCTGAATGGTACGGCGATGCTATTAAAACGGCAAAGTTAGTGGCGGTCGCGGGCTGCTATCCGACTGCGGCACTCAATGCACTCAAGCCATTACAACAAGCTGATTTGATAACAGAGCAACCAGTTATCATCAATGCTGTTTCTGGTGTGACTGGCGCGGGTAGAAAAGCGAATGTCGCCACACACTTTTGCGAAGTATCACTCACACCATACGGCTTGTTTACACACAGACATAGTCCAGAAATAGAAAAATACCTTGAACACCCAGTGTTGTTTACACCGCATTTAGGGAATTTTAAGCGTGGTATTTTAGAAACGATCTACATCACTCTGAAAGAAAATGTCACACCAAATCAAGTTGATGCCGCTTACCAAGTACTTGCCGATGAACCGCTGATCAGACTAAAGGGGAGTCAACTTCCATCAATCAAAGCTGTTGAAAATCAGCCTTTTGTTGATATTGGTTGGCAGCAAAAGGGCAATCAACTGATCGTGGTTGTCGCGATTGATAATTTGCTTAAAGGGGCTGCAGGCCAAGCATTACAGTGTATGAACTTGGCAGCGGGACTTGAGCATTATCAAGGTTTAGGAGTATCAGCATGAGCAAACAAACTTGGGTGATAAAGCTAGGTGGTGCGGTGTTGAATCAAGTGGGGGCAGCGCAAGCGTTGTTTTCAGCTATCAAGCAAATTCAACTGGATGCACCACACAAGCAGTTTGTGATTGTTCATGGTGGTGGGGCGCTAGTTGATAAGTGGTTGAGTGATGCCGGTTTTGCTACTGCAAAACATCAAGGACTGCGGATCAGTCCGCAAGAGCAAATGCCGTATATTGTTGGTGCACTTGCAGGCTGTGCTAACAAGCAACTGATGGCGGACGCCATAAACGCCACGCTTAAGCCCGTTGGACTGTGCTTATATGATGCAGGATTTAGCACAACTCAAAAACTTAAAGCGCTTGGCCGTGTGGGTAGCTGTGAAGCAAGTGAAGGCGGCATGCTTGAAGCGGTGTTGGAGTTTGACAGGTTGCCTATTGTCAGTTCAGTTGGTATTGGCGCTGACGGCCATTTATACAACGTGAATGCGGATGAAGCCGCGGCTGCTATCGCCAGTAAACTTGGTGCAGAACTTATTTTTATGACAGATGTTGAGGCGGTACTTGATGGCGATAAACAGCCATTAAATCAACTTAACGCAGAACAGATTTCAACGTTAATCGCGCAAAAGGTCATTGTGGGCGGGATGGAGGTCAAAGTTAAGACCAGTCTTCACGCTGCCCAACACTTACGACGAGGGGTGTACATCTCTAGCTGGCAAAAGCCAGAAAACTTAATTGCGTTGCTCAATGGTGAGCACGTAGGTACACAAATTCTGCCGTAGGAAAACATCATGACTAAGCACTTTTTAACTGGTTTGGAATTAGACCAAACTAAAGTTTTGAACTTATTAAAGCTTGCAAAAAATATTAAAAATCAACCGCAAGAATATAACCAAGCCTTAGCTGGCAAGTCGATAGTCACGCTATTTGAAAAGCCGAGCTTAAGAACACGGCTGTCGTTCGATATCGGTATTCATAAACTGGGCGGCCATGCTGTGTATTTAGATCAGCAAAATGGCGCAATGGGGGCGCGTGAATCCGTAAAAGATTTTGCGCTTAATATTTCGACTTGGGGCGATGGCCTTGTGGCTCGCGTAAATCACCATAGCACGCTCGAGACGCTCGCTGAGTTTTCGTCGGTGCCTGTTGTGAATAGCCTATGTGATTTATATCACCCTTGCCAAGCGTTGGCTGATTTTCTCACCTTATTTGAAACCTATGACGATGTCAGCCAGATCAAAATCGCTTACCTCGGTGAAGGCAATAACGTAACACATTCGTTAATGTTGCTTGCGGCAACATTAGGCACTGATTTTGTGGCGGTTTGTCCTAAAGGCCATTCTCCAGATGCACAAATTGTTAAGCAAGCTGAGCAAATTGCAGCGGTAAATGGTGCCTCGGTTCTGGTCAGTGATCGGGTAGAAGCCGCGGCTGGCGCCAATGTGCTCTACGCTGATACTTGGGTTTCGATGGGGAATAAAACGCCACTTGAACAGGTGAAAGACACCTTTATGCCATATCAAATCAACCAACAATTGGTTGAAGCGTGTGGCGCACAAACCATTTTGCATTGCCAGCCAGCACATCGTGAGTTTGAAATTACTTCCGAAGTGATGGACGGGCCAAAGTCAAAGATTATTCAACAAGCTGAAAACCGCATGCATGCCCAAAACGCATTGCTGGTATCGCTGTTAAACAAAGATTACGTTTGAGGTTAAAGAACATGAGCAAGATTAAAAAAGTGGTACTGGCTTACTCTGGTGGATTAGACACATCAGCGATTGTACCATGGTTAAAAGAGAATTACGGTTGTGAAGTTGTCGCCTTTGTTGCCGATGTAGGTCAGGGTGAAGAAGAATTGGTTGGGGTTGAAGAAAAGGCAATCGCATCGGGTGCCTCTGAGTGCTATATCGTCGATTTAAAAGAGGAAATGGTTAGCGACTACATTTATCCAACTCTTAAAACTGGCGCTATCTATGAAGGGACATATTTACTGGGTACTTCAATGGCGCGTCCTATTATCGCCAAAGCACAAGTTGAAATCGCCCGTAAAGTTGGCGCGGATGCACTTTCTCATGGTTGTACTGGCAAGGGGAACGATCAGGTTCGTTTTGAATCTTGCTTCTCAGCGCTTGCGCCTGATCTTAAAGTGATTGCACCATGGCGTGAATGGTCGTTATCAAGTCGTGAATCGCTGCTTGACTATTTGGCTGAGCGTAATATCCCTTGTGCAGCCTCCGCCACCAAAATTTACAGTCGTGATGCCAATGCTTGGCATATTTCCCACGAAGGTGGTGAATTGGAAGATCCATGGAATGAGCCAAGCGATCAGGTTTGGACCATGACTAACTCTCCAGAAGCCGCACCGGATCAGCCTGAATATGTGTCTGTATTAATCGAAAAGGGTGAAATCACCGGTGTTAACGGTGAGCGTTATAGTCCTTATCAGTGTCTAGTTAAGTTAAACGAGATTGCAGCACCGCATGGTGTTGGTCGTGTGGATATCGTTGAAAACCGCCTAGTCGGCATGAAATCTCGTGGCTGTTATGAAACGCCGGGAGGCACTGTGATGATGGCTGCGTTACAAGCGATTGATGAGCTGATCTTAGACAAATCTTGTCGTAAATGGAAAACCGCGCTTAGCGAAGAGTTTGCGCACTTAGTTTATGACGGTCGCTGGTTTACCCCACTGAAAGATTCAATTCTAGCTGCCGCAGAGTCTTTCGCACAGCAGGCAACTGGCGAGGTGGTGCTTAAACTTTATAAAGGCCATGTACATGCAGTGCAAAAGCAATCAATCAATAGCTTGTATAGCGAAGATTTTGCCACATTTGGTGAAGATGACGTATATGACCAATCTCATGCGGAGGGATTCATTCGTCTATTCTCATTATCTAGCCGGATAGCGGCGTTAAACAAGCAAAAGCAGTCTTAAGGTAGGAGAGCGAGATGGCATTATGGGGCGGCCGTTTTTCATCAGGTCCTGATGAGGCATTTAAGCAATTTAATGATTCTCTGCCATTTGATTATCAATTGGCAGAGCAAGATATTGTTGGCTCTATCGCTTGGGCGGGTGCGCTAAAGCAAGTAGATGTATTAACTGAAAGCGAACATCAGCAGATCATTTCAGCGCTGAAACAGCTTTTGGATGAAGTGATTGCTGATCCGCGTAGTGTAGCAACCGCGGGACATGAGGATATTCATTCTTATGTTGAAGCTAAACTTATCGACAAAGTGGGTGACTTAGGTAAAAAGCTGCACACAGGTCGAAGCCGTAACGACCAAGTAGCCACTGATTTTAGACTGTGGAGTCGAAAAACGGCGCAGCAACTGCTTGTGGCACTGAGCTCACTAAAGCAAGCTCTAGTGACACTTGCAGAGCAGGAGCTTGGTACTATTTTACCAGGCTACACCCATTTACAGCGTGCTCAGCCAGTACTCTTTAGTCATTGGTGTATGGCTTACGTTGAGATGATTGAGCGCGATGAGTCGCGCTTAAATGATGCGCTTGAAAGGTTAAATGTGTGTCCACTTGGCTCAGGTGCGCTAGCGGGGACTGCTTATCCTATCGACCGTGAAGTGTTGGCCGTTAACCTTGGCTTTAGAGAGGCCTCTCGTAATAGTTTAGATGCGGTCTCTGATCGTGACTTTGTGGTTGAGCTACTCAGTTGTGCGTCTATTTCTATGATGCATTTATCTCGTTTTGCTGAAGATTTGATCTTTTATAATTCTGGTGAATCTGGATTTATTGATTTGGCCGACAGCGTGACGTCCGGCTCATCCTTGATGCCACAGAAAAAGAACCCTGACGCCTTAGAGTTGATCCGTGGCAAAACAGGCCGAGTTTTTGGGGCCTTTAGCGGCATGATGATGACGCTTAAAGCTTTGCCTTTGGCCTACAACAAAGACATGCAGGAAGACAAAGAAGGCCTATTTGATGCCATGCCAACTTGGCTTGCGTGTATTCATATGGCTGAAGCATGCGTTAAAGGCATTAAGGTTAATGATGATAAAACGTTAGCGGCTGCAAAAGGTGGTCACGCTAATGCGACAGAGCTTGCTGATTATCTTGTGGCTAAGGGAATACCGTTTAGGGAAGGCCATCACATTGTCGGTGAATTAGTGCAGTTAGCAATTAGTAAGGGGCAAAACCTCGAGGATCTGAGCTTAGAAGAATTCCAGCAAGTCAGCGCAATAATTACAGAGGATGTCTACCCGGTACTAGAAATTGACGCTTGTATTGCCGCTCGTAAAGCATTAGGCGGCACCTCATTGCCACAAGTGACCAATGCCATTAAAACGGCAAAAAAAAAGCAAAAAATCCTAGTACGTGATGCCAATTTAGATGATGTTGAAGCCATTGCCGGACTGATCCAATATTGGGCTAAAGTAGGAGAGAACCTACCGCGAGCGAAAAGTGATATGATCCACAGTATCAATGAGTTTGCGGTGACAGAGGTCGATGGCAGGGTGACAGGATGTGCATCTTTGTATATTTACGACACTGGGCTTGCTGAAATCCGCTCTTTGGGTGTAAATCCCGAAAGCGAAATAAAGGGACAAGGGCAACTTTTAGTCGAGCATTTACTGGTGAAAGCCAAAAAATTGGCACTCAATCGTATTATTGTGCTAACTAGAGTGCCTGGCTTCTTTATGAAACAAGGTTTTAACAACTGTACCAAAGATAGCTTGCCTGAAAAAGTGATGAAAGACTGTGAGTTGTGCTTGCGTAAAGATAATTGTGATGAAATTGCGATGGATTTCATTATAAAACAAACATCTAGCTTAAGTATTCCATGTAAATTTGTGGCTTAACACTAAGCTTTTACAGAATTAGAAAGAGCGCTAGCAAGCGCTCTTTTTGTATGTAAATTAACCGGTTAAAATTAATTTAATAAATATTGGCATGTCTCGTGCTTGGTAAATCCCGATAATTTTTAGGTGACTCACTTTTAGAGTTAAGATTAATTTGTAAATATTGAGGGAAATTCAATGCTAAAGATGATTCTAGCGAGAAAAAATCAAGCTAAAACAGCTGGTCAAACAAAGTCGCTTTCTGATAAGGTAATTCAATCTGGAAGTAAACTTGAGATGGTATCTGGCGCACGTGGAAGTGTAATTACTCCGCCTGGGTCTAAAGATCCGCACTAATGATTAATGTTAATTTATGACTTTTTTGGTATGAGTATAGGAGCCCTTGTAATATGGGGCTTCTTGATGGCCACACTGCTGCATCTATTTTTTTATATACTAAAAGTCCAGAAAAATTTACAGCTACTCCTTGCTTCTACTCTGTTATTTATCTCCTACTTTGTAAGCGATTTTATCATTGTTTCTGATAGCTATAACACAGCTATTCACGGCATATTTGCTTTATTTGATCTCTTTACTTTATTAGCTATTTTTCTTGCCACTTATACTTTTTTTAAAGATGAAAAGCTGGAAGTGGGCGTTTTATATACTATGATAGGTTTGGCTATTAATACTGTTATGTTCTTCTTTATGTATATTGATACATATATTTATGAAAATGTAACGCGCTGGCTGTTATGGTATTTGTACTCATATTTAGTGATTTCTATAGACTTTATTATGGTTGCTTCTCTATTAGTCAATAAAGATTGGTTGTTTTTGAGTTTCTTATTAAAAAAAATAAAAAATAACTAGGTTATCAAGCTTGGCCGATTTTTACTATTTATTTCACTTGGCTATGACTGGACTCCACTCTTGGGCTTTGTTACTTGCTGCTTTATTCAATTTAGCTCGTTCTACAAAAAATTCACTTTACAAAGAGTTATGTAAAGTCTCATTTTTCATTTCAGCTTCATATCTACTCACCATTCCTACAATGATGTATTGCGAGGGTAGTGGCTGGTTAGATCCGAAAGCAGAAATATACCGGATTATTTTGTTTGTTATTTTTTTAGCGCTTGATTTTATTTCAATTTTAATTTTTAAATTTTATTTTAATGAATTATTATCAAAACAAGCGGTTGTAGCTAGGTTCTATGTGCTTAGCTTTTTAATTGTTAACTCGTTACTTTTCCTGCTGGTGATAAATGAAGAAATAATAACTAATTACCAACAAGATTCTTTTTATCGTGATTGGGTTTACTGGTTATATTCTGTCGGAATGTCTATAACCGATTGGTTTTTAATTGTCATTTGGCTTATTCCTCGCGAATTCAACTCCGAAGTGCACCACTCGCTAAATTAAGCTGCTTTACGTAATTCATTGAATACAACAGCAGGCTGTTTATATCCTAAACACTTTCTCGGTCTGGCATTTAATGCCCGCTCAATATCAGCAATCTGCTTGTCCGTTACAGTCCGTAAATCTGTACCTTTCTTGATGTACTGGCGCAGCAGCCCGTTGAAATTTTCATTCAGCCCACGCTCCCATGATGAGTATGGATTAGCGAAGTAAATATCTGTTTTCAACTTCTCTGCAACCCGCTCGTGATCACAGAATTCACTTCCATTGTCCGCAGTGATGGTCCGGACTTGGCCGCGATACCGCCACAGCATTCCTATCATTGCTCGGCTAACATCAATAGCACTCTTTGCTGGCACTTTACGGAGCAGATATAGCTTACTTTTACGTTCAACTAGGCTGACAATCGCGCCTGTCCCTTGCTTGCCTAAAACTGTATCAACTTCCCAGTCACCAAATCGCTTTTTCGTATCGACGATGGCTGGCCGATGTTCAATGCCTACGCGATTCGGAATTATGACTCGCTTGGCTCGACTGCCTTTTCGATATTTGCGGTGACCATGGCGCAACTGCTTAAACAGCTTGCCACCACGTAATTTATCACGCTGCACAAAACCGTAAATCCACTCATGGCTAACAGAGTAACCAATCATTTTACCCACGCCTGCGATCTGTTCAGGACTCCATTTTTGACTCAACCCGAACTCTACGAATGTGACAGTCAGCCCTGAAATATTATACTTCGCTGCCTGACATCGGCGCTTCATCGTCTTAGCGTGGGCGATCTCTGGTAGATAATGATTATCCCGAATTCTATTGCGCCGAACTTCGCGGCTTATCGTGCTGTGGCTAACACTCAGTCGCTTTCCAATTTCCCGGTAACTAAAACCCTCGCGTAAGTAGGCCTCTATCTGGTATCTTTGTCCTTCGATCAACTGCTTGTAACTCATGGTAACTACTCTTGTTTTTTGGCGATTACAGAGTACCACCAACAGGCAGTTGATCTCTCCTCACCGATTAACCATGAGTGGTGCACTTATTATCTGAATTCGGGCTAAGGACTTTCTTGGATTATACGCCATAATAAAAGAGCGGCGATGGCCGCTCGTTAAAACTGATATTCCACGCTCAACGTGAGTGCTGCGTGGCTTTCGTCTTTTTCCTGAGACTTATCTTGCCATGCTTTTACGCCAATTTTAGCAAGCGCGCCAAACACACCTTGTTGGTAACCGAGCTCGAGCTGGTTTCGCTCAACGTCTAATGTGTCAAATTCAACTCGCTTCAGTTTGGCATAAGCACCAATGCCATCTGTGCTGAAGTAATCTAACGCGAAAGTGAGGTTTTTAGCGTCCAATCCCGAGCTTGCTCCAAGCCAGAGGTCGCGTTCACGGTAGTTCGCTGAATCCACGGTATTGTCTCTTGGGCAAAGCGCGAGCTTTAGCTCGTCTTTACAATCAATGCTTGTATCTGAATATTCAATAAAGCTCTTGAGACGATAGTCTTTACCACCCCAATAACTTTCAATACCTAGGGTGTACATTGGATTGCTTGGTAATGCACCACTGTCGTTATTGCCTGCAAGCTCACCGTATAAAGCGAGTGGTTGACTTGCTATCCGAGTGGAGTATTTGAAGTCAACGCTGGTGAGGCGTTGCGTTTGCTTTTCGCTTTCAAGGTTTTGTTGTTGATAAACAAAGTCGCTGGATGTTGTACTAAAGCCAAGCTCTAGCCCTTGAATTGGAAAAGCGGCCGCTCTAAACCCCCAAAAATCGCCATCCTTTTTACTGGCTATATTCGGGCGTTGTTTTGCCATAATGGCCGTCACTTGCCAAGGACCAACGAAAGAGAAAAAGCTCGGTCCAATATAGTTATTATTGGCACGACTCAAGCGAACCGCTTTCATTGGGGCTGCGTTGTTTGAAAGCATCAGCGCATTTTCGTTGCTCGGTCCCCACCAGTAACTCAGTCGCTCAGCGCTGAGAGACCAATTACCAAACAACACTGCAAGGTGACTGCCGTGGTGATTAACGTATTTTCCATCTTGGCTTTCATCTGCGTAGTTAACTGCAACTTTAGCGCTAACCGCACTACCTGTAATAACGCCATAAGTACGCAGGCCTGAACGTTCATTTTGACGTTCACCAAAGCCTGTAGAGCGCTCTTCAGCACCATTAAAATGTGCTTTTACGCTACTATATCTTTCTCTTTTTGCTTGTTTTAGCGCATGGCGTAAATGTGCCAATGCAAAGCTTGCGGTTTCAGAGAGGTTTCTGTCATCAATAGCGGCAAGGTCATTAACAATGCCGCTCCACAGCAGGGGATACTGATTAACTGGGCGATTTATCACACCTTCTGCAACCAGTAAATCTATGCTGTGCTTAAGCTCACTTTGCGACACCTCTATCCAAGGTGATGCATGCGCATAAGTACCAACCAATACGGCTAGGGATAATAGGCACTTTTTCATCCGTGTAGTTTTTCCTCTAAAGCTTGGGCAACCAGTGGGTGAACAAATTCACTGACATTACCTCTATGAAGTGCAACTTCTTTTACTAAAGTTGATGAGATAAATGAATTCTTTTCAGATGGCGTTAAAAATACGCTTTCCAAATCGGGATGTAAACGGCGATTCATATTGGCCAGCTGGAACTCATAGTCAAAGTCAGACACCGCTCGAATGCCGCGGATCAGCACGTTGGCGTTTTGCTCTTTCGCTAAATCAACGAGTAATCCTGAAAACCCAATCACCTTTACATTTTTATGTGATTTTAAAATTTCTTCAGCCAAAGCAACACGTTGCTCTAGTGAGAAACAAGGCTGTTTATTTGGGTTATGGGCAATTGCCAAGATCACGGTATCAAACATTTTTGCTGCACGTTTGATTAAGTCTTCATGTCCATTAGTAAGGGGATCAAATGTGCCAGGGTAGAGGGCGATGACTTTCATAAGCGTAACTATGTTGAATTTTTTTGTATGGTAACAAGGTTTTTTTGAAAAAACACTGGTCAGCTTTGTCGGATCTAAGCTTATCTAGAGTTAAAATTAGTGCTATTTTTTCACATTGAGCGCGAAATAACCTAGCAACCCTAGCAATAGCGCGACCACGTTATCAACAAAGATAGAGAATCGTAATGAATACCAAGGAAAAAATAATACGTACCAGCATCGCGTTATTTAATTTGCATGGAGAGCGCGCGATTACGACAAACCATATAGCGTCCAGTTTGGGGATTAGTCCTGGCAATTTGTACTATCATTTTAAAAATAAAGAAGACATCATTCGGCAAATATTCGCCCTTTACAGCGAGCATTTAAATACGCACTTTAAGCCACTGGAGCAGCACAACGAACCGCTTGAGCAGCTCACTCAATATTTAGACTCCTTGTTCGACCTGATGTGGCGTTATCACTTTTTCTACGACAATCTGACAGACATCTTGGCTCGTGATGATGAGTTGAAGAAAAACTACATCGCTTTTCAGTCACGCTTACTCGAGCAAGTAAAGGCAGTAGTAATTGGCCTAAGAGATACAGGCGTGATCACCATTGATGATGACGATGCAAAAGAGCTCGCGCATATGTTGAAAATGACCGTTAGTTTCTGGACTCCCTATGTTAAAGCCAGAAGAATGACAGGCGTCCTTGAGCAACAGGATATATACAATGGCATTGTCAAAGTATTGATGATTTTTAAACCTTACGCGACGTCCATGAGCGCACCGAAAGTGGCACAACTTCAGCAGCATTATCAAGCACTAGCAGAGGCGAGCTTACCGAGTATTGCTTAGCCTTAAATAATTAAGCGAACCTTTTGCTTTGATGAACACGGGCAAAAGGCTTCGTAGAGCACAAAGGGAAAAGGTTTGTTTATTTCCTAATCGGCTCTGAGTTTGATATACTCGCGCGCCCGAACTGTCCTCGGTCAGTGTGCGCCACGATAAAGTCCGCTTAGGTCAAATCAGTGCGTCATCGCAACCGATAATCGATCTGTAGTAGAGTGACTTTTATGCTTAAATTTATCGTCAAATTACATCCCGAAATTGCTATTAAGAGCAAATCCGTCCGTAAGCGTTTTACCAAAGTATTAGAGAAAAACATTAAAATGCTGTTGGTTCGCGTTGACGAAAACGTAAAAGTTAAAAATAACTGGGACAATATCTCAGTGACGAGCGAGCTAAGTGATGAGAAAACCCGTCTTGGCCTCATCGACCACCTTAAACGCACGCCAGGTATTGTGCAGTTTATTGAGGTACAAGAAACACAGTTCGATACGCTTGATGATATCTACCAACAAACGATTGCTTTGGTTGAGCCATTGATCAAGGGCAAAACGTTTTGCGTGCGTGTAAAGCGCCAAGGTAAGCATGAGTTTACTTCAAGCGACATAGAGCGTTATGTTGGTGGCGGTTTAAACCAAAATGTAGAAGGTGCCAGCGTAAGACTGAAAAAACCTGATGTGACGGTTAAAATTGAAGTCAAAGACAATAAAGCCTATATCGTTCGTCACCAGCACTTTGGTCTAGGTGGCTTTCCATTACCAACGCAAGAAGATGTGCTGTCTTTGGTCTCTGGCGGGTTCGACTCGGGTGTTGCAACTTATCAAATGATGAGAAAAGGCGCGCGTACGCACTTTTTGTTCTTTAATTTAGGTGGTGCAGCCCACGAAATTGGCGTTAAGCAAGTGAGCTACTACTTGTGGAAACAATTTAGCTCTACTCACAAAGTTAAATTTATCACGATTGACTTTGAGCCAGTTGTTGCTGAAATTCTTGAGAATATCGAAAGCGGACAAATGGGCGTGGTACTAAAACGCATGATGATGCGTGCAGGTGCTGTGGTCGCCGAGCGTTTGGGGATCCCTGCACTGGTAACTGGTGAGAGTATTGGTCAAGTATCAAGCCAAACCTTGGCTAACCTTAACGTGATTGACCGTGTTACAGAGATGCTGATCTTACGACCGCTTATTCAACACGATAAAGAAGAAATCATTCGTATTGCCAGAGCGATTGGCACCAACGAAATGGCAGAAGCAATGCCTGAATATTGTGGTGTGATCTCTCAAAAACCAACGGTAAAAGCACAGCTTCACAAGATATTAGCTGAAGAGGAAAAGTTTGACTTTGATGTGTTGAATACAGTTGTGGCTAACGCGACGGTAAAAGATATTCGTGACATTGAGGCTGAAGCAAAAGAAGAAGTGAAGGAAGCGGAATCGGTAAGTGAATTACCAGACAACGCGGTAGTATTAGATATTCGTTCTCCAGAAGAGGAAGATGCCAACCCTCTTGAACTAGATGGTGCACAAGTGATCCACTTACCTTTCTTTAGATTAGCCACAAAGTTTGGCGACTTACCACAGGACAAAGAATACTACTTGTACTGTTCGAAAGGCGTAATGAGCCAGTTACAAGCGCTTATTCTACATGAAAATGGCTATGCTAACGTCAAGGTGTACCGTCCTTAAAGAAAGCGTGTTAACAAGTTAACAAGCGTTGGGTGAGACTTTAGGGTTTACCCAACGTGCGCTTTTTGTGGGGGAGGTAAGAGGTTGCTTGATTATCCCCCGTTTATTTACTAGGTATTTTGTAGCTGCCCTCCACAGTTAGTATCAAAGCGCATCCATGCGCTCCTCGTTCACTCTTTTGAAACGACGCGATTGAGCGAACCAAGAAAGCGTCGCCCCGACATCATACTGAATCCTAAAACAAAAAAACTGATAGGAAAGCAACCGGCATCCCGCCGACACATTGTATATCGGCTTATGCTTCTTGGGTGTGATGAAAGGGGAATTATACCAGTTGTATTAAGTAAATGATCTATCTTGAAGCGGGGAAATAGCTTTAGTAGCACCGCTCTCGCGTCCTGCTACCGCTAAGGTACCTATATCCATATAGGCAAGGCAAAAATTTTGCTATTTAGTTGTTCTAAATGAGAAATTTTTAACGAAGCTAATATGCTATTTCACCCTTCAAATTGATTAGAGAATTAATTCAATT
>NZ_PNDS01000077.1 GCF_005886535.1 Pseudoalteromonas sp. S2755
GCTGCTACGGCATTCAGGCACATTTCCGCCCCTAGGTTGCAGCTGCTAAATGCTGGTTTTAGTTTAGGTAAAAGATCGCGAGGTAAACTCGCTCCTACCACTTGACCCAAGGTGTCTATGTCTTTGCGGCGTAAAGCCGCGCCTGAACCATTCTGTCGCGACATAAAGTCGCTGCTACGGCATTCAGGCACGCTTCCGCCCTTAGGTTGCAGCTCCTAAATGCGGGTTTTAATTTTAGTAAAAGATCGCGAGGTGAACTCGCTCCTA
Source organism: Pseudoalteromonas sp. S2755 (assembly GCF_005886535.1). Classification (GTDB taxonomy): domain Bacteria; phylum Pseudomonadota; class Gammaproteobacteria; order Enterobacterales; family Alteromonadaceae; genus Pseudoalteromonas. The sequence continues at coordinate 268 of NZ_PNDS01000077.1, forward strand.
CCACATTGACCCAAGGTGTTTATGTTTTCGCGGTGTAAAGCCCGTCTGAACCACTCTGTCGCGACATAAAGTCGCTGCTACGGCATTCAGGCACGCTTCCGCCCTTAGGTTGCAGCTCCTAAATGCTGGTTTTAGTTTTAGTGAAAGATCGCGAGGTGAACTCGCTCCTACCACGTTGACCTTAGGTGTTTATGTTTTTGCGGCGTAAAACCATTCTGTCGCGACATAAAGTCGCTGCTACGAAATGGTTTGAGCTTTTAAGTTACAACTACAAAATTGCAAACGTTCCGCTATGCAAATGTAATCTTTCTAACAACGTTAAGAACGTTTACAGTCAAATCAGAGTACACCTTTTTATAACAATTAAATAAGAATAAAGGATTAAGTTTTTATTGTACCTTTTTTATTGTACAGTTATCAACAACGATTTGTGCATAATGGTTAAGCAGTTTAATTAATAAAATGCTACGAAGTTCTCCATCAGGTTGTTGATATATGGCGTGAATGTCTTTGTAACAGCCGTCTGTTAACTGAACCAAGTCGCCTTCTTGCAGGTCGAGCTCGTCCGCTATTTCATTTTTATTCATTAGTTGAGCAACGAGTTCATCTGGCACCATTTGCAGATCGGTACCATAACGAATAAAGTCAGAAACACCGCGAGTGTTTTTTACAGCAGAAAAGTGTGAAGAATGTGGATCTAGCTTAACAAATAAATATCGTGGAAACAGCGGTTGCTTCACAGCTTTTGAGCCAGAGGTTTTTCTTTTTACGAAAGTTGGGAAGCAAGACGTTATGCCTTGATTTTGAAGATTTGACTGTGCTCTGTGTTCTTGTTTTGGTTTACAGTAGAGCAAATACCAGCATTCCATGCGTTGCGTTCCCTAAAAAAATAAGCCTAACGAATTAGGCCTACTATTATACGTATATTCTCAATTAGGTCTAGCCTAGTCACTGCCAAAAAGGTCTCTTGTGTAGACTTTTTCGGTAACGTCTCGTAACTCTTCGACCATACGATTAGAGATGATTACATCGCAGCTACGTTTGAATACATCTAGGTCATTTTCTACTCTAGAATTAAAGAAAGTTGCCTCTTTCAGTACTGGCTCATAAACCACTACCTCGACTCCCTTCGCTTTTATTCTTTTCATCACTCCTTGAATAGAAGAAGCTCTAAAGTTGTCTGATCCCGCTTTCATTATTAATCGGTAGATCCCCACCACTCTAGGTTTTTTTTGCAAAATTGACTCGGCAATAAAGTCCTTTCTTGTTGTGTTTGCATCAACAATAGCTTGAATTATATTATTAGGGACGTCTTTATAGTTGGCTAGAAGCTGCTTCGTGTCTTTTGGTAAACAATAGCCACCATAGCCAAATGAGGGATTGTTGTAATGGCTACCGATACGTGGGTCTAAACATACTCCCTCAATTATCTGCTTAGCGTTTAAACCATGAGATTCAGCATAGCTGTCTAACTCATTAAAATAGGCTACGCGCATCGCCAAATAAGTATTCGAGAATAATTTGATCGCTTCTGCTTCCGTTGACCCACTAAAAAGCACATCAATATCCGCTTTTAATGCCCCCTGTTGAAAAAGGTTAGCTATAACTTGTGCATGTTCTGATTTAGCACCAATTATGATCCTTGATGGATATAAATTATCGTGGAGCGCTTTACCTTCTCTTAAGAATTCAGGAGAAAATATAATACTCTCATAGTTAAACTGCTCCCTAGCTTTACGGGTGAAACCCACAGGAACTGTAGACTTTATTACGATCTTCGCCTGAGAATTGATAGTTAGCAATTTACCTATTACATTTTCTACACTACTTGTATTAAAAAAGTTCGTCTTTGGATCATAATCAGTTGGTGTAGCGATTATAACAAGCTCAGCGTTACCAAAAGCACTCTTTGCACATGTTGTGGCTACTAATTCGAGCTCTTTCGAAAGCAGATACTCTGAAATCTCAGGGTCATAGAAAGGCGAAATCTTATCATTCACCAAGCGCACCTTGGATTCGTTTATATCTAGCAATGTAACTTGATTATGCTGCGCGAGAAGAATTGCGTTGGAAAGCCCAACATAACCTGCACCAACAACTGTTATCTTCATAGTTTTAGCCTCTTTTCAACCCTCAGCTTACTATAAGTAAAGAAGATGACAGTTAAGTGGACGCATTTAGCTCTCTAGCTGACTTTGCACTTGAAGAACCATAATATTTCAACCGCTCCGGATACAACGCGGTCATAACAATAATCAGTCCAACAATAGCATATACACTATTCATCGAGCTGACTGATGCTCCATTTAAAAATAAAATACTAATGCAGGCAAGTCTTGCTCGCGGTGAAACATCGCTCAATTTGAGTAGCTGATTCACTGCCAAAAAGATAAATAACAATCCTAAAAAGCCATGGTCAAATATCGCTCTAGTGAGATAAGTATGTAATATAACTGAGTAACACACGCCTGGCTTGCCTGCACTAAATAGCGATTGGTAGTACTGCAGCCTTGTGCACACACTCTCGGGCATTGCTGTAAGTGTTTGCGAACCAATCAAATATTCCTGCCATCCCCAGCCTGAGATCGCTTTCAAAAAGCCTTGGAAAAAAACCACCCTATCGATTGCTTCAATATCACCGCCCGACAAACGACTAATAAAGGTTGCAGCGACACCGGCTGCGATTATAGCAACAACAAGCAACTTAATTATTGTTTTCCAACCAAAGTCTTTAATATAGAAAATGGTGAACATTGCAAGAAAGCAGATCACACCGGAACGAGAACCAGAAAGAAAAGTAACCACACCTAATGCCATCCAGTCGAATAATGACAAAGAGCGATTAAAGCCCCATATTGCACACCCTAATAGCAATACAAACATGATTTCATAGTTATTTTCGGTAAAAATACCTGGCCGACCTTCTTGCCCAAGGCCAATCCATATAACGTATTTGACAAAAAATAGTAGCAGTAGAATGTGCCAAAAACGTCGTAGTAGCTTTTCTTCGAATAACACTTTAGAGGAAAAAAATGACAATAAAGCGAGATAAAAAAAAGTTTTATAGGCAATAAAGTAATCAACAGGATGGATACCGCGAGCCTTAGCTAAGGCTAACGTAATAATCAAATAAAGTAGGCTACAGCTAAACACGAGCCATGCGCTTGGGCACATGCGCTTAGCAACAAACAAAAAAGTACATAAAACCAGCAATTCGAAAATAGCATTAGTTGGCAGCACATGGTATTGACCAATAATACCAATACTCATGATTGCTAATGTTAGAAAGAAAAACAGAAACTGCTTTCTAACCATGCTTATCTCCGGTGCTTTAAAGCCATATAGCTACGAGCGATCCAGCTCTTTGGCATTATTAGTAAGAAAAAAGCGGCTACGCGATATCTATCCCATTGTAATAAAGGGTGGGTTAGCAGAAGCTTTAATGCTTTCATGCGATTACCAATGAGTAAATTACTTTTTACACTGCTCATCACGGTAAGGTGTTGTAGGTATTTTACACTTCCAATAAGCTTAGTAGGCACAATATTATCATCCAGCAAACGCTGAAATTCAAAAATATGTGGAGATGGCTGCTCAAAGTCCGACGGCGACTGCCCAACACTAGAAGCCGTTAAATCATACATCACAGACACTGACTTATCGTAAGCAATTGGCCACTGACAAGCAACGCTACCCCATACGGCCTGATCTTCACCTAGGCTTAATCCTTCTTTAAACCCACCGACTTTTAGCAAGCTCTCTTTTGCAATGCAAACAGATGACGAGGTTATTGGTAAATCAGCATTACAACACGCTAAAAAATAATCTTGCAGCAACCCTCTATTTTCTACTAAATGTTGGTTTTTGGCCGCTCGCTTCCCTTCCACTGTATTGAACTCATAGCCAGTACAAAAAATACGTGCATCAGGAAAGGTTTGATAAAGAGATTGAATATTAGACAAAAAGTCATCATGCCAAACATCATCAGCATCCAAGAATGCGACAAACTCAGCGTTAGCAGCACGAACACCAACATTTCTTGCAGCAGAAACGCCTTTGTTAGTCTGCTGCAATAATCTCACCTTATTACTGTTTATTTTTTCAACTACACTCGCTCCAGCATCAGTGGAGCCATCGTCTACGACAATGATCTCACTCGCTGGATGTTTTTGAGATAGTACAGAATGAACAGCTCGTTCAATATATTCGGCTTTATTAAAAAGCGGAATAACTACAGAAATATTCATTCTTTTAAGCACTCACAAGCAAAATTATTCGGCACTGTCGGCGCATAAATATCCATGCATAGGCAGACTTAGTACTGACTTAGCCAGTTTTTCAGCAATCGGAAAATCACCCTCTTTATGACCTAAATACTCAAAAGCACTTTGCTGATGCATACAGGTGCCATAGTAAATCATGGTCGGAATGCCTTGCTCTTTATATGATTGCATTACTTGTTCACGATTATCTACTTGGATAGTGTATTGCGCCCATGAACTCAAATACCCCTCAGGCACAAAAGGCGTAACAAACTGCGACTGTAGATCATTGGTATAGTTCTTAGCGGCGCGGTTACGATTCTCCAACTCGGTAGAAAAAGCAGCAAGCTTCTCCAATAAAATAGCGGCTTGAATTGTATCTAATCGGCTATTCATGCCGATGCGAACATTATCGTACTTGTCTTTGCCTTTACCGTGCACTCGCAGTGATTGTAATAATGCAGCATATTCATCGTTATCGGTAAATAGCGCCCCACCATCACCATAGCATCCTAATGGCTTAGCAGGGAAAAAGCTGGTTGTAGCTATGTCGGCAAAAGAGCCTGCACGTTTACCATCAATCTCACCACCAAACCCTTGTGCTGCGTCTTCAATAATCTTTAGTTGATATTTATCCGCAATTTTTTTAATCGCTGGATAATCAGCAGGTAAGCCGAATAAATCCACAGCCATAATCACTTTAGGTGTCAATTCACCAGCGTCTATTACCTGCTTAATTCGGTTTTCAAGATCGATTGGACAAATATTGAATGTTTTTGCATCAGAATCGACAAATACAGGAGTCGCTCCCGCAAAAGCGATAGTCTCAGCAGAAGCGAAAAATGTAAAAGTTGGACAAAAGACGGCATCTCCAGCCTTTACATCTAATGCCATCAGAGCTAAAGACAGCGCGTCAGTACCGTTAGCACAAGTGATAGTATGCTTTACACCTACATAATCAGACAATGCGGCTTCTAGCTCTTGTACTTCTGGCCCCATAATGTACTGACCATGTTCTAATACCGCTGCGATCCGTGTATCTATTTTTGTTTTTAAATGCTGATACTGTGCAGCTAAGTCGATAAATTGCATTACATCATTCCATTAAAATTGATGACTAAGTTGGTTTCCGTTTAATACATACTGCTCGCCAGTATGCGGACAAACACAACGACCTTCACCTTCAAGGGGCAAGTCTAGTTGCTCGCCATATTTACTGATCCAACCGATTTGCTTCGCTGGTACTCCGACCATAAGCGCAAAAGGGGGAACGTCTTTATTAACTACAGCGCCGGCACCAATCAACGCATACGAGCCGATTGTAACGCCACACACGATTGTGCAATTTGCACCAAGCGTTGCGCCTTGCTGGACGCGAGTATCTCGGTATTCAGTTTTGCGCTCTATAAACGATCTCGGATTATAGACGTTAGTGAATACCATGCTCGGACCACAAAATACATCGTCTTCTAGATAAACGTTGTCATACACCGACACATTGTTCTGGATTTTAACGTTATTACCAATCTCTACTTTATTACCGACAAAAACATTTTGCCCGAGCGAACAGCCGGCACCAATTTTGGCTCCGCCACAAACATGTGCAAAATGCCAAACCCGAGAACCTTCACCTATCTGAGCGCCATCATCCACAAGCGCGCTTTCATGTTTTTGGTAGGCCATTAGAGCTTGCCTTGTAAAAACGGATGAACATCCGCTTGTGATTCAATATGTACTTTGCCTTGACGGATTGCATTTACGGTTTCTATACAATGACGTGCGTCTTCTAAGCCATAGCCTCTGCCAGCTAAAATTTCTTGATAGGAAACAGTATGAAGATCGGTAAAGCCGCCCGAAAACTCTAACTCTTCACCATCACAAGTGATTGAGCGATAAGTCGGTTGCTTACCTTTAACGACCTCTGGTAAATCTTCAGCATCAATAGACAAAAACCATTTTACTCTGGCATTTTCATATTCTAAATAACCAGCCGCTTTGTCATTGTTCATGAAATGCAATTCGTTGCGCTGTAAGTCACCAAAAATAAAGTGCAGCATGTCAAAAAAGTGAACACCAATATTCGTCGCCACGCCAAAAGACTTCCTAGGATCGCCTTTCCAGCTTTGCATGTACCACTTACCACGAGAAGTAATATATGTTAACTCCACTTCATGCTTGTCGGTATTTGACGAACTTGCGACCTTATCTTTCAGATCTAAGATAGCTTGGTGATGTCTTAGCTGTAATATGTTGAATACTCTCTTGCCGGTTTCTTGCTCAACCTGAATCAGGTCATCAAGTTCAGCGAGCGTCGGTACTAAAGGCTTTTCGCATATCACATCACAGCCCAAGCGCAGACCTGCGGTAATGTGCGAGTGGTGTAGATAGTTAGGTGAGCAAACAGAAACATAGTCAAGCTTAGTCGCTTCATCGCGCTTCAATCGATGTGCATGGTCATAGAAGCACTCAAACTCTGTGAAAAACTCACTTTGCGGTGAAATACTATCGATGATACCCACAGAATCATTGATGTCATAGGCAACCGACAGCAGATTACCAGTTTCTTTAATGGCTTTCATATGACGAGGTGCGATATAGCCCGCCGCACCAATTAATGCGAAATTCTTCATCTTTTCCATTGCTCTGTTATAGCCTTATGTCTGCATCTTGTGGGTTTAATACATGTTTAACATCGTATAAAACATGATCTTCTTTACCGAATGCTCTGATCTTTTCCACGCCCCACTCTTTAAACTCAGAGTGATCGACCGCGAGGATAATACCATCGTATTGACCGTGCTGTATCTGATTGACAAGTTGTATACCGTATTCTTTTTCTACTTCTTCTGCACTCGCCCACCCATCGTAGACATCAACTGACATATTGAAATCTTGAAGTTCGCGCACTACGTCAATGATTTTAGTGTTTCTCACGTCAGGACAGTCACCTTTAAAGGTAAACCCAAGTACGAGTACTTTTGCTTCATCTATATGAATTTTACGGCTTGAAAGCTTCTTAACTAGCTGTGTCGCAACGTATTCGCCCATACCATCATTGATGCGACGTCCGGCAAGTATGACCTCTGGACGATAACCAACTTCTTCAGCTTTAAAAGTCAGATAATAAGGGTCAACACTGATACAGTGACCGCCGACCAGTCCAGGCTTAAATTTCAAAAAGTTCCATTTTGTGCCTGCTGCATTTAGTACTTCTTCCGTATCAATATTCAAGCGATTGAATATTTTTGCAAACTCGTTAATCACAGCAATGTTTAAGTCACGCTGGGTGTTCTCTATCACTTTCGCGGCTTCTGCAACCTTAATTGAAGATGCTTTATGCGTACCAACGGTAATAATTGAGCGGTACATCTCGTCGATAAAGTCGGCGACCTCAGGGGTCGAGCCAGAAGTGATCTTAGTAATCTTTGTTAAAGTATTAACTTTGTCGCCTGGATTGATCCGCTCTGGTGAATATCCAGCAAAGAAGTCTTGGTTAAACTTAAGGCCTGAGATCTTCTCAATGATAGGAATACAAACTTCTTCTGTTGCGCCTGGATATACTGTGCTTTCGAAAATGACGATGTCATTACTGTTGATATGACGAGCCACCAATTCCGACGCTTTACGAAGAGGATTAAGATCCGGGGCATGTGTATCGTCAATCGGCGTAGGCACAGTAACGATAAAAATGTTACATGAAGTTAAGTCATTTTCGTCACAGGAGTAAGAAAGCTTCGCCGCTTCAGTTAGCTGTGTCTTATTCACTTCTAACGTTGCATCAAACCCGTCACGTAATTGCTCAATTCGACGTTTATTGATGTCAAACCCAACAACGTCAAAATATTTACCAAATTCAGCTGCTAACGGCAGACCTACATAACCAAGGCCAATAATGCCTATTTTTTTTGTTGGTGAAGGAGAAAACATACTTTTCCTATTTCTCGCGAGGGTTGGCTTCTTCGATTGACTGAGTGCGTTTATTTTTCATTTGTGTGCGCAGATAGCTAACAACAAACTTAGGGTATTCTCTTACAAGCCTTTGACGAACATGCTTGTGTAATACCGCTCTTTGCAACCAACGTAATCCAAGTTTTTTTACTAAAGGGTGATAATAGTCAGCTTTAATTGCTGACTGCTCAATAAATCCGCCACAAGTAAACAGTAACGCTGGAGTATCTAAAGCATTTTTTAATTCAACAATAAATTCATCTTGCTTTGGAGTCCCCATACCACAAACAATAATTTCTGGCTGCTGCTGATTAAGATCAGCGATGACTTGTGACTTAAGTGCAGCATCATTTACATAACCATGATGCTTATAAACGACATTGAGGTCAGGAAACATGCTGACGTAATTTTTGACGGCGACATCAACTAGAGTCGGTTTTGCGCCAATAAAGGCGATACGTTTTCCTGTTTGATTGGCAAAGCGTAAAACATCGACTGCTATCGAAGAAAAATCGAAGCTTAATCGCTGAATTTTATTTTGGTTAAAAGTGTTATGTAATTTTGTATGCAACGAACCATCTGAAAAAATAACGTCCAGTCCCGATAATAGACGAGCATTTTTACTCAATAGTGAGTATGAAAATGGATTTACAAAAGTCACAGCGATGCTACGCGACAGCCCTTTTGTACTCTCATCTAATAATTTGTCAAAGACTGTTTTAGAGGACAGTTTGTTATCTAACACTTTTGAATGGATCAAATTACGCCTACACTATCTGTTAATTTAACTTATCTAAAATACGCTTGAGCTTACTCTCCATGCTCAGGTTTTCTTCCGCATACTTTCTTAACTCTCTTGGTGACATTAGTGTTTTAGTCGGTAACTCACAAATCAACGTCGTGATGTCATTCGTGCTATCACTATTACTCACCATCAAGCGAATATCAGAATCCGCGGGGAAGTCTGGATCATTGGCAGCACCAATGACACTTAACCCTCTTGCTACATACTCTCTGGCTTTCAACACTGAAGCTTCATCAAGTCCTATGCGATACAAGCCAAGGCTCGCAATGCCTATATGTGCATTGTTAAACTGTGCATCTAACCTAGCGCCCGATAAAAAACCCGTAAACTCAACTTGCGAGTCAATTTTTAATGATTTTGCCAGTTTCTTCAAAGGTTCAAACGCTTCCCCTTCGCCTACAATAGTCAAACTGACTTTCGGCGCATCGTGGTTATTTGCTAATTCTGCGATTGCTTTCAACAATCTATCATATCCATGCCAATCTGCGAGTTGCGCTACCGCAATTAAATTCAAGGTATCATCGGCTTTCCAGGATGACTGTGCGACAGGCAAATCTTCAGGTATATTAATCCCGTTACCAATTTTAAGTGTTTTATGCTTAACGCCGAATAAATACCATGCAGATTCTTGCGCATATTGCACTATTAGATTTGCAGGCATTAGCACCCAACTGCCAGAAAGTAATGAGATACTCTGTTTAAACATTCTTACAAGCGTTCTTGGCTCTGATGTTTTAAGCTCTACCAGCACGGACTTTCGTGGCGTTGGCACATCCACTACTATTTTTGTTCCTCTTAGTCGCGCGAGCAAAAAAGGAAAAAACAAAAATGGAAACAATAAACTAGAAAAACGAACAAACAATACTTCTGTATTGGTGCTCAACAGGGCCTTGATAAATCCCCACGCTCCTGACATCGTTGGCGCAAGCAAAGTAGACTTGGCATTCAAGCCCAACTTTTGTGCAGAAGCAACTGTACTATCTATTTTCTTTGCAACACCGGGCGTCTTCTCGGCATCTACGAAAGCGATATATTCAAACTGATGTTTCATTAGGCGCTTTCAAACTCCAGAAGAGCTGCCAATATCGCCTTCGCGGCTTCACCGTTACCATATAAGCTCTCAGCTTGAGCAAAGTTCGTTGTTTTTGCAGCGTCAACCGCATTTAAAATTGCTTGTTTATCAGCGCCAACTAGTTGATTCACACCGGTGTTGACCAGTTCAACCCACTCAGTTTGATCTCGCATTGTAATACATGGCTTTGAGAAAAAATACGCTTCTTTTTGAAGGCCACCACTATCCGTTAGTACTATCTCGCAATGCTCTAACAGCCATACCATTTCGAAATAACTCACTGGCGGTATTACGTCAAACTTAATTTCAAGACCCAAGCATTCTGCTAATTTTTGTGTTCTAGGGTGAATGGGGCAAATAACAGGTTGAGTTTCCGACAACTCATTTAGTGCTGTAATGATGCTTTTGAGACGATTTTCATCGTCGGTGTTTTCTGCTCTGTGGATTGTACACAGATAGAAACTGTCATATTCTGGGATAGCTGGTCGCTTTGCACTTTGTGTATAGAAACTAGCAGCATCAAGCATCACATCACCGACATTGCGTACCTGACAGCTTTTATCTTTAAAACCTTCTCGTACTAAGTTTTGCACAGCGATATCTGTAGGACAGAATAGAATTTTGCTGATTTGGTCGGTGAGGATGCGATTAATCTCTTCAGGCATTCTCATATTAAAACTACGTAGCCCAGCTTCAACGTGAGCAACCGGAATATGAAGCTTAGCTGCAGCTAATGCACCAGCTAGTGTCGAATTGGTATCACCATAAACCAAAACCCAGTCAGGCTTTTCTTCTAATAGTACCTTCTCAATCTCTTCCAACTGACGGCCAGTCATTTGTCCATGGGTGCCACCGCCAATTCCGAGACTGTAATCTGGCTTGGGAATTTGCATCTCTTCAAAAAAGATATCGCTCATATTGGCGTCGTAATGTTGCCCCGTATGAACTATCACTTCTTGCACTGCTTTTTGGCTGGTTTGATTGTGCTCTCTGACTGCGCGACTAAATGTAGCGGCTTTGACAAATTGCGGCCTTGCCCCAATTACTGTTACAACTTTCATAAATATGTAGCCAAATTAGTTGAGAATATTCCTCGTAGGAGACCTATTTCACAAGACCTTCTACTTTTCCTACAAAACCGCGTTTTACACAGCCCGTGAACCGACGGATTTTACCTTATTACCAAGCGATGATACAACCGATAGGCTGTTAATTGCCTACAAAAGTCACAATTTGCTTAGAAAGCTGAGCGAATATAGCATGTATCAGAAATAAAACTGTTAAAGAATGCAACCAACAATACTTTCCGCTAGCTCTCTTTATTTCCCCAGCGAGATTGTAAGAACAGTAAGGAATAAATTCCAATCATGGTGTAACCAAACTTGGCATATTCATCTTTTTGCTCATCAGAAAGCAACGCCCCAAATGCCAAAAAGTGATTATCAAAGTCATTTCTGAGTTTTTTACCATAGATAAACTGTTTAAGCGGTGTAGGCATCACTTGATAAAGTCTATGCGCTAACTTACGAGCAAAACTGAAATCCGCCGCATTTTTATCCGCGATTTCACTTTGGGCGCCAACCACGGATTTGAACCTGTCAGCAACATAGGCGTTATACCAAAGGCGTTTTTTCCTATATTGCAATGGCATTTCACACCAAAATTCAACAAATTCCTTATCCCATAAGGGCAACCACCATTGCATGCCAAAAAACTCGTACACACGAACCGAATTGATAATGTATTTTGCCTGCCTTTCTCGCCAGTCCCAAAGCTCATATTGATTAGCGAACGCTTCTGCATTAAGAACATCGCCATCTGATAATTGCTGCTGCAGGCTTACCTTTATTCGATTAAATGCCTGCGTTTCAATAAGTCGCCTTGGCACATTCTTATAGTGATCCGTGAGCAAGTGTGAGGTTAGGTCAGATTTTGAGAACTGCTGTTGTTCAAAAACAATGTCTGGGATATGAGAGCCTGCGACAAAATCGCCACTGTGGCCCGGCACAAAAACAGCATCGCTTGAAATTAACTGTTTGTCTTTTAATTCTCTGACCGCCAACCAATCCTGTATATGTGGTAAAGACACACCATTAGAGGCCATTTCTCGAAACTCATCGGCTTCGTCACTAAACCAAGCATTGCGCCATTTATCTTCGTTATACTCAACAAAATACCATTGAAAGCCCAGCCCAGTAGCAATTTGCTTGCTCAGCGCTGCTTCTTTATTTCCTGTTAAGCCATAGGAAAAACAGACGACATTTTGATAGCCAAGTTGTTTTATCGTTGAAGCGATAAGTCGAGAGTCAAACCCACCAGAAAGCGGCAGCACAATTTGGCGTCCGGCGGCAAATTCTATAAGCCGTTTGAATACAGCCTTCACAGCCATGTCTAATTGTTCAACATATAGAGACTCAACCTGAACCTCAGGCTCATGATGTTGAAATAGAAAATAGTTTGATTTGCTAACTGTCCCAGTGCGCTTACAAATGATGACTTCTTGGCCCGCCTCAACTTGCTTTATTTGCTTAGATAACGTTCTATCTGCACACACATAGCCAGTTAATGCGAACTCAGCCTTACCCAGCTCACACTCTTCATTTTGCTGTAACTCCGAATGCAGCCAAGCATAATCAGAGGAGAACAATATTTTGTCATTCTTTATTGCATAAAATAATGGAATCGAGCGAACTCTATCAACTACAAGCCTCACAAACTCATCTCCATGGCTGAGCAATGCAAAAAAGCCAGATAATGAAGAGAGGGAGTGTCGTTCGAAAAACCCACGCTCAAACTCACTACCATCGAGCGCTTTTTGCTCTAAGTAGGGACTTCCGAGTACATTGAACGCTTTTACATGGTTTGTTATTACGCTATACATCATTTGACTTCCGACACACTTTGTAAGTGCTCACTAAGTTGATTGACAATGTGAAAAGTAGAGAAACGCTGTCTAGTTTGCTTTGCAATAGTTTGGCTACAGTAGCGTGCTCTGTTATCCCTCATATACTGCATCGTATTTGCAAGTAACTCGATATTATTTGGTTCAACCAAAATGCCATTTTCTTTATTTACAAAGTCCACAGCCCCACCAGTATTCGTAGCGATAACTGGTAAGCCAGCACTCATCGCTTCGATATATACTACCCCAAAGGCCTCGTATTGACTTGGAAGAACAAAAACATCTGCCTGCTGAAGCGCACTCACGACCTCACTCGCCGTCAAGTTACCCGTAAAGTTGACTCGGCTTTCGAGGTTCAACTCTACAGCCAACTCCTTGATTCGGTCTAAATACCAACCATCACCGACTATCGTTAATGAGACATCTTTATCTATAGATGCTACGCTCGCGAAGGCTTGGAGCAAAGTTTCATGACCTTTTAGGGGCGTAACATGCGCAACACAGATAAACTGACAAGCTTGGTGTACTGTTGAACGTTTCATTGTAAAACGATCTACATCTACCATGTTGGCAAGGACTTCAAGCTTGGCCTCAGGACACACTTTCTGTAGGTAAGGAATAAGCTTAGATGAGACACATAGGACTTTACTTGCCCCTTGCAGCGCTTTTTTAACCTGTACTAGTGACATTTCCTGTTTTTCACTCTCATTTACGTACTGATTATTAATAAATCGCCCTCGATGCTCTGTGACCACATAATTAACCGGAAACATTTTTGCGATTTTGCTCGCTGCATACCCGGCCCATATTAAACTATGTGCGTGGATCACATCTGGCTGGTACTGCATCACCTTTTTGTACCGTTTAAAAACTTGTTTAGACTTAAATGCAAACAGCTCAGCATATAATGCATAAAACTTTGGAATACCAGGTAATGGCGCCCGAACGACAGTCAGCGGACCCTCTTGCGATAACGTGTAACGACCAGAAAACAACCAACACCAAGCACTCAACCATCGCAGTAGCTCTCTTGGTGAAATACGCTCTACACTTTGCACTATAACATCATGTCCCTGTTCAGCCAGCGCTTCCGCCTGCTGCTGAATAAATTCCCCCTTGTACGGTGGATACCAAGAAGGTAAAACGAGCACTTTCAAATCTTTTTCCTTATCATCAGTAATGTTAATGGCAACACGACAAACACTGCACTGAGAAAACCAATGAAATCACTTTGCTCGGCAAGTAAGTGAATAATCACAAAACTTGGCAAACATAAAACAGCAAACGCTTTTAAATGCGGCATAATCAAGTCTGCTATAGAAATATTGAGCTGAGAAAAAACCAATAAGATGAAGGCACTTACTACAAGTGCGTTGATAATTGAAAAGTACATAATTGCATCTTTAAAAGCCATGGAAGATAACAGCACTACGCTCCCTAGCCGAACGATACAAGAACCAAAATCAAAATAAGCCGCAAGCTTTTGCTTTTCCATTGCAACCAAAACAGTACTGATAGGAGACGCAGTAAATACAAAGTAGATCCATATAGCAATAAACTGGGCAATCTCCCCCGCTTCAGTCCACTTTTCCCCGAAAACCACTGCAAATATCTCAGGTAAAAAAGGCAAAGTTAAGGCCATGATAGGCATAGCAATCAGTATCAGTCGATTATGAATATCCAGGGTATTTTTTGCCAACGTTCCAGCAACTAAATAATGTTTGGCGTTTGACATAAAGACATTTCCAACCGCATTTCCGATGAGCGTTACAGGTGCAAATAACATTCTATGTGCCAAAATATAGAGCCCAACGAGCGCTGCAGAGTAGTAGCCGGAGAACAATACTACGGGCAACATCGTACTTGAGGTGTTAGCCAATGAAGCCCAAAGCGTATACTTAGGAAAGTTTTTAAAGCGTGTAGCAACCGCTAGCAACCGTTTTGGGTTGTAGCCGTTAAAGTGTAACGTATCTCGCTTTTGTAATAAAAACATCAAAGTCGATGCAATAAATCCGAAAGTATGCCCAAGCACTAAACCAAAAACTGTCCACAACGAAAGCCCAACTTGCGCTATTGCTATAATCACGGATTGGGTCACTTTTGACACACTTAACACCCGAAAAGATTCTGTTTTAATCGCGTAAAAATGCAAAAGTTGATAACAACCACAAGCAAATAGCGCAACAGGGATAAGATAAAGCTCACTTTTATCTAGCGATAGATTGAGATGCGCTATCAACCATGAATCAAATGCATAGACAACAACTGCAACCACTGTGCAGCTCAATACTATCAAGATAAAGCAGAGGTGTAGTAGCACCTTAGCAATCGAATGTTGTTTTACAAGGGGAAGCGCGAGCTCATACTTCAAGCTGACGAGTACTAAAAGTATAGTGATAATACTGACGAACACACCGAAGTTACCAAACTGCTGCGCACTATAGAGTCGTGTCAAAACAGGCGAAATCAGTAACAAAATGAGTTGCGCCGAAGCAGTGCCCGAAACAAGAGTTAGGATATTTTTTAAAAAGTTATTTGTGGCCAAGCGCGTATCTTTTAATTTGCAATATTAACACATCAACAGTCAAACCAGTCACTACGCGAAAAGTATTAACCTTGACTTCATCCTCAAACTTTCATTCTAACACGAGCAATGCAACTCATCTACGCCACAAAATACCTTATCGTAAGCCATAATATTAGCGTTCAAGGTATTGAAAAGATATTGCTTTAATTTCGTCCAACAGATACTCACACTAGGCCCTGTTTACCTTTCAAGTTTGTTTTTGCAGCAGTTTGATTGGTATTTGTACAAAGCAGAGCCTGCGTAGCATAGTTATTCTATGTGAGTCAGGCGAGAACACAGTAGAAATACTAATCAAGCGCTGCCCTTTGGGTTCATCTGAGTGCGCTTTGTTCATTGTTGCTCAACTTTTGCCTAGATTACTAGGCGGCAAGTCGAGCGTCGCGACCAAAACACACTCAGGAGAACAAAAATCAAACAGCAAAGGGCAACAGGCCCTAGTAATTACCTATGAGTTTGCCGGCATCGGTTGCTTT
>NZ_PNDS01000078.1 GCF_005886535.1 Pseudoalteromonas sp. S2755
CCGCAGCTCAGGTTATTTACTATCATCTTATTCATTGTTTCGGATCAAATTGCTCCTAGTTATAGCTGCTAAGCTACTATCGACTCAATCAAGGAGCAAAAAGATGAAAGCCGCGTTAGTGCACCAATTTAAACAACCGTTAGAAATTCAAGAAATTGAAAAACCGCAACTTACACAAGGATCGGTCATCGTTGAAATAGCCGCCTGTGGAGTTTGCCACACCGACCTGCACGCCTGTCATGGAGACTGGCCAGTTAAGCCTAAATTACCATTAGTGCCTGGTCACGAAGGTGTGGGTACCGTTATCGCAAAAGCTGACGATGTTAAGCATCTAGCCATTGGTGATAGAGTGGGTGTACCTTGGCTTCATAGTGCCTGCGGTCATTGTGAACACTGCCTAAAAGGCGACGAAAACTTATGTCCAGAGCAGTTAAATAGTGGCTATTCCGTCGACGGCGGTTACGCACAGTACTGTAAAGCCGATGCCAACTACGTGGTAAAAATCCCCGAAGGCTTATCATTTGTCAATGCCGCACCTCTATTCTGCGCGGGCGTCACCACCTATAAAGCACTAAAAGTATCGAAAGCCAAACCCGGTGAGTGGGTTGCCATTATTGGTGTAGGTGGCCTTGGTCACTTAGCAGTGCAATACGCCAAAGCAATGGGGCTGAATGTAGTTGCGGTCGACACTGGCGAATCAAAGTTGGCACTGGCAAAAGATCTTGGCGCCGATTTATGTATCGACTTTAAGCACAGCGATCCCGCAGAGTTGATGCAAAATAAGCTAGGAGGCGTCCAAGCCGTAGTTTGTACCGCGGTCTCAAAGCCTGCCTTTACCACATCGTTTAACAGCGTAAAGCGCGGTGGTACTTGTGTACTCGTTGGCTTACCACCGGAGGAAATGCCTATTCCTATATTTGATACCGTTCTTAAAGGTATTAGTGTTGTTGGCAGCATCGTTGGTACCCGTCAAGATCTCACTGAATGCTTGCGGTTTGCCGCTGAGGGCAAGGTAAAGGCCATTATTGAAACCAAGCCACTTGAGCAAATCAACGATATATTTGACGATATGCTCAATAGTGACATTAACGGCAGGATCGTACTTACTTTCGACTAGACCCATCGAGCAGCCAAATACTTGTTATCCCTTTGGCTGCTTTCTCACTTCGGCGAAGTGACAAAAGCCTAAAACGACCAATCAGAACATGGGATGACAACGGCTAGAGAACAAATTGTTATTCCGAGCTTAGGTTAACTATACTTTGTGTATTCGAGTCTTAACAACGTTGAATACATGGCAGCCAGTCAAAGCAATATACTTCACCCAAGTCAGTCGTTTAGCTTTAAGTACTTCTACCATATATCAGCGCTCTCCATGCTGCTTTTTTTTCTTTCTGTGGTGTTCACGTTTTTGGCATTCGTCAATAAAGAAGCGCAAGAGCAAGAAATAGAAAGAAATTTTAATCTTGTTCGTTTATCCCAAGAGTTAAGACTCAGCTCAGACCAACTCACCATGATGGCGAGGGCTTATGCTGCCACGGGCAACCCTAAGTTTAAGCAATTTTTTGATGAGATCTTAACGATCCGTAATGGCACTTCCCCCCGCCCTAAGCATTTGCACCGCGTCTATTGGGACATGTTGCTGGTCAAAGGGGGTCAAGCACCATTTGAAAAAGAAGCACCAAAAGCGCTGCTGACATTATTATTAGAAAACGGGGTTTCTACGGATGAATTAACTATGTTGCGAAATGCAGAGGATAAAAGTGAAGCACTCGTGTCACTTGAGCGTGAAGCCTTTGAACTCGTGGCTGCAGGGAAAAATCAACAGGCCCTCAAGATTTTGTACAGTGAGGCTTACCTCCAAAGTAAAGTACAAATAATGACGCACATTAATGCCTTTTTAGAACACAGAGAGCAGGATTTCAGCTCACTCCTTGCAAGCAGCAATAAAAAGGTAAAGTCCTATTATGGCGCCGCGTTTGTTTGCTTTATCTTACTATTACTTAGTCTCATCGCGCTGTACAACTCTCGCTCAGCCATCCGTAAAAGTATTATTGATTATCTAAATACGGAGGTAAAAAGCCAAACTGAAGAGTTAATAGAAAAAAACAAAGCACTCAATCACGCGATCAGTGAACTCAGTGAGACTCAAAAACGCCTGATAAACGCCGAAAAGTCAGCAACGTTGGTGCGATTGATCCCAGGACTTGCCCATGAGATTAACACGCCGATTGGCGTCGCCATGACCGCTTCCAGTAACCAACTATTGCTTGTCGAAGGAGTAAGACAAAGGGTAAATAAAAATGAAATCGCCAAGTCTGCTTTATTGCATTCGATAGAAAATATTGAAAGCTGTGCCAAGCTCGTCGTCAATAGTACCGAGCGGATCACCGGAATTATCGACAAGCTCAAAATCATCACTAATACTGGATTTGAAGGAGAAGTAAAGCCTGTTTACTTACAGCCACTTATCACACGATGTGTGAGTGAGCTTGCCAATCAACACCCACATATTGATATTACCTTCGATATTCCCGAAGCACTTGCTATCACCGCCCCAGAACGATTGTTACAGCAGATCTTCCTTCCGGTGATCGAAAATGCATTTTGCCACGCTTTTGCTGATAACTCAGTACAAAGCCCGTGTGTGATTATATCGGCTCAAGCCTCAAAACTTGGTTATACGATTAAAGTCACGGACAACGGCGGCGGTATTCCACATGAAATCAAAGATAAAGTATTTGATCCTTTTGTTGTCGGTAATCGCACCCAAAAAGGCTTGGGCTTAGGGCTAAGTGTTGCGCTCGCTATCGTCACTCAGTATTTTAATGGCGTAATTGAGTGTGAAACGGAATCTAATTCCGGAACATGCATCATTATCAAGTTGCCGAACTAGTCGCGCTAACGGATCCAGCCGATACTTAACAACACTCGCGTACCAGCTTCTACTTTGGAAACGGAATGCTCTGATTTATCAAAACCTGAACTCGGGATAACAACTTGTCCTCTAGCAGCTGTTATCCCTTACTACTGCGTTAAATTTGCTTGCAATAGGCCAGCTATTGACGCACAAATTTGCCTTGTATTAAGAAATAACTTCTGGCTAGAGTGATATTACGCTTTTGAACTTAGGTATTTTAGTGAATTAACTAACTTCTTATCCCGAGTTCAGGTTCAAAAGTTTGATGCGACTGCTGCTATAAAGCGGATCTTTACACTTAAATTCACCGCCTAACTTCGCCCGCTTTAAAACAATATTTAGCCTAAAATGTTTCCCTGAAACGACTTTATCTGTGTGTGGTGGTACTTCGCATCCGGTCGGAAACTTCAGTAAATACATATCAAACTTAACTGGCCACATCGCGGTTGCTAGTAACATCTTTTGATAACCCGACTGTTGTCTGCCAAGTTGCCAGCGAAAATACTTTGGTTTACTTTCCATAAATGCACACTTTAAGCTTCATTATTATTGCGGCAATGCTTTGTAAATAGAATACAGTGGGACAACGCACTGCCACTCTTCCTGAGAAATAGAGTACACAGCAAGGTTGAAGCACTCGTTCCGATAAACACCTTCACGACGTAATATGCCATCAAAGTTCCCACCAAGTTGCTCAAGCAACCGGCGTACTAAATCATTACGCTCGTCGACTCTAAATTCAACCAAAGCGAAGCCGAGAGTATTCAAATACTCTGTTACGAATAAACAAAACACCTTGTCGAACAGAGTATCGTGGATAAACCAACTCTCTTCTACCAGCACTTTTTTGGCCGCTGAATCATCGACTGTAATTAAGATCATGCCAAGCATTTCGCGCGTTTGAGTTTGCCGCACACAAATACAGTGCTTTGATTTATCTTCAGCTGCTTGTAAAAAAGGTACTAGCACTCTTTGTTGTCGCAACTGTAATAATTCTTGAGCCTCATACTCATCACCATACCTGAGCGAAAACAGACGCTCCAACCGTTGATATTCACCCGCTCTTAACGTTCTCAAAGCAAATGCCGAGTCCGAAAATTCAACGCGGATATCACTTATGGGGACGTTGTTTTCATCTGCTGGGGCGATCATTGGCTTTTCTGAGTGACGATTGCGTAATTCAGATTATTACATCTATTCAAGTCTAAAAGCTATGCCTGTGACTTCCCATCAACCTCAAACGACAAATAATCCGTAAAGAACGAGCACAACCAAAGTCAACGCAAAACCAATTCGGATCCGTTTAAGTACGGTCTCATCATTCAGTGTTTTAAAAATCACACCACCTAATACCAGCCACATTGTGTCGACCACTATCGCCACCACGTAGCACACGCTAGCGGCAAGTAACGTAGCAACTAGATTTGAGCTTGCCGGCACCGAAGCAGTCGCAAAAATAGCGATGCAAGCCGCATAGGCTTTGGGGTTAAGGAGGTTAAGAATAAACCCATCTTTAAAACTAGGTAGCTGTGCGCCTGTATTACCAAGCGCCGAGTTGTTTGCTGCTATTTTATAGGCGACGTAAATTAAGTAGGCCGCTGCAAGCCACTTTAGCACAAGCGTCACCTGAGGCTGACTTACCAGCAATCCAGCCACTCCCGTAGCCGCACAGATCACTGCTACTAACAATCCTGCCAAAATACCAGCTAAGAACGGGAAACCTTTTTTCACACCTTGGCTGGCGCCAGCTGCCGCAAGTGCAAGTGGCGCGGGTCCAGGGGAGCCAAGTAATACCGCGGTTGTGATTGCCACAGAAAGTAAAGCTTCAAACATCATCTTATCCTTATGATTTTTTTATATTACGAGTTCGCTTGATAGATACCACAGACGTAGCCAGGCGACTGGCACACCTTCACGACCAAGCAATAACTCGGGAGTTTTCTTATATTGAGAATAAGGCTCTTGGGAACAGAGCCTTTAATTTAGTGGGGCGTTACGCCTCTGGGACGCGAACAAAGCCTTCCATTAGCACGCGAGCGCTGCGGCTCATAACGGCTTTTTTAGCTTGCCAACGGCCAGGCTCTTGTAGTGCTTCCGCGCCAACCTTTAAGGTGCCTGATGGATGTCCAAAGGTTACGGAGTTAAGATCACCACCACCAGCGGCTTCGTTAACTAGGGTGCCAGGAATTGCCGCTGCGGTTGCTATCGCCACAGCGGCAGTGCCCATCATCGCATGGTGCAACTTACCCATAGATAAGGCGCGAACGTTTAAATCGATGGTATTGGCTTCCACCACTTTACCGCTCGACGCAGCATAAGATTTAGCAGGTGCAACAAAAGCGATTTTTGGGGTATGTTGGCGAACTTTCGCTTCGTCAATATGACCTATTAAACCCATTTTAACTGCGCCATAAGCACGGATCTTTTCAAATCGCTCTAGTGCAGCTGGGTCTCCATTAATTGCTTCTTGTAACTCTGTACCTTCATAGCCTAAATCGGAAGCACGGAAGAAAAGCATTGGGATCCCGGCACTTATCATGGTCACTTCAAAGGTGCCTTCATCAGGCACAGTTATTGTATCGACGAGATTGCCCGACGGAAACATATCAACATCTGGGTCGCTCGGATCCATAAACTCAACCACCACTTCTGCTGCTGGGAAAGTTACGCCATCCAGTTCAAAGTCGCCCGTCTCTTGCACTTCTCCATTGCTGATAGGAACATGCGCCACTATGGTTTTGCTAATATTCGCCTGCCAGATTTTAACGACAGCAACACCGTTCTCTGGCACTTTATTCGCGTCGACTAAGCCATTGCTGATTGCAAATGCCCCCACCGCAGCCGTTAAATTGCCACAGTTTCCGCTCCAATCAATAAATGGTTTGTCGATAGCAACCTGACCAAACAGATAATTCACGTCATGGTCGGCTTTGTCGCTTTTACTTAAAATCACGGTTTTGCTGGTACTGGAAGTTGCACCGCCCATGCCATCGGTATGTTTACCATAGGGATCTGGGCTGCCAATCACACGTAGCAGCAAGTTATCTCGCGCTTCACCCGGTTGCTGCGCGTACTCGGGTAAATCGGTTAAATTAAAGAACACCCCTTTAGAGGTGCCGCCACGCATATAAGTGGCGGGAATTTTAATTTGCGGCTTAAATTGATTCATGGTTATACGCCTTCCGCTTCGAGGAAGTCTTGAGCAAAGCGTTGTAACACGCCACCTGCAGAGTAAATAGATACTTCTTCAAAGGTATCTAATCGACAAGTCACAGGCACCTCTACACGCTCACCACTTTGACGGTTAATCACGAGAGTTAATGTAGCACCTGGTGCCGGTTCACCCTCAACGTCATAGGTTTCTGTACCATCGAGTTCAAGCGTTTTACGGGTCGTGCCCGCTTTAAACTCAAGTGGTAGTACACCCATGCCGATTAAGTTGGTACGGTGAATACGCTCAAACCCTTCTGCTGCGATAACTTCAACTCCAGCTAAACGCACACCTTTTGCAGCCCAGTCACGAGATGAACCTTGGCCGTAATCTGCGCCAGCAACGATGATCAGCGGTTGCTTACGCTCCATGTAGGTTTCAATGGCTTCCCACATTCTGGTGACTTTGCCTTCAGGCTCAACACGCGCTAGTGAACCTTGTACCACTTCACCGTTTTCCACCACCATTTCGTTTAACAGTTTAGGGTTAGCGAACGTCGCACGCTGCGCCGTTAAGTGATCACCTCGGTGTGTGGCGTATGAGTTGAAATCTTCTTCAGGTAAACCCATTTTGGCCAGATATTCACCCGCCGCACTACTTGCCAAAATCGCATTAGAGGGCGATAAATGATCCGTCGTGATGTTGTCACCTAAAATCGCTAATGGACGCATGCCTTTCATGGTACGCTCGCTCGCGAGTGCCCCTTCCCAATATGGAGGGCGACGAATATAAGTACTCGTTGGACGCCACTGATAAAGTGGGTCGTTGTCTTCACCATAGTCTACCGAGAGGTCAAACATTGGCTCATAAACGGCGCGGAACTGCTCTGGTTTTACGCTTTCTTTGATCACCGCATCGATTTCTTCATCGCTTGGCCAGATATCTTTTAGCGTGACCGGATTACCTTCTTGGTCGCGACCAAGTACACCATTTTCAATATCAAAACGCACGGTGCCTGCAATTGCATAGGCTACAACTAGTGGCGGTGAAGCTAAGAAGGCTTGCTTTGCGTAAGGATGAATTCGACCGTCAAAGTTACGGTTACCCGATAACACTGCCGTTGAGTATAAATCGCGGTCAATCACTTCTTGTTGAATTTTCGGATCAAGTGCGCCACTCATGCCATTACACGTCGTACAAGCAAAGGCAACGACACCAAAACCGAGCTGCTCAAGCTCAGGTAAGAGCTTTGCCTCTTCCATATAAGAACGTACTGCCTTCGACCCCGGTGCAAAAGACGTTTTCACCCAAGGTTTACGAGCAAGACCTAATTTATTGGCATTACGTGCTAGTAAGCCTGCGGCAACTACATTGCGTGGATTACTGGTATTAGTACAGCTGGTGATAGCAGCGATGATCACCGCACCATCTGGCATCAAGCCATCTTGTGGCGCTTCAATCTCTTTAACGATACCTTGATTGGCAAGGTCGTTAGTTGCAACGCGGCGATGCGGATTTGAAGGACCTGCAATATTACGCGTCACCGTCGACAAATCGAATTTAAGTACACGCTCATACTGTACGTTTTGTAAAGAATCAGCCCAAAGTCCTGTCAGCTTGGCGTATTTCTCCACCAGCTTTATTTGCTCGTCATCACGGCCTGTGAGCTTCAAATAATCAATAGTTTGCTCATCGATGTAGAACATGGCCGCGGTTGCGCCATACTCTGGTGTCATGTTTGAAATTGTCGCACGGTCACCTAAATTTAGGTCTTGCGTACCTTCACCAAAGAATTCTAAGTAGCTAGAAACGACGCGCTCTTTACGTAAAAACTCAGTGATCGCCAGTACGATATCTGTTGCGGTGATCCCCGGTTGGCGTTTGCCAATGATTTCAACCCCAACAATATCCGGTAGTCGCATGTAAGACGCACGGCCAAGCATTACGCTTTCTGCTTCAAGACCACCTACACCAACGGCAATAACACCGAGTGCATCAACGTGTGGCGTGTGGCTGTCGGTGCCAACAAGCGTATCTGGGAAGGCAACACCGTCGCGCGCTTGAATAACTGGCGACATTTTTTCCAAATTGATTTGGTGCAAAATACCGTTGCCTGGCGGGATCACATCAACGTTTTTAAATGCCGTTTTAGTCCAGTTGATAAAGTGAAAACGGTCGTCATTTCGACGGTCTTCAATCGCGCGGTTTTTCTCAAATGCATCTTCTTCATAACCGGCGTGCTCTACAGCCAAGCTGTGATCGACAATCAGTTGAGTCGGTACGACTGGGTTGACTTTAGCCGGATCGCCACCTTTTTCGGCGATAGCATCACGTAAACCCGCAAGGTCGACTAGCGCAGTTTGACCCAAAATATCATGGCAAACCACGCGAGCAGGAAACCACGGGAAGTCCAAATCGCGACGACGCTCGATGATCTGTTCAAGGTAATCATTGAGTTTTTCAGGCTCAGCGCGGCGTACTAAGTTTTCAGCAAGGACGCGCGAGGTGTAAGGCAAAGTCTCGTAGCTACCTGATTTGATGGCTTCTACCGCTTCTTTTGTATCGTAATAGCAAAGCTCAGAATCAGGTAAACGTTTACGGAATTGAGTATTCATAACAACTTCCAACAATCGGTGACGGAGAACAGGCGGTCATGGCGACCGCCAGAATAGACTCGAACAGTGTTCGATTAACGCTCAGAAATGGCTGGAACTGGGCGTAGCTCCTCGCCAGTGTATTCCGCCGATGGACGAATGATACGGTTATCTGCGCGTTGCTCCATAACGTGTGCAGCCCAACCAGTTAAGCGTGACATAACAAAGATTGGTGTGAACAATTTAGTCGGGATCTTCATGAAGTTATAAGCTGATGCATGAAAGAAATCGGCATTACAGAATAGTTTTTTCTCGCGCCACATGACTTCTTCACAGCGTACAGATACAGGGTAAAGTACTGTGTCACCCACATCTGCTGCTAGCTTCTCAGACCAACGTTTGATGATTTCGTTACGAGGGTCACATTCTGAATAAATAGCGTGACCAAAGCCCATGATCTTTTCTTTACGCTCAAGCATACCCATCATTTCTTGCTCTGCGTGATCCGCAGATTCAAAGCGCTCAATCATTTCCATTGCCGCTTCGTTTGCGCCACCGTGAAGCGGGCCACGTAGAGAGCCAATCGCACCAGTAATACAAGAATGCATATCAGAAAGCGTTGAAGCACAAACACGCGCTGTAAAGGTTGATGCGTTAAACTCGTGCTCTGCATAAAGGATAAGTGATACGTGCATCACACGTTCATGTAGCTCACTTGGTTTTTCGCCATGCAATAAGTGTAAGAAATGTGCACCGATTGAATCGTCATCCGTCTCCACATCGATACGAACGCCATCATGGCTAAAGCGATACCAATAACAAATAATGCTAGGGAAACTTGCTAGCATGCGATCGGTTACTTTACCTTGCTCATCAAAGCTTGCTTCACCTTCAAGGTTGCCAAGCATTGAACAACCCGTACGTAATACGTCCATTGGGTGTGCGTCAGCAGGAATACGTTCTAATACTTCTTTTAACGCCTGCGGCAAACCACGCATTGCTTTTAGCTCGCTTTTATAAGCGTCCAGTTCAGCTTGATTTGGTAAGTTACCTTTAAGGATAAGGTGAGCCACCTCTTCAAACTGACAATTTTCAGCTAGATCCTTTACATCGTAGCCACGATAAGTCAAACCTGAGCCCGACTTACCTACCGTTGATAGTGCTGTTTTTCCTGCCACTTGACCACGAAGGCCCGCGCCACTTAGTACTTTAGCCATATTATTGTCTCCTGAATTTTTTACCTGCTGGGTATTGATATTTTGTGCTGCTGAGCAACCCTCAACAGCTTTAATTTTTTACTTATTTTTACCTTCGGCGAATAATGCATCGAGCTTTTGCTCATAATCGTGATAGCCAAGGTAATCATACAAATCCATACGAGTTTGCATGGTATCGAGTACCGCTTTTTGGTCCCCATTTTCTAAAATAGACTGATACACCAGCTCCGCCGCTTTGTTCATCGCTCTGAACGCACTCAATGGGTAAAGCACCATATCTACGCCCCACTCACCCAGCTCAGCTTTGTTCCAAAGTTCTGTCTTACCAAACTCAGTGATATTCGCGAGGATGGGCACATCAAGTGCTTCGCTGAATGCACGATAGTGTTCTTCAGTTTGTACCGCTTCTGCAAAAATGCCATCAGCGCCCGCCGCAACATAAGCTTTCGCACGCTCAATTGCCGCTTCTAGTCCTTCTTGTGCAAACGAATCTGTTCTTGCCATAATGAAAAAGTCAGGGTCAGTACGCGCATCAACTGCTGCTTTAATACGGTCAACCATTTCTTCTGTCGACACGATTTCTTTATTTGGGCGGTGACCACAGCGTTTTTGCGCTACTTGATCTTCCATATGTACCGCAGCTGCACCTGCTTTTTCCATATCTCGGATGGTTTTTGCAATATTGAATGCGCCGCCCCATCCAGTATCAATGTCGACCATTAAAGGTAGATCACAAGCCGAGGTAATGCGACTTACATCTGCAATTACATCATTTAGAGATGTCATTCCTAAGTCAGGTAAACCATAAGATGCATTAGCGACGCCACCACCAGAAAGATAGATAGCTTGATGGCCAATTTTCTTTGCCATCATCGCGCTATATGCGTTGATAGTACCGACGATTTGAAGCGGTTTGTTGGCTTTTAATGCTTCACGAAATTTTTTTCCTGCGCTCATGATGATGCTCTCTCTTAAAAATGTGATTGATTGCTTGCTAACTTGGTTGCGATATTATTTTTAGAATATTGAATATGTCGACGCATCAGTATTTCTGCCAGTTCTGGGTCGCGATTACTGATCGCACGGACGATATGTTTATGCTCGTCAAATGCCGTGGTGACGCGGGGGCCGGCCATCCCTAACTGCACGCGATACATACGTACCAAGTGGTACAGTCCATTGACTAGCATAGAGATAAGGCTCGCATTTTTACTGCCAAGAATAATGCGGTAATGAAAATCGAGATCACCCGCTTCTTGATAATAAGAATGTTGGTTTTTGACTTCATCGAATTGACTCGACAACAAACCTTCTAAGTCTCGAATTTCACTGTCAGTCATGTGCTGCGCTGCAAGCCTTGCCGCCATACCTTCTAGTGCTTCACGGATCTGATAAAGCTCCATTAACCCTTCCGGTGTGAGAGTAACAACCCGCGCCCCTACATTGGCTTTACGTTCAACTAGGTGACATGACTCCAAGCGATTAATTGCCTCGCGAACAACCGCTCTGCTGACTTCATACTTTGTCGACAATTCCATTTCGCTGAGCTTAGAACCTGCCGCTATTTCACCTTCTACAATTTCCTTTCGCATACGAAAGAATGCTTTATCAGAAGAAGTAACCGCTTGCTCGTCAAAAAAGCTCATCATTAGTTAGTCAGTCTTAGTAATTTAAGTTGTAGACAATATAGTGCTGGTTGACGCGCACGTCAACTAGCCAGACTGTAAATTGTCGACAATTTTCAATATAAGCAGTATTCACCATATTTATAACTTGTGATAAATAATCAGCCTGATGTATTTATCTCGATACGGAATCAGGTAAGGATTAATTGCATCGCTCAAAAATCATGCATATTATGAAGATACCTTTACTGTAGCCTGAAGATTGCGATGCGGTGTTTTCAAATAGTAATGCTTCCCCTGCTGCTAATAACCGGCTTAGCGCAGGCGAAAACCTATACCGTACTGGTCTATCACGGTGCCAATCCTCCTTACTATTTTGAAGAGCAGGGAAAACCCAAAGGTATTTTTGTCGACATTTTTCAAGAATTGGCAAAACTGACTTCACACCAATTTGAGTTTATGCCGCTCTCTGTCGCCAGAGGACAGCGCTATTTCGACCAAGGAAAAATAGATATTGAACCTGGGATCAACAAAGCGTGGCGGGTTGAAGCAGACGTCCCAGGAATTTACAGCATCGACTATGCCTTCTCAACAGAAGTACTGCTTGGGTATCAATCTCGTTGTGTGGGCAAGCATAGGCCCGAGCAGTTTTATGGCGCATTAGTCGGCAAAGTAAGAGGGTATCGTTACGATAATTTTGAAGCGCACTTGGGTGAAGACAAGATAGTAGTTTATGAAAATGTATCGGAGAAAGAACTACTAGCACAGCTTGAACATGAGCGTTTAGACTACATCATGATTGGTTCGGTGACAGCAAACTACTATATTTCACAACAACCAAAGTATCGCAAATTTCAGTCTTGCTATGAAATAAGCCGATTACCCGTACATATGCGCTTGCAGCCTCATCTAACTGAGTTACAAACGGAAATAAATATCGCCTTGCGACAAATGGTTAATGACGGAAAAATAAAGTCCATCTATGCTAAATATAGATTAACGCATTAACGTGTGGAGTTGTTTGGTAATGACGAATGCTGTTGTTGGACGTCTACTACTGTTTATTTTGCTGATTAGCCCGTTGCCATTACAGGCGAAATTACAGGTTGTTACGGAACTTTCTCCACCCAATCAAACCATAGAAAACCATCAAGTTGCAGGCTCAAGTACCGATCTGGTCAAAGCGATTTTAAAAGCGGCTGAACTCGAGGGACAGTTTTCAATTTACCCTTGGGCTCGAGCTTTTAAATTAGCACAGCATGACAAATATACCTTAATTTATAGCATCGCAAAGACCCCCGCGAGAGAAGACAGCTTTCATTGGATTGGCCCTGTTGCCGTGTTTCATTTGGGGTTTGTTACCAATCGCTATCGTGAGGACATAAAAATTCAATCACTTGAGGATGCCAAACAATACAAAATAGCAGTTCAGCGTGGTGATATCGCCGAAGGCACACTTAAAGCACTTGGGTTTAACTTTGTTCAAACCAGCGACATCGAAAAGTCATATGAGTTACTCGTCGCAAATCGCGTTGATTTAGTGATTGATGACCCACGTTATATCAAAACCATGGCTACGGAGCTTAACCTTCCAGCCGACCACTTTACCTTTTTATACGATGTGGAAGCACTCTCGGTAAAAGGTTACCTTGCAACGAACAACCAGTTACCAGCCGACATTGTCGAACGATTACGTATTGCGTTTGCGAAAGTAAGTAAAACAGAAACTTATCGTAAGGTATTGGAGCTCTAGCTAATAACAATTGCTTTAATTCAAAACTCTCTCACGTACCTTGGTTTGTATGGGTAGTACTTATACCAATTGAATTAATTCTCTAACCAATTTGAAGGGTGAAATAGCATATTAGCTTCGTTAAAAATTTCTCATTTAGAACAACTAAATAGCAAAATTTTTGCCTTGCCTACATGGATCTAGATACCTTGGCAATAGCAGGATGCGGTAGCGGTGTTATCG
>NZ_PNDS01000079.1 GCF_005886535.1 Pseudoalteromonas sp. S2755
ATGCTGCTGGTCGAAATCAATCGGTTAAAGATTTAATTTATGGCGTCGGTATTACCTATGGTGATTTCTATAAGCCAGGTTGGTATGCAGCTGCAAACATCAATAAAAACGAAAACCACGATACCGATAACCTAGGCCGCTTAATCAAGGATGCCGTTGGATTAGAGTCGCTTGTTAGCTACCGTTTTGACAATGACGTGCGTACATTTATCGCTTACAACGTATTTGATGCGGGCGATGACTATGTGATCCAACCAAATTTTAATGCTGACCCTAATGATGTTTTTAAGCGTCAGTTTGCCGTGATAGGCGCACACTACTTTATGTCTGAAGACACTATTTTGTACATTGAAGCGCGTAAGGACTTTAGCGACTTCTCTAGCGCCGATGCTGTGCAAGAAGCACAAATGTCACAAACCGAAGACGACGGTATCGCCATCGGTTTCCATTACACGCTGTAAGACTAAGCACTGTAATAACAACTTCAAGTGCATCAAAGCCCATGACTTTCATGAGCTTTGATGCACTAATTGATTTCAACATTCTGCCTGTAGCTGTATCTGGCCAAAAATATACAATATTGAAAACTTACAAATTTACAGTGAGTTTAAAAATGCCAACACGGCTGATTTATCATTAAACAGCTCTAGTGTTCAACCACTAATACCAGTTGTATTAGGTAAATGATCTATTTTGAAGCGGGGAAATAGCGTTAGTAGCAAGGCAAAAATTTTGCTATTTAGTTGTTCTAAATGAGAAATTTTTAACGA
>NZ_PNDS01000008.1 GCF_005886535.1 Pseudoalteromonas sp. S2755
ACGGAAAACAAGGCGAATTTACGCACCAATAGCTGGCTATTGGAAGTGAATTCAACGCAGTTAGCGCTAAAACTGGCTGCTAGAAAGGCATTAATTATCCGCAGCTCAGGTTATCTAGGGCCTGTTTACCTTTCAAGTTTGTTTTTGCAGCAGTTTGATTGGTATTTGTACAAGGCAGAGCCTGCGTAACATAGTTATTCTATGTGAGTCAGGCGAGAACACAGTAGAAATGCTAATCAAGCGCTGCCCTTTGGGTTCACCTGAGTGCGCTTTGTTCATTGTTGCTCAACTTTTGCCTAGATTACTAGGCGGCAAGTCGAGCGTCGCGACCAAAACACACTCAGGAGAACAAAAATCAAACAGCAAAGACCAACAGGCCCTAGTCGATAAGGTATTGAAGAGGCTTAGCCGTTTATCTTACGGCGTGTTAGTTTACGCTAGTTATTTCTTAACAAACTTCGTTAAAATAACGATGTTTTGACCTTCTACACGGCCTTCAATATGTTCTGGGTTTGAAGGCGAAAGGCGAATGTTACGTACCGCAGTGCCGCGTTTTGCAACTAGGCTACTACCTTTCACATCCAAGTCTTTAATCAAAGTCACTGTGTCACCAGCACTCAGTTTCACCCCGTTGCTGTCTAAATGAACAAGGTCTTCATCCTCTGCAAGTGCTTGATCAGCCCATGCTCGAGTCTCATCTTCAAGATATAGCATGTCTAATGCATCTTGAGCCCAGCCATTATCCGGCGCAAGGCGCTTAAGCATGCGGTAGGCAACAACCTGAACAGCAGGAACTTGGCTCCACATACTATCATTTAAACAGTGCCAATGGTTGGCTTCTATATCCTGTTGACCCTCAACCTGTGGTTTGCACTGGCTACAAAGATAAACACATTTGTCAGAATGCGCCTCGGCGACTGGTGGTACTTCGTATACTTCGAGACCATCCGTTGAGGTACATAGCTCACATT
The DNA here is from genome assembly GCF_005886535.1 of Pseudoalteromonas sp. S2755. Taxonomy (GTDB): domain Bacteria; phylum Pseudomonadota; class Gammaproteobacteria; order Enterobacterales; family Alteromonadaceae; genus Pseudoalteromonas. The sequence continues at coordinate 972 of NZ_PNDS01000008.1, forward strand.
GATTGTTACTGCGCTCAGCAAGCGCGGCAGCGATAGTCATAATATTTCCCAAGCTGTAAAAGCGCCATTATACCAAATGCGTCCGTTGGTGCTCAATTTACGGGAAGGATTTATGCGTATAACTTGATCTATATCCAGAGCTGAGGTTATCTGCCACCTTTAGCGTGTATCGGTAATTGCGAAATATACTGCTGTGCTATTTTCTCGATTTCACCAGAGTGTTTAAGTTGTGCGATAGCTTGATTTATCCGCTTAAGTAATCCTTTATGCTTAGCTAACAGGCGTAGCTGCAACATCCCTTCTGAATGTAGTCGGTTGAAGCTAAAAGTAATACCAAGTTGTTCTGACCAATATAATGCGGGTAAATCACCAATGATAATATGTTCAATTCGGCGTAAGGTTAGGGCCTGTAGTAGGTCTTTTTCGGATGCGAAATCAACCCGCTCGAATATTTGATCATCATGGTAGTAGTAGCCTCTCACTGTACCAACTTCGATACCCGATAAGGTTAATACAGGTGGTTGAGACTGACGAGTAACAATGTACTCTTTAATAGGAAGGATAGAGTCTGAATAGATAAATCTGTCATCTTGCTTTTGCTGTTCGTTCAACCAACCTGGACTGATAATATCAAAATCAATTTGCTGCTTTTCTAAATAAAAGTTAGTACGTTTCGCTGGGAGAAGCAGGTTTTCTCCTCTGATCTTTGCTTTTACCAAAATGGCTTCCACCACTTCGGGTAGGATCCCTGGTGCATCTTCGCTGTGAGTAAAATAAGGGTAAAAGCTGCCCGAGCCACTTAAACTGTACTTTAAGTAGGGGACTTGTTCTGCCTTAGTCAAACCGGCAAAGGCGAGTAACCAGACGATCAAAACTTGCTTCATGCACTCATCTTAGCTTAACTGTTCTTAGTCAGGCAAGCTGCTGGCGTTCTGTGAATTAAAAGCTTACTCTTTATAAAAGCGTAGTTTAATAAGTTGGTAATTTTTGGTTATAAGTGTTGTAAAATAGCGAAACTTTTTTATTGCTCGGGGCGTTACCATATTATACGCTCCGATATACGTGGTTTCCTTTTTCCTAATAAAGGATACGAATGTTAATGAGTGGTCCGGTGACTGAAGTACGTAAATCAGCAGTGCAGTATATTGCACGACAGGCCATTTTACGGCCAGATCAAGAAGTCTTTGCCTATGAGTTGCTTTACAGAGACTCAGATAACAACGCTTTCCCAGTTGGGGTGAGCGATGGGCAAGCGACTGGGCGAATGTTTTTTAACTCCTTAATGTTTATCGGTGTAGACCGGTTGGCTGCCGGGCAGCTTGCTTTTATAAACCTATCCGACGAATCGTTGCTGCAAGAATTACCTAGTTTATTAGCGCCACAGAAGATAGTGGTGGAGATCGTTGAGCGCTCTAAAAATATTCCTTCGCTGGTGAATACGGTGACTAAGTTAACAGAGAAAGGTTACCGATTTGCACTAGATGACTACGACGGCACGTCAAAGTGGGATCCGTTGTTACCACTTATGGAATTCGTCAAAATTGAAGTTGAGCAGCCAATTATAAAAACCAATATGACGGTAAAGAAGCTCAAGCGTCAGTATCCAGATATTAAAGTTATTGTTGAGCGTATCGAAACAAAAGAAGAGTTCGAGATCATCAAATCCTCTGGAGCAGACTTTTTCCAGGGGTTCTTTTTCGCCAAGCCTGAAATGCTCAACCATGGCAACGTGGAGCCGTCGAAAATGGTGGTGTTTCAGCTGCTACAAGCCACTGCAAAAAAGTCTTTATGCTTCAAAGAAATACAAACTAGAGTAAGCAAAGATCTGAGTTTAACCGCACGATTGCTAAAACTTGCGAACGCGAAAGCCGGTGAAGACAGATTAGACATTAAGTCTATCTCTCAGGCCGTTGTGTACTTAGGTGAAGACGCAATTAGGCAGTTTGTTAAAGTACTGGCGTTGAGCGAGTTGGGTTCAGATAAACCCAGTGAGCTGACAAGAATGGGATTAACCCGTGCTAAGTTTGTGGAAACATTCTTGATGCCAGGAGGCGAAGAAATGGCAGAAACTGGCTATTTGCTTGGCTTGATGTCTATCCTTGATGTGATACTTGATGTTGATCTTGCTGTGATTGCGGCGGAATTTTCTCTCGATGATTCGCTTTCTAGTGCGCTATTGAGTTATCAAGGGTTGCTTGGAGGAGCGCTACGTTTAGCATTCGAAATTGAGCGTAATGACTGGCGAGAGGCAGAGCTTATATTACAAGCTATCCGACCGGCAACACCGACCAATTATCTCTATGATATGGCGCTTTCTAGTCGAGTCTACGCAGATGAAATTCTTTCTATTGTGGCAGGTGATGAGCTGTAGTTCTCATCTGACAATATGAAAAGGTCAGTAACTTGATCTGAGGATAATTAGTGCCTTTCTAGCAGTCTATTTCAGCGCTAATGGCGTTGAATTCCCTAGCTATTGGTATTACTTATCCAAAGTTCAGGTTAAACTGTATGTCTATTGTTTTTAAATAGTTTTGTTCTTGCTCTAAATCTGCTTGAAATAGTGAGTGTGATTCGAGCCACTCAGTGGCAATGTGAAGTGTCAAGGCGTTATCAACGGCTGTAATGCTTAATTCGGGAAGTTGGTCTTGTTGGCGTTTTTGGTTCACTAAAACGCTGAGACGGAACACAGCCAAAATACGGTTAAATTGGGTTAGCTCTTCGTCAATTAACTCTGTTAATTCTGGCATTTTTATCTTTTTTCGATAAAAGCGTACAAGTGCACTTAGCCTTAATTGCTGGGCTTGAGTAAAGCCTGGAAGTTGACTGTGCCTGACAATATAAGCACCGTGCTTATGCATGCCGGAGGAATTAATGGCGAGCCCAACTTCGTGAAGCTTTGCTGCCCAACATAACATTTCAACATCATAAGAGGATAGTTGCCATTGCTCTTTTAGTTGAGTGGTAAAAAGTTTGATGGTTTTACAAATATTTTCGGCATGTTGCTTATCAATATTATAGTGATCGCTGAACGTGTTAATTGTGCGGGTACGAATATCAAACTCGTCAGTTTGATGCATTTCAAACAACAATCCTTCTCGCAGTGCATATTCACTAAGACGCATGCGCTCGATCCCTAATTGTCTGAACAGTGCTATTAAAACAGCAAGGCCGCCAGCAATACTGGTTTTTCGCTCCTCAGGTAATGCTTTTAAGGAGACGTTGTCTATGTGTCCAGCATCAATAAATAACTGCTTAATTTGCTCCAAAACAGGCAGGGTAATTTCATCGGCTTGAGTGAGTTCGTGAATCATAGCCGCAATCGCCTTAATAGTACCAGAAGTACCGATAACGCTATTCCAGCCGAGCCTTAAGTAGCTCGCGGTAATACTCTCAATTTGTTGCTCTGCTTTTATTTCGGCTTTTTTGAATCGCTTTGCAGATAGCTTACCATCAGCAAAGTAGGCTTTTTGCATGGTTACGCAGCCCACATTGCGACTACTTAATAGTTTGTGTGTAAGGTGCTGACCAATAACCAACTCTGTGCTGCCTCCACCGATGTCGATAACCAAACGGTTATGACTATCATGTTCATGGTTGGCGACCCCTTGGTAAATAAGACGAGCTTCTTCTTGGCCTGAAATCACATTGATTGGATATGGAAAAACTTGTTTTGCCTTAGCGAGAAAATAATTAAGGTTTTTGCAATTTCGCAGCGTATAGGTTGCTACTACTTGCACGGACTCTTTCGGAAAATCATGTAGTGTCGTCGCAAATTGCGAGAGGGTATCCAATGCTCTGGCGATCGCGTCGTCACTTAAATTGAAATCATCATCAAGGCCTGCGGCCAAGTAAACACGTTGCTTTTCTTTATGAAGGAGTTGAAGGCGACCATCTACTTCTCTTGCTACAACAAGGTGAAAACTATTTGAACCTAAGTCCACTGCGGCAATAGAAGGGTAGTCGCGCATATATTCTTCCTCAACGGTTATTCTTTCGCTTCATTTAATTGATGTAACTCCCATTTTTTTAAATGGTCATAAATCGCAATCTGAGAGCGAATTTTTTTACGGTTACCTCGGCGAACGTACAGATTCTTCTGTTCGGCGTCAATAACTCTGGCTTTGGTGCGATCTTTAAATTGCAGTTCAATGATATCGATGATTAGTTTCTTCAAATGATCGGCATAAATAGGCGTGCCAACTTCAACACGATGGTCAAGGTTACGGGTCATCCAGTCCGCTGACGAAATATAGACCTTGGGGTCGCCGTTGTTGTCGAAAATCATCACTCGCGGGTGTTCTAAGAAACGATCGACGATACTAATGATTTTTATATTATCGCTAAACTGTGCAAGGCCCGGTACAAGCGCGCACATACCTCGCACAATGAGGCGGATCTTTACGCCTTTGCGTGAAGCTTCGTAAAGTTTATCAACGAGCTGTTTATCAACTAAGTTATTGATCTTAATTGTTACTTTTCCTGTTCGCCCTTGCTCTGCATGAGTTATCTCTTCATCGATCAACTCTACAATCCGGCTACGTGCATTGATGGGTGAAATCATCAGGTGTTCGAATTTAAATGGCAGGTAACTACTCTCAATAAAGCGAAATACGCTATCGCATTCCTCCGTAATGTCGGGGTGTTTGGTAAACAGGCTGAAATCAGTATAAATTCGAGCAGTTTTTTCGTGGAAGTTACCCGTACCTATGTGTGCATATTTGACGATTTTGCCTTTTTCTCTACGGTGAACCACACAAAGCTTACTATGAACCTTAAGCGCCGGTATGCCAATCATGACCTTAATACCGTATTCACTCATGAGTTTTGCCCACTCAATATTGTTTTGCTCATCGAAGCGGGCTTTCAATTCAACCATCACGGTGACTTTTTTGCCATTCTTTGCAGCGTTGATCAATGAAGCGATCAATCGAGATTGCTTTGCCACACGATAAATGTTGACCTTTATTTGTGTCACTCTGGGATCAAACGCCGCTTGGCGGATATATTCCAGCATGTGATTAAAGGTGTGGTAGGGGTAATATAGCAAGATATCTTGAACAGAAATCGCGCGAAAGACGCTGCTATATTTTGAAAAGGCTGCACTTTTTAGCGGCGGCAATGGTTTGTTTTCTAGATAGCCGCGACCAACATTTGGAAAAGAAATAAAATCTCTGAAATTGCGATATCTACCGCCTGGGATCATGGCATCTTGGCCTGTCACCCCTAAACGCTTTTTCATTAACTTGAGCATTTCTTCAGGCATAGATTCTTCGTAGACTAAACGTACAGGCTCGGCATACAAACGCTGTTTGAGGCCTTTAGACATGGTATCTAACACGCCTTCTTCTAGCTCATCATCTAAGTTGTACTCAGCGTCTCGAGTGAGCTTCATCGAATAGGCTTCAATGCGCTCAAATTTGAAGAAACTTTTAAACACATCGGCAATAAAAAATCGAATAACGTCATCAAGCAATACAATCGTTTTATGTCTTCGGGTTTTTTCTGGTGGCAGCTGGACAAAGCGGTTTAGGCGATCAGTCGGGACTTCCAAAAAGGCATGATGCTGTTTTTCGCCATTTAACTCCACAAATAGGTGAGTCATGGTGTCATTGATATTATCCGAATAGTCTTTGCTTTCGTTAATCATCATTGGTAATAGGTGGGGCAGCACTTGATCTTTAAAGTAGTTAGCCAACCAATTCTTGTGGAAGTCCGACAGCGCATCAGGTTGCTTAATATGAATATGATGCTCATTTAAATCAATGAGGATCTGGTCATAAATCACACTAAACTTCTTACCTAGTTCCAATACTTTCTTTTGAATGTCGGCGAGTAGTACTTCATCTTCATCGAAATTGGTATCAGGCAGATTATTTAATAAGATACGGCGCTTTACATCCGCAACACGAACTTGGAAAAACTCATCTAAATTATTGGAAAATATACCAAGAAAACGGATCCGCTCAATGATCGGGTTGGTTGGGTCTTTGGCTTCTTGTAAAACGCGCTCGTTAAAAGAGAGCCAGCTTAATTCTTTAGCAAAGTAAGTGATAGTTTTATGCTCTGGAGATACGGCCTGCATGGTGCTTTCCATAGGTACAGCTTATTTTTACAGCTTAAGCAGGGTGTGTGACACAATTATGACAAACACAACGCGCCTGTCGTGTTTGTCATTCAACCATCATGAGTATAGTGTAGGTTTTAGCTTTCTTCTATGTCCACGATCAAATCACTGGTGATTGACTCGAGTGCCTCAATTACGTTTTCTTTGACCGTGCCAGCAGGTAAAGTTACGGTTGCAAAAGCGCTGAAAATAGGCAATCCCCAGTTTGGAGCACTACGTTGTTTTGAAGTTAGGTGCGTGATGTTTGCACCTTTGTGGCGAATAACCGTAGCAAGTTCTTGCACAATTCCCGGTCTATCGTTGCCTGTAATGATTAAATTTAATGTGTCCGGCTCTTCTTGCGATGGCAAGTTTTCGCCTGATTCAACTTTCACATCCAATCCTGGCAATTTATGCAATGCATCTTGTATTTCTTGCAAATGTTCTTCAGCGACTTCAACCTGTACGATGCCTGCGAATTGCCCTGCAAGGTGGCTTAAGTTACTGGTTAACCAATTGCCATGGTTAGAAAGAATAGTGGAAGAGATTTCCTCAACGAGACCCGGTCGGTCCTTACCTATAAGTGTTAATATTAACTGCTTCATATCATGTCTCTTTTTTTGTGGCGCCCGTGGGCGAAAAAACGAATTCGGCGCATGATTTAGACTAGTCTAAAAACTTACTTTGTCCAGTGCCCAGAAACACTTAATGTAAAGAAATGCAACGAAATTTTTGCATTTACTCTAGGCTAACAATCAGAGCGTTTTTTGAGCTGATTAGTTCCATTATTTTTATAATGAATGTGATGGTAAATGCCAATTGAAGAAAGTTCAATTGTGTCTCAGGTGTAACACAACTGTCATCTTGATGAAATATAATGCCCTCAATTTTTAAACCAAAGGGTATATTGATGACTTCAAATCCGCAAAAGCCATCCTTTAAAACGGATAGAAGCCGTCTCTTTAAAGACAGGTTTGCACAATTTGGCATTACTTCTGGTGGAGTAATGGTATTAGTCGCACTTTTACTTATCTTCTTCTACTTACTATATGTCGTTCAACCAATCTTTGAATCAGCAAAGGTTGAAAAGCGTATGGATATTCAGCTTACACAAGATAAAACATATTTAGGTGTAGGAGTAGAAGAACAAACTGAAATTGCATACTTACTCGGTAGTCAAGGTTCGGTAGATTATTACCAGATCAAAGGTGAAAGTGCCGGTAAATTACTGGATACATTGGATGTTGAACTTGACGGTAATGTCACAGCATTTGCAGAGAGCGCGCCTTTCTTAGGGCAGTATGCATTTGGTCTAGATAACGGTCAAGTACAACTAGTGAAGCCGATGTTCACGGTCAGCTTTCCGGGAAATCAACGTGTTTTAACCCCTCGCTTAAGTTATCCACTTAATGCGAAGCAACTGATTGTTGATGAACAAGGACAAGCAATTCGCAAATTCGCCTTTAGTCACTTCGAAGACAAAACTGCGGTAGTTGCACAAACTGCTGATAAACGTGTGATTTTTGCTTCTTTTGTTGCAGAAGAAAACATGTTTACTGGAGAGGTTGAGTGGGCAGTTGAGCGTACCGAGCTAGATATTGATGGTCGTGTTGATGAGTTACTTATTTCTCCAGACACATCACGCACATTTGTTCGCTCAGCAAATCAAGTTTACGTCTTTGATTCTCGCTATGCTTCTGAAGTTGAGTTATTCCAATTACTTGCTGCAAACGAAGAAAATGCCAACTTAGTCGATATGAACTTGCTAGCGGGTGCCAATTCGTTAATGCTTGCTAACGACAACGGTGAAGTTTCACAGTGGTTTGAAGTCAATACCGATGATGGGCGCCAGTTTGCTAAAATCCGTTCCTTTGAGACGCCAAAGAGCAAACAGGTCAAACTATTCAGTGAATACTATCGTCGTACTTTTTTCACGACCAACGAAAATGGTCAATTAGGTCTATATTACACCACCAGTGAAGCGCACTTATGGCAAGGTAAGGTCACAGATAAAGCTGTACAGAAGTTTGCGGTAGCGCCGCGTGCGAATGCAGCTTTGTTACTCGCCGATGATACGTTAACGGTAGTAGAGCTACATAATGAACACCCTGAAGTAACTTGGTCTGCTTTGTGGCAAGAGGTGTGGTACGAAGGTTATCCAGAGCCAGCTTACACTTGGCAATCAACTTCAGCTAGCGATGACTTTGAGTCTAAGTTTTCCCTAGTGCCGATTTCATTCGGTACTATTAAAGCAGCAATGTACGCTATGTTATTTGCGGTACCTATTGCACTAGCGTCAGCAATCTACACCGCTTATTTTATGTCGAGTGAATTACGTCGAGTAGTTAAACCGACGGTAGAGATAATGGAAGCACTACCAACGGTTATTTTGGGCTTTTTGGCGGGCCTTTGGCTAGCTCCTTTAATCGAAACGCATCTACCCGCCGTGGTTGCTTTATTAGTGCTATTACCAATCGCGATGATAGCAACGGCATTTGGCTGGACTAAGCTACCTGCAAAAGTTAGACACGTTGTGCCTGAAGGTTGGCATTCAATCTTGCTGATCCCCGTTGTACTTATCGTAGGCTGGATTTCATTTGCTATGAGCGGTGGTATAGAGTCTTGGCTGTTTGGCGGTAATGTGCGCCAATATTTGACCAACGAGCTAGGTCTAACATTCGACCAGCGTAACTCCCTAGTAGTGGGTATCGCAATGGGCTTTGCGGTTATTCCTACAATTTTCTCTATCGCAGAAGACGCGGTATTTAGCGTACCTAAACACCTTTCAAATGGCTCATTGGCACTCGGTGCAACGCAGTGGCAGACTTTGGTTCGTGTTGTATTGCTGACAGCAAGTCCTGGTATCTTCTCTGCTGTGATGATGGGCCTTGGGCGCGCCGTAGGGGAGACAATGATAGTGTTGATGGCAACCGGTAACACGCCAATCATGGACTGGAGTATCTTCCAAGGTATGCGTACGCTTGCCGCAAACATTGCGGTGGAAATGCCGGAGTCTGAAGTTGGCAGCTCTCACTATCGCATCTTGTTCCTAGCTGCCTTTGTATTGTTTATTTTTACTTTCGTATTTAACACCGTTGCTGAGTTTGTTCGTCAGCAGCTGCGTGAAAAATACAGTTCAATGTAATTGGAGTGACATGACATGGTAAAGCAGTGGTTTAAGTCAGGTTCTCCGTGGATCTGGATGACAGGTGGCGCGGTCAGTATTAGTTTGATTTCAGTAATCGGACTACTTGCGATGATTGCGTGGAAAGGGCTGAGCTTCTTCTGGCCGTCTCAAGTTGTTGAGATGCATCTTGATGGTTCAGTTGCTAAACAGACCGTTATTGGTGAAATATATGACCGCGAGATGGTACCAAAATCTCGCCTAGAAGCAGCTGGATATGATCTGTCTGGATATGAAGGTGAAAACGTTGAGCGTTTACTAGTAAAGACGGGTAACCGTGAGTACGTAGAACTTGATTTCCGTTGGGTATTGTCAACAGACATCAAAAGCCAGTCTACGCCAGCGGAATTAGCGGTATTTGAGCGTAGTAAAAATGGTAATTTCTATGGCTATGTTGCCCGTGTTTTAGAAGACGGAAAAGTAGTTACTGAACAGCCGATTGAAAGGCTGCATGAGCTTGTTGAGCGCGCCGTAGACCTCAATGACGAAGCGCTTGAACTACAAAATAGTGAAATCGGCCATATTAACTATGAACTTGAGCGCTTACGCTTAAAAGAAAAATCATATCAGTTAGATAACGAACTGACTGATGAGAGGCTCGCAGAGCTGAATGCACGCCGTGCAGAGCTGCGTGAAGATTACAAAGTATTCGAAAAGCGTCTTTTTGAGCTAAGAAAGCAGGCAAAACGCGATCAAGTTGTGGTGCGCGATATGCGCGGCGAAGAAGTGACTTTACCTCTGTACCAAGTATTAGACGTTTGGTTTCCCAATGACATGGGCTTTTTTGCCAAAGTGGGTCACTACTTAGTGCAAATTAGCAAATTTGTGAGCGATGATCCGCGCGAAGCAAACACTGAAGGTGGGGTATTCCCTGCAATCTTCGGTACGGTATTTATGGTTATGCTGATGGCAGTGATCGTGACACCCTTTGGTGTGGTTGCTGCTATTTATCTCCATGAATATGCGGCAAAGAATGCCGTGACTAAGATGATCCGCATCGCGGTAATCAATCTTGCGGGTGTTCCATCCATTGTATATGGAGTGTTTGGCTTAGGATTCTTCGTTTACATGCTAGGTGGGTCAATTGACGAACTTTTCTATCCTGAGGCTGCGCCAAGTCCTGTATTTGGTACACCTGGTGTGATTTGGTCTGCACTTACACTTGCCATACTTACTTTGCCAGTAGTTATTGTATCCACGGAAGAAGGTCTGTCTCGGATCCCAAGCTCAGTGCGTCATGGTTCACTTGCACTTGGTGCAACTCAAGCTGAAACTCTATGGCGGATCATTGTACCAATGGCAAGTCCGGCAATTATGACGGGTCTTATTCTTGCTGTTGCGCGTGCTGCGGGAGAGGTAGCTCCTCTGATGCTAGTTGGTGTAGTAAAGATGGCCCCAACACTACCACTAGACGGAAACTTCCCCTATATTCATTTGGATCGTAAGTTTATGCACTTAGGGTTCCATATTTATGATGTTGGCTTCCAAAGCCCGAATGTTGAAGCTGCTAGACCTTTGGTTTATGCAACCGCGTTCTTATTGGTTACAGTGATTATTGCACTGAATATTACAGCGATTGGTATTCGTAACCACTTACGCGAAAAATTCAGATCGTTAGAGCATTAATAGTAAAGATTTTTAATAGGTAAAAACATGATTACAGTAGCGCCAGAAGTCAATCAAGCAAACGGCAATAGCAAGCTTGATTTAGCAAACTTAAGTCCAGAACTCACCGCACTAGAGATCAAAAACCTAGATCTTTACTATGGTGATAAACAAGCCCTTAGCAACGTCAATATGTTGATCCCAAAAGGGCAAGTAACCGCATTTATCGGTCCATCAGGTTGCGGTAAGTCAACGCTACTGCGTTGTATTAACCGCATGAACGACCTGGTTGATAGCTGTCGTATTGAAGGAGAAATTAACCTTCAAGGACAGAACATTTATGACAAGAGCGTAGATGTTGCGGCATTGCGCCGTAACGTAGGCATGGTATTCCAAAGGCCAAACCCTTTCCCTAAATCTATTTATGAGAATGTGGTTTATGGTCTGCGTCTGCAAGGTATCAAAGATAAGCGCAAGTTAGACGAAGTGGTTGAAAAGTCACTCCGTGGCGCCGCGCTTTGGGATGAAGTAAAAGACCGACTTCACGACAGTGCATTTGGCTTATCTGGTGGTCAGCAGCAGCGTTTGGTGATTGCTCGCTCTATCGCGATTGAACCTGAAGTATTGTTACTTGATGAACCAACATCAGCACTCGATCCGATTTCAACATTGGTTATCGAAGAACTCATTAACGATCTGAAAAACAAGTATACTGTAGTTATCGTTACACATAACATGCAACAAGCTGCGCGTGTATCTGATCAAACTGCGTTTATGTATATGGGTGAGTTAATTGAGTATGCAGATACCAATACTTTATTCACCACGCCGTCTAAGAAGAAAACAGAAGACTATATTACAGGTCGTTACGGTTAAGGCGAGCTTGCGAGGAGAATATCATGGAACACAATATTAATAAGCACATTTCTGGCCGCTTTAATGAAGAGCTAGAAAACGTGAGAAATCACGTACTCAGCATGGGGGGACTGGTAGAGCAGCAATTAAACACTGCGCTTGATGCGGTTAACCACAATGATGCTGAAAAAGCGAAAAAAGTCAGTCAGAACGACTACAAAGTCAATGCGATGGAAGTGAATATTGACGAAGAATGTACACGTATCATCGCCAAAAGACAGCCAGCAGCCAGTGACTTGCGTTTGGTCGTTGCCATCGCAAAAACGATTGCAGATCTTGAACGTATCGGAGACGAAGCTGAGCGAATTGCCAAAGTTGCGTTGGATTCGTTTACCAAAGATCAGCAAGACTTATTGGTAAATATTGACAACATGGGCCGCCAAGTGTCGCAAATGCTGCATGATGTGCTTGACGCGTTTGCCCGTATGGACGCGCAAAAGGCATTTGAAGTGCATAAAGCCGATGCCAAAGTGGACCGTGAATACGAAGCCGTAACGCGCCAAATTATGACCTATATGATGGAAGACCCACGCTCTATTCCAAAAATTATGGATTTAATTTGGTCTGTACGCTCATTAGAGCGTATCGGTGATCGTTGTCAGAATATTGCGGAATACGTGATTTATTTCGTAAATGGCAAAGATATTCGTCATACATCTCAAGAAGATATCGCAAAAACCTTGTGATGCTTATCAACTAGTTGCGCGCTTTCGGCGCGCAATTTCATAGTAAGTTCATCTAAACTTGCAATAAAACCGTTCACAACGGCGCTCAATGCTGTAAAATTACACTTTGCACATGCATACAAATATGATTTAAGGGTCAGTTATGCCTAGTAACGCGTTTTTAGGAGTATTTGCTAAATCTCCTATTAAGCCAATTGAAGAGCATATAAAAATAGTCCATCAAGCCAGTGCGGCTTTGATCCCATTTTTTAACCATGTCTTCAAAGGGGAGTGGACAGAAGCGGATGCAATTCGCATTGAAATCCGCAACCTAGAGCGTGAAGCAGATGAACTAAAGCGTGAAGTGCGCTTACATTTGCCTCGTGGTTTATTCATGCCAGTAGAACGGACTGATTTACTGGAACTTATCACCCACCAAGATAAGATAGCCAACAAAGCGAAAGATATCGCAGGTCGCGTTATCGGTCGTGAAATGGTCATCCCTGAATCCATTCAAAAAGATTTTCTTGCTTACGTCACGCGTTGTGTGGACGCAACTAAACAAGCATCAGAAGCGATCAATGAGTTTGATGAACTGCTTGAGACAGGCTTTAGAGGCCGTGAAGTCACTTTAGTTGAAAAAATGCTAGTTGAGCTTGATGCCATCGAGCAAGATACCGACGATATGCAAATTAAAATTCGTCGAGAGTTACGCGCTGTTGAAGGCGAGCTTAACCCAATTGATGCGATGTTCTTATACAAGATCATCGAATGGGTCGGTGGGCTTGCAGATATCGCAGAGCGCGTTGGTTCACGTCTTGAGCTGATGTTAGCTCGTTAATAAAAATCGATCTTTTAAAATAAAGTAAGGTTTCTTATGGATATCATTGCATCCTACGGCACAGTATTGGTTTTAATTGCCGCAGCAGTTGGTTTCTTTATGGCTTATGGTATTGGCGCAAACGATGTTGCCAATGCTATGGGTACTTCGGTAGGTTCAAAAGCACTTACCATCAAACAAGCAATTATTATTGCTATGATCTTCGAATTCGCTGGTGCTTATCTTGCTGGTGGTGAGGTAACATCAACGATCCGAAAAGGGATCATAGATTCTACTCCTTTCATCGATATTCCTGAACTGATGATATTGGGAATGATCTCTGCACTTTTTGCTGCGGGTAGCTGGTTATTGATGGCCTCAATGTTAGGTTGGCCTGTATCTACAACGCACTCAATCATAGGTGCAATCATTGGTTTTGCGCTAGTTGCTGTAGGCAGTGAAGCAATCCAATGGGGTAAAGTTGCAGGCATAGTTGGTAGTTGGATTGTCACTCCTGCAATCTCTGGTTTTATTGCTTACCTCATCTTTATGAGCGCCCAAAAGCTCATTTTCGATACCAGTAAGCCACTAGAAAATGCCAAACGCTTTGTGCCTATTTATATGGGTCTAGCGGGCTTTGTTATGTCTTTGGTTACAATCAAGAAAGGCCTTAAGCATATTGGTATCAAGCTCGGCACATTCGAAGGTTTTGCCCTCGCTATCGGTATCGCTATTATCATTGCTATTATCGGTAAGATTGCGATAGCTAAGCTGAAAATGGATCCCAATGCAGACAAGCAAATGCAGTTCAATAATGTTGAAAAAGTATTCGCTATCCTTATGGTACTAACAGCATGTTGTATGGCATTCGCACATGGTTCGAATGACGTTGCTAACGCAATTGGCCCATTAGCTGCTGTGGTAAACATTGTTGAAAACGACGGTGAAATTGCTAAGAAAGCGGCCCTAGCTTGGTGGATCTTACCACTAGGTGGTTTAGGTATTGTTGCGGGTCTTGCGATCCTTGGTAAGAAAGTTATCAAGACTATCGGTGAAGGCATCACGCATCTTACTCCTAGCCGTGGTTTCGCAGCTGAACTTGCTGCTGCTTCCACAGTAGTAATCGCATCAGGCACAGGCCTCCCAATCTCTACAACTCAAACCTTAGTTGGTGCGGTATTGGGTGTGGGTATGGCACGTGGTATTGCGGCATTAAACATGGGTGTTATCCGTAACATCGTAGTTTCTTGGGTAATTACATTGCCAGTTGGTGCTGCCCTTGCTATTGTTATATTCTATATTTTGAGATTAGTGTTCGGCGTATAAAAATAAACCGCACATTTTCAAAAAGACAGACTTTTAGCTTGAAAAGATCTCAACACCTTTGGTGTTGGGGTCTTTTTATTTGTGCTGTTGAAAATTAAGAGTAAAGCTTGTGACGAATTTACCTAGTATCAAACAACTACAATACCTTCTTGCGGTGCATCAGCACCAACATTTTGGTCGAGCAGCGGAAGCATGCTTTATTGGTCAATCGACGCTAAGTAGCGCGATACAAAACCTTGAAGAGACATTAGGATGTCAGCTAATTGAACGCGAAAATCGCAGCCTAATGTTTACCGATATTGGTGAGGAAGTGGTTGAGCGAGCGCGGAAAATTATCGACGACACCATGAGCGTTAAAGAGCTCACTAAAAGCTATAAAAATCCATTGTCTGGCAAGTTAACGTTAGGGATCATTCCCACCATTGCGAGTTTTATTGCCGCGCCACTTTATCAGGCGTGCAAAAAGGAGTTTGCAGCGCTTAATTTGGTACTGGTTGAAGATACCAGTGATAACTTACTGGATAAGTTAGAGCATGGGCATATTGATATGGCCATGCTAGCGCTGCCATATAGAACCGATAAGTTTCATACACAGGTACTAGCAAAAGATCACTTTAGTTTGGTTCGCCATACGGAGTACAGCGTACCAGAGCCGATAGAGGACTTTAACCTGTTACCTGAGCAAAGTGTATTTTTACTCGAAAAAGAGCATTGTATGACGGGGCATGCGCTTAGTGCTTGTCACCTGAACCGTAGCGCGTGCATCAATCCATTTGAGGCGGCAAATCTACATACTTTATTAAGTATGGTGGAATATAAAAATGGCGTGACGTTTTTACCTCAAATGGCGATCAATGCGGGGATTTTGGAAGGTAAGCCTTTAGTGGCTATGCCACCACAAGATCATGCATATCGTGAGATTGGCTTGATTTGGCGTCGTACTACTGGGCGGATCAGAGATTTTAGACTGTTTAGCGACTTTGTTGGTGGCTACATCAGTGGCCAATGTCAGTCGCAATAATGATGACGAAGCACCGTAACGGTGCTTTTTTTTCAAAAAAATTTCCCGTCTGAGCAACTTTTTTTGCGCCCGCTACGATTAATAGTTAGTGAGAAGATTGGATGAGTGAACTGCGTGTTTTTTAATAGCGAAAAACAATTAATAAAAAGAGCACTGCAAGGTAATCAAGGAGCATGGTCAAAGCTTTGCGCCCAGCATCATAGTCGTGTTTATAACCAATGTTTGAGGCTGGTTGGTAATCCGCAAGACGCGCTAGATATTGCTCAAGATGTATTTTTAAGTATGTATCGAAATCTGCATACCTTTAATGGTGATGCTAAGTTCTCGACTTGGGTATTTAAAATCACCCATGCAAGGATTGTGGATCACATGCGAAAACATAAGTTTGAATCGATTGAAGGTAAAGAACCTGAGACGCCGCAACACGGACCTGACAGCAAAATAGCGCAACAACAAAGTAATGAAGAGATATATATCGCGCTGAAACAACTACCATTTGAGCAGCGCATTGTCGTGGAGCTAAAGTTTTTCCAGCATTACACCTTTGATGAAATTGCGCTGCAGCTTGAATTATCAAGTAATACGGTGAAGGCTAGGCTATACAGTGCGTTAGGTAAGATGAAAGGGCAACTAGAGGTGCAAAATCATGGCTAAATTAGCACACTTATTTGAGCAGTGGTTAGATGGCAAAGTGCTGTCTGAGGCAGAGTTGGCCGAACTTCAGGCAGATAGTGAATATGGAGAATTGATGAGTGCTGCCACTACTTGGCAACAGCGTGCCGCTAGATTCGAAGAGCAAGCGCCACCCTCGCAGCTCACTTTGCAGCACCAAACTCGCGCTTGGCCTGTGGCTGCCGTTGCTGCTTGGCTGGTTGTTGGGCTCGGTGTATCAGGACTTTGGCTACAGAACTTAGGCTTGCATCAACAGTTGAGTGTTCAACAAACACAACTGGCACAGCAGCAAAGCGCTATGCAGGCTATGCTTGCAAAACTTGATGAGACTAAGCCAATAGATCAAGCTACGCTTGCCAAGTTAGCAACGCAAGTGGTTGAACAAAATCGCAAAGAGCGCAGTTTGGCGATGAATAATCTCGTTGATCTGATCCAAGCACAAAGAGCGCAAGACCAAGCCCTACTTAGGCTGCAATTGAATGAATTGGCAGAGCAAGTAGAGCAAACACCGACACAAAATTTAGCACAGTATCGAGGTAAACCATGAAGTTAATTCCACTTTGTTTTGGCGCTGTTGCAGCCATTGCTACAAGCTTTGCTCAGGCCCAAGTTGTTGATGAAGCGCTAAAGCGTGAGGTTGCTATTTTTGAGCGGGTATTAATGAGTGCACTGCAGCATGACACACAAGATCAAGTTCGTAGTGTTTCTGGCTATTATTTAAAAGACCAGGGAGTTGTGTTTGAACTGGCATTAAAGCGCCGGCACCGTTTAGAGTGGATCTCTCATATCGACAATCTCGATGATGTGGCTGCAATAGGGGAGTTTGAACTGCCGGAATTTGATATGGACATCGCGGAGATCGAGATTTCACAGCCGATAGCTGAAGCTTTTTCTCAAGCTTATTCGGATGCTGCTGAGAAAGTGAGAGCAGGAGCCGAGAAAGTCCGCGAAGCCGTAGAGCAAGAAAGAGAGAATAGAATTCAATTGAGGGAGCTTGAACGCCAAAAAGCGGAGCTGGAGTTTGCGAAAAGGCACGAAAGTGATGATCAAGTAAAAGAATTTACCGAGTCATTGAGAGAAGTTGAAAAGCGCATAGAAAAGCTTTCACTTAAGGATTCGGAATTAAAGGACCTGAAAGATAAGCTGAAAGCGAGCCTTGAGGCTTCTCGGGTCAAACGCGCGAAAGAGAAAGCGGAAAAGCAGCAGGCGCTTGAAAAAATGCTAGTAACCAGCTTAGCCCGAAGTTTATGCGACTATGGTGCGGGTTTAAGAAGTTTGCCTAGAAATGAGCATGTAAGCTTTATTTACAGTGAGCTTAGTAATCCAAACAATAAACAGGTATTTGTTTATCCAAAATCCTTGGTGCAGCAATGTGTTAAAGGTGAGAAAACGGCTAAGGAGCTAGCCGAGACAGTAACTAGCTATCGCTTTTAGTTAATCTAAGCTTGGGGTAAAAGTGTTTCTTTGAGGTTAGGGGCGCAAAGTGATAACACAAAAAACAGCATGATTACATGCTGTTTTATTTATAAAGGAACTACACTCGCTTGTATTAAGCCTGCTCTATATTTTTTGCAGTAGTTAAATTTGGTAAAAAGAGTAAGTAAACCCAAACCACTAGATTAAAGTAGGGTAGCAAACCGAGCCCTGTGAACAATTTTACCGGATATCCTTTAGTGTTGGCATAGCGGTAACATTGATAAGCGATGAGCAAGTTTGCAAGTAGTAAAAACAGTGATAATGACAGCATAATTTACCCCTTGAAGTCCATAGCAAGATGTAACTCAATCCTTTGAATGTCTATAAAATTAAGGTGTTACCTTAAAATTTGATGACATTTTAAACTGGTATCTTTAATTATAGTGGACTTTGCAAGAAGTAAAAGTGACCTTTAGTATAAAAATGTTACTACGCTGTTTTTAGAGATAAAATAGTTTTTGCACTGCTCGCTAGTTGTTCAATAGGGAGTGGTCTCGAGATAAAGTAACCTTGACCATAGTCAACACCTATTTCCTTAAGTTTTTGAAATATCTCTTTGTTCTCGACATATTCAGCAACTGAACACTTATCTAATGAGTGACTAATATCGTTTACAGCTTTGACCAGCGCCAGATCAATAGGGTCGTTGAGCATGTCCCGAACAAAGGAGCCATCTATTTTAACATGCTGTGCAGGTAGCTGTTTTAGGTAGCTAAAAGTGCTGAAGCCTGTCCCGAAATCATCAATAGCGAAATGACAGCCAAGATCGTTCAGGTTTTTGATCATCGTCTGCGTTGCGTTAAGATTGTTAATACTGGCAGACTCAGTGATTTCGAAAATAACGCGATTAGCTGAAACTTGATGTTCCTTTAAGCAAGCTTGGATGTGGGGCTGTAGTCGTTCATCTAAAAATGAATGAGCGGATAAGTTAATTGCCACTTGGCTCAGGAGTTCGTGTTCCGCCAATGCTTTAATTGCTGTTCTGATCACGCATTGATCCATCAAAAATGTATCATTAAGCAGCTCTAATGCAGGAATAAACTGATTTGGGTAAATTGTCTCACCGTTGATCTTTAATCTAAGCAGTGCTTCGTAATAGGCTATTTGTTGTTTTTTGAAATCCCAGATTGGTTGATAGTGGAGTTCTATGCTGTCGTTCTGAAGCGCTTGCCTAACACTATGGCCCCATTCTAAACCGGTTTGCAGGGTCTGGTTTTGTTCATCTTCTTTGTTATAACAATGAACCAAGTTGCGACCGAGATTCTTGGCAATATAAAGGGCTATGTCTGCTTGTTTCAAACACTCGCTGGGATCCGCATTTTCATTGGTTATTTGCGTTAATCCGATAGAACAACTGAGAGAGTATGCATTATCTTCAAAGTGAAATTTATGTTCTTCGATAGCCATGCAAATGCTTTCAGCACACATATGCGCATCGAGTAAATTGGTGTGCTTGAGCAGTACAGCAAATTCGTCTCCACCAATACGGAAAGTGAGATGCTCTTCACCTATTTTGTCACCAAACAACTCAGATACTTCTTTGAGTACGATATCTCCTTGCTGATGACCTTTACTGTCATTGATGATCTTAAAGTGATCTAAGTCGATGTAAATTAGCGCATGCTCTATCTCTTCTGCTGATTTTACTTCATTGCAAAGCTGATTTAATTGCTGGTCAAAATAGTAGCGGTTGTGTAAGCCGGTAAGCGTATCATGCAGTGCTAAGTGTCTGAGCTGTAGTTCAGCTTGCTTGCGCTCGTGAATGTTATCGAGTGTTGCAGTTATTGCGACCGAACTTGAGGTATTCTTGATAAGTTGCAGGCGACACTCGACCCATACTAGATGTCCAGCTTTATGGCAGAGCTGTAGCTCGACTTGCGCATGTTGCCTTATCCCACTTTGAATTTCTCGAATGACCTTGTTGAAAGTTACCAGTTCATCTTTGGCAATATAGTTGCTGAGTTGGGTATTAAGGCTCGACTTAATACCAAATCCCGAGAGATATTCCCATGCTGGATTTATAAAGCGGATCGCGCCTTCCAAATCCAATTCAACGACTACAGTTCTAAGGTGTAGCAAGATCCTTTGGTGCGCAGAAAACAAATCTTTATAGCGACTCTCACTGCGACTGAGTTGCTCGACTTTATTGGCAAACTCAGCATAGCTCACCATAAAATCTTCTCGCCGCGCCGCATGGTCGCATACTTTGCTTAAAAAGGGCATATCGTATGGCGCTCGAACAAAGTCGGTAACACCTAATAATAATAGTTGTTCGGCATGGTCGGCATCGCGCTTGTCAATAATGGTTACAATGGCTTGGCTTGGACGATGTTTGAGAATACTTTCGACTAAGCTTTCTGCTGAACCTGACAAGTTAGATGTAGTGTCCATTAAAACAATAGCGTAGTGATCTTGTAGAAATAGTGATAAAGCGCTGGCCGCCGAGCTTACATGGGTGCAAACAAAATTGTGCGATAAGTGCTCACATATTTTTTGTGCACGTTGTT
Source organism: Pseudoalteromonas sp. S2755 (assembly GCF_005886535.1). Classification (GTDB taxonomy): domain Bacteria; phylum Pseudomonadota; class Gammaproteobacteria; order Enterobacterales; family Alteromonadaceae; genus Pseudoalteromonas. The sequence goes on from NZ_PNDS01000008.1 coordinate 21,266, forward strand.
GGTTGGGCTCTAACAAGAGCAAGTTGAGGCGGCTGCTTTTGTCTAAATGCGTTGACAATACATTGGCCAAAATTTGCGGCAACATGTCTTGACGTTCAAATGGCAGCACGGCATCGATACTGTAGCTACGTGCGGTGGTTTCGGCTATTCGTTCACAATAAGTCGGTGGAATAAGTACGATAGGGGTGTTTTTGGGGGTTGCCAGCAGACCTGAGCGGATCATGCGAGAGAATCGCCAACCGTCAATTTTGCCAACATCCAAACCGGTGATCACTAAATCTACTGCTTGGGTCTTCAGTAAGCTTAGCGCATCTTGAGAGTCGGACTTGGCAATGATAGTAAAGACATCTAATGCACTAAGAGTTTTAGTCAAGGTTTGACGCTCGTGAGCACTGGCGTTAACAATGAGCAACGTTAGTTGTCTAGACACAATAAAAAAACCTCACCAGATACTGCGACACAATCATTGGGCTTATCTTAAAGTTAGCAAATCGCACTTAACCGCTGCTTGATAATAATCAAACAGTGACACGAACGTTGCTCGGAAATCATAGCCGATAGCGATAAGTTATTGTTTAAACGTAAAGAATAAAGAACGCACTAAACAAAGGTGCACACCGCACAAAATTTTACATGGTGATTACCGTTTTAGACTCGCTAGGTTAAAGGTATTTACGCAAGGTTACAAGCACTTGATTTCGCTAAAACACCGCACTAGACTTGGCGAACTTTTAGAAATGAGGCCTTTCCATGCGCGTAGCAGACTTTAGTTTTGATCTTCCTGATGAGTTGATTGCCAGACACCCAATGAAGGAACGCTCTAGCAGTCGTCTTCTTACCTTAAATGGCAATAGTGGTGAAATAGAACACAAAGTATTTAGAGATATTTTGGCACTCATAAATCCAGAAGACTTAATCATCTTTAATAACACTAAAGTTATTCCTGCTCGTATGTTTGGTCAAAAAGCCAGTGGTGGAAAACTCGAAGTACTGGTTGAGCGCGTTGTAGATGAGCGTACTGTGCTTGCTCACGTAAGAGCGAGTAAGTCGCCAAAACCTGGTACTAAAATTGAACTTGAAGGCCAAGCAACCGCAGAAATGGTTCAGCGCCACGGTGAATTATTTGAGCTGAGATTCGAGGGCGAAGAAAATGTATTGGCTGTTTTAGATAAAATTGGCCACATGCCTTTACCTCCTTATATCGACAGGCCGGATGATGAAGCAGATAAAGAGCGTTATCAGACTGTTTATGGTGAGAAACCAGGCGCAGTCGCCGCACCTACTGCCGGATTGCACTTTGATGATGAATTGATGGCCAAGCTAAAAGACAAAGGTGTTGAGATGGCTTTTGTTACTTTGCACGTGGGCGCAGGCACGTTTCAGCCGGTGCGAGTCGATTCGGTAGAAGAGCATGTTATGCACTCAGAATATATCGAGGTCTCAGCAGAAGTCGTGGAGGCAATTAAAGCGGCTAAAGCCAGAGGGGGACGGGTGATCGCTGTGGGTACTACGTCAGTGCGCTCACTTGAGTCTGCCGCTAAAGCAAATGGCGGTGAAATTGCTCCGCTTTACGGCGATACCGATATTTTTATTTATCCGGGCTACCGTTTTAACGTGGTCGACGCAATGGTGACTAATTTTCACTTACCAGAATCAACGCTAATTATGTTAGTGAGTGCGTTTGCAGGGCAACAGCATATTATGAAGGCCTACCAAACCGCAATTGAGCAAAAATACCGCTTTTTTAGTTACGGTGATGCGATGTTCTTGCAAAAGCAAGATAAGTAACTCACGCCATACAACTATTTAAATGCCCAGTATTGCTGGGCATTTTGCGTTTTATAGCTGTAAAGTTACACGCTCGATATGGACTTTGTGTTTTTTATCCCAATATTAGAATTGCGCTAGTAATCTTGGTAGAATCGGAAGATCACTGCCCTAAGCATTGGCTTAGCACGTTTTTTAGTCAAAGTTGGACTGTTTTTCCGACAACGAGGTAATAATGAAATTTGAATTAGATAGCAAACAGGGTAAGGCTCGCCGAGGTCGCTTGATTTTTGACCGTGGTGTGGTAGAAACGCCTGCATTTATGCCTGTTGGTACTTACGGCACAGTAAAAGGCATGACCCCTGATGAGCTCAAAGAAACGGGCGCACATATCTGTCTAGGGAATACCTTCCACTTGATGCTAAGACCAGGCACTGAGATCATCAAACAGCATGGCGATTTGCATGATTTTATGAATTGGGATAAGCCGATTTTGACCGATTCAGGCGGTTTCCAAGTATTTAGTCTTGGTGCGATGCGTAAAATTTCGGAAGAAGGTGTATTGTTCAAATCACCAGTTAATGGTGAGAAAATCATGTTGTCTCCAGAAAAAGCGATGGAAGTACAGCGCGATTTAGGGTCAGATATTGTCATGATTTTTGACGAATGTACGCCGTATCCAGCGACAGAAAAAGAAGCAAAAGACTCGATGGAGCTAAGCTTACGTTGGGCCAAGCGCTCTAAAGAAGCACACGGTGACAACCCTTCTGCGCTATTCGGTATTATTCAGGGTGGTATGTACCCAGAGCTTCGTGCCGAGTCGCAAAAGGGCTTAGAAGAAATCGGCTTTGACGGTTATGCACTCGGTGGTTTATCGGTTGGTGAGCCAAAAGAAGACATGATCAATATTCTTGACCAATGCGCGTATAAAATGCCGGAAAACAAGCCACGCTATTTGATGGGCGTTGGGAAACCAGAAGATTTGGTTGAAGCGGTGCGTCGTGGTATCGACATGTTTGACTGCGTAATGCCAACGCGTAACGCTCGTAATGGTCACTTGTTTGTGACTGGCGGCGTGGTAAAAATTCGCAATGCAGCACACAAAACAGATACCAGTCCACTAGATGCGGAGTGTGATTGCCATACTTGTAAGAATTACTCTCGAGCGTACTTACATCACTTAGATAAGTGTAATGAAATTCTAGGCGCTCGGCTCAATACCATCCATAACTTACGTTATTATCAACGTTTGATGGAAGGAATGAGAAACGCCTTATCTGAAGGTACATTTGATGAATTTGTCGAAGACTTTTATGCGCGCCGTGGCATTGCGGTGCCAGAGTTGGCTTGACAGAAAATAATTAATTTATAAACGAGGAAGTGAAATGAGCTTTTTTATCTCAAACGCGCATGCTAGCACTGCAGCGGCAGCTCCTGCTGGTGGTGGCATGGAAATGCTAATCATGTTAGGTATTTTTGGTTTGGTATTTTATTTTTTAATTTACCGTCCACAAGCTAAGCGTGTTAAAGAACATAAAGACCTAATGGGTGCATTAGGTAAGGGTGACGAAGTACTAACTCAAGGTGGACTTGTGGGTAAAATCACAAAAGTTGCTGATGATAAAGACTTTGTTGTAATCGCACTAAACGATCAAACTGAAGTGACAGTGCAAAAGTCAGCGGTTTCAGCTGTGTTACCTAAAGGTACAATGAAATCTCTATAAGAATAACAATAAAGGGATAGCCCAGTGTTAAACAAGTTTCCAATGTGGAAGTACTTACTTGTTCTCGCTGTGTTGGCTATCGGTATTCTTTATGCCACACCTAACTTGTATGGCCGCGATCCGGCCATACAAGTATCTGGCACAAAAGGTGCTGATGCGACGCTCAGTGTATTAGATCAAGTTAACGAAACCCTACAAAAGAACGACCTTGCCGTGAAATCTTCTGTGTTAGAAGACGGCCAAATCCTTGTTCGTTTTAAAAATGTTGAAGATCAGCTTAAAGCACAAGATATTTTGCGTAATAGCTTAAGCGACGATTACATTTCAGCAATCAATATGTCTCCAGCACAACCTGAGTGGTTAAAAGACTTAGGTGCAAACCCAATGAAGCTCGGTCTAGATTTAAGTGGTGGTGTTCACTTCACTATGGAAGTGGATATGGTCACGGCGATGGACAATGCACTTGAGCAAATGGAGCAAGATTTCAAGAGCGATTTACGTGAAGAGAAATTGCGTTATCGTTCGGTGCGTCGTGTCTCTAATAGTGAACGTGTACAAGTAACGATGCGTTCGGAAGAAGATAAAGATGCGGCGATGAGCTTTTTGAGAAAGCGTTACCCAGGTAACGATTTCATCAATGATAGTAGCGACAGCCTCGCTTTCTTTTCAAGCCTTAGCGATCTTAAATATAAAGAGCTGCGTGAATACGCTATCAAGCAAAACGAAACCATTATTCGTAACCGTATTAACCAACTTGGTGTTGCCGAACCCAATGTTCAACGTCAAGGCGGCGAGCGTATAATTGTTCAACTTCCAGGGGTTCAGGACACGGCTCGGGCAAAAGAAATTCTAGGTGCCACTGCGACACTTGAGTTCCGTGAAGTAGATGAAAATGCTGACGTACGTGCCGCGGCACAAGGCCGCACTCCCCCAGGCACTGAAGTGATCCCACATAAAGATGGGTATCCTGTCGTGCTTAAAAAGCGTGTTATTCTTGAAGGTACGCATATCACAGGTGCGCAGTCTGGTATGGATGAATATCAGCGCCCTCAGGTGAATATCAAACTTGATAGCAAAGGTGGGGCAAAAATGAATGCCTTTACTAAACGCGCTATCGGTAAACGTATGGCGACGGTTTTCATTGAGTACAAGCCATCAGGCAAGAAAGATGAAAACGGCAAAGCGTTACCCCCAATCAAAGTGGAAGAAGTGATTAACGTTGCAACGATTCAAGCACGTTTAAATAGCTCTTTCCGTATTACCGGAATTGATAGTCCAGCAGAAGCGCATAATTTAAGCTTGCTACTACGTGCAGGGGCATTGGTGGCGCCAATTCAAATCGTTGAAGAGCGTACTGTGGGACCAAGCCTTGGTCAGGAGAACATTGAAGCTGGTATGACAGCGGTTGTCCTTGGTTTTGCTTTTGTTCTTGCCTTTATGTTGCTGTACTACAAAGGCTTTGGTCTGGTAGCAAACCTAGCCCTTGCGGCTAACCTCATCATGATTGTAGGTGTGATGTCGATGATCCCAGGTGCTACACTGACGCTGCCTGGTATTGCCGGTATCGTGTTAACAGTTGGTATGGCTGTTGATGCAAACGTACTTATTTTTGAACGTATTCGTGAAGAAATTGCGGAAGGGCGCAGTCCACAGCAAGCCGTTCATCATGGCTACGACAGTGCATTTAGTACGATTTTTGATGCTAACATCACGACCCTAATTGCAGCAGTGATCCTTTTCTCTGTCGGTACGGGCCCAATTGCAGGCTTCGCGGTAACCTTAGCTATCGGTATCATTACTTCAATGTTTACAGCGATTGTTGGTACACGTGCGGTTATTAATGCCATTATCGGTGGCAGACGTATCACTAAGCTATCAATCTAGGAGACGGGCATGCAATTATTAAACTTAAAAAGCACTATCCGTTTTATGTCAGCAAGAAAGCTCTCAATGGCTTTCTCGGCATTGTTGATCTTGGCTTCAATCGCCTCGTTCATGGTAAAAGGGCTAAACTTTGGTTTGGACTTTACCGGTGGTACGGCAGTTGAAGTTGGGTTTTCACAGCCTGCAGACTTAGCAAAGGTACGTAGTGTATTAGCCGAAAATGGTTTCGCTGATGCTTCTGTACAGCTTTTTGGCTCGAGCCAGGAAGTACTCGTACGACTCGCACCACGCGGAGATGATGTGAAAGCAGAGGTGTTGGGTAACCAACTCATTGCAGCGCTTAAACAAGCGGATGAAAGCGTAATTATGCGTCGCATTGAATTCGTAGGCCCGAGTGTCGGTGAAGATCTCAAGGAGCAGGGCGGTTTGGCGATGTTAACTGCGCTTATTTGTATCTTGATCTACGTTGCTTTTCGATTTGAATGGCGTTTTGCTGTAGGTGCTGTTGCAGCGTTATTTCACGATGTTGTGCTGACTATGGGGTTGTTCTCAATCTTAGGTCTTGAATTTGACTTAACGATTTTGGCGGCAATATTGGCGGTGATCGGTTACTCACTCAACGATACTATCGTTGTGTCCGACCGGATTCGTGAAAACTTCCGCAAAGTACGCATTGACGACACCCTAGAGATCATCAATATTTCACTGACCCAAACGCTTAACCGTACATTAGTGACTTCAATCACGACTATTTTAGTATTAGTTGCGTTATTCGTATGGGGTGGTCAAACCATACATGGTTTTGCAACGGCATTATTATTCGGTGTGTTTATCGGTACCTACTCTTCTGTTTACGTTGCAAGCTCTGTTGCAGTGGCAATGGGTGTCAGCAAAGAAGATTTGATCCCGGTAGAAGTTGAAAAAGAAGGTGCAGATCTAGACGCTATGCCTTAATCACTGAAATCGTTGTGATAATCGAAAGCGGCTTTTTGGCCGCTTTTTTGTTGCTTGTAAAACGTCATTTTATTGTTTCTAAAATATTACATTACTATATAATGATAATCGTTATCAATAAAGGAGATACTTATGTACAAATTTGTGATGGCGGTTGGTGCACTGACATTAATGACCGCATGTTCTAAGCAACCTGAATTAGAACAACGCACAGAATCTGCTCCCACAGAAGCAACCTCATCTTTAGCACAATATAAAGCGCAAGCGGAGGCTTTACTTGCGGATATTCGCATAGAAAAGGATTCTGCAGCACTTGAAGCTCAATCCGCCGGCCTCGTGACTCTTTCTAGAACTTTGCTTAATGAGTTTGTGGCCAAGTATCCTCAGTGTCAGACTTATCTAGATGCCTTGGATAAAGCCGCCGATATCATTCCTACCTTACCACTTGAAGAGATTGAAACGGGTTATCACGCAGATGGCAAATTACCCAAGTTTGATGACCCTGTTTGCTACCATGCCAAAGATTTATTAGTACATCCAGCAACTGTTCAAGCGATTGCGATGAAAGGGTTTAGTGGCGCTGAAGACTATAAGAGTGCAGAGATGGAAATTGTGGAAGTGATTGCACACTTTGATCAGGTAGAACGAGCGCTGAAGTAAGGGGTTGAAAATCATTCAATTGTAAATTGGGTACATTTCACCCGATTGACATATATCTGTCATACTCTGTTGCTACCGTGCGCGATTATACTTTTACAGTGAGTTTAATACTGTGGATCCTTCGCGCACGTTAGTACTTAATACAATAATAAAAGAAAAAGCTGTATTTACTCTGTTTCAGCCTATCTACAATCTTGCGAAACGCCAAATCTTAGGGTTTGAAGCATTAAGCCGTGGTATGTCCGGCTCACTGTTGGAATCACCAGACAAACTTTTTGCGATTGCGAGTAAGCTGGAGCGTTTGTCAGAACTGGAGATTATCTGTCGTGAAGCCGCTATTAAGCAGTTCGTCTCACTCAACCTTCCCGGTAAGTTATTTTTAAACGTTAGTCCAAAAGCGTTACTTGATCCGAGTCACCCAAAGGGTGAAACCAGACACCTCACAGAAATGTATGGGCTCGATCCCAAGCGTGTCGTCATTGAAGTGACAGAGCAAGACAAAGTAGATGATGCAAATCTGCTACTAACTACAATTACCCATTATCGTGAACTTGGATTTCACATTGCGATTGATGATTTGGGAGCGGGTTACTCCGGTCTCAAAAAGTGGTCGGAGTTATGCCCTGACTACGTCAAAGTCGACAGATATTTTATTGACCATTGTGACCAAAGTGTAGTGAAACGCGAGTTTTTAAAGTCCATTATCGAGCTTGCCAAAGCCACCGGTACTCAAGTAATTGCCGAGGGAATTGAGCGAATTGAAGAGCTAAAGCTTATTGAACAACTCGGTATAGTAATTGCGCAGGGTTTTTTACTTGCCAAGCCAACTCGCAAACCTCCCACAGAACTCGCACTGTTTAAAACTTTACACACGGAATCCAAAACAACCTTCAATCAATTTGAGTCGTCGATGGCAATCGGTTGGCTTGCCAAAGAGGCCAATGCTATCCATGAATGTACGCAATGCATCGATGCTCATCGGTTGTTTGAACAAGATCGTAAGCTTACCAGCCTTGCAGTGGTCAATGATGCTAGAGAGCCCGTGGGGCTGCTACATAGAGATCAATTGACTGAGGTCTTTGCTGCACCATATGGTCATGCACTTTTCGATAAAAAATCAGTAATTAAATTGATGGATAAACAGCCGTTAGTGGTGGATGAGCAGCAAGAACTTGATACGGTGAGTAAGCAAATAACGGAACACGAATTTGATATTCGACGCCATATCATCATTACGAGAGATAGTCGTTATCTTGGTTTAGCGCCCTTGAGAGACATACTCAAGCACATCACTGAAGAAAAAATTCGTCATGCTCAACATGCCAATCCATTAACTATGTTGCCGGGTAATGTCGCGATAAATGAAGCAATAGAGCAAAGGTTACGTTCACATCATGACTTTTCTCTTGCATATATCGATCTTAATCATTTTAAACAGTTTAATGATTTGTATGGTTATGCCAGTGGCGATAGCGTGATTAAGCTACTTGCCGAGGTGACTGTTGATGTGTGTGCACAGAGCTCTAGCTTTGTTGGGCATATCGGGGGCGACGACTTTATGGTGGTGTTCGATAACAATGATGCAGAAGTATTGTGCCATGAGATCATTTCTCAGTTTGAGCTTAAATCAAAAGCTTTTTTTACGCCCGAGCATGTTAGCGCTGGCGGTTATTGGGCCACAAATCGTGAAGGGCAAAAGCAGTTTGTACCTTTACTCACTTTATCGATTGGTTTAGTGAGGCCTGATTTACAACACTGTATTAATTCGCATCAAGTTGCAGCTTTAGCAACAGATGCTAAAAAAGAAGCAAAGCGCTATCGTAATAGCTATTTATTTGTATGTAACCGTCGCAAGCCTACTGTATCGACTGTACGATTGGAAAATGCAGGTTGACTATATTTTTAATTACGCAATAGTAATAGCAATCCGTAAAAATACTCTTGCTTGTAGTATTGTTTCCACTAAAAGGGGTTGTGCGATGAAGTTAAAGTCGAGTGTAATGATCTCTGCTCTGGTGTTTCAAAGTGCTTGTATTGCAGCGCAATCCCCCGAGTTAATCTATGTCGCGAAAGAAGCGCGAACCTTGTACGATCGCGATCTTTATCTTTATGAATTACTAGAAAAGGCACTGGCTGCTGCTAAGTACTCAGCTCAAATCGAACACATAAAAATTCACCCTCATCAACAACGCACGTTAATGGCACTAAGCCGAGGTAAGGTTGATTTACATTGGTCGATGACCAGCCCCGCGCGTGAGCAAATCGCTATCCCCATAAAAGTCCCTTTGTATGATGGACTTATCGGACAGCGTGTGCTGATTGTTCATAAAGATATTTATCCAGCCATAAAAGCTGTTCGTTCGCTTGACGAATTAAAGCGCTTTACCGCGGTACAAGGACACGATTGGCCCGATACTAAAATTCTTAGTTATAATGGTCTGAAGGTCAGGCCAATTTCCGATTATCAAACCATGTTTAATTTAATTGCGGATAAAAAAGCGGATTATTTTCCACGCTCGGTGATTGAGGCAAAGTCGGAATTGATCGCACAAAATAACGAAAACCTCATGATCGTACCTGATTTTCATCTATCGTATTCAACTGCCTTTTACTTCTTTGTAAACAAAGACAAGCAAGCGCTGGCAAAGGCGTTGGAAGAAGGGCTTACCAAACTTCAAGCCTCTGGTGAGCTGCAGAACCTAAAACAAAGGTATAGTTTAGATAAACAGTTCACAAGCGCAACTATAAATTTGGTGAATCCTTATTTTACAGGAGGTTAACGCTTTCTGCGTAAGCTTGGTAGCGCATAGTCGTATTCTTCTTTATACGTTAAGGCAGTTAAAACAAGTAGGACGCCACAATTGGAAGCGTAAATAATGTAACCACTAACGTCAAAGCTGTAAAAGAAAATAGTACTATTGACACCTTTAGCATGTCTTAAATAGTTTTCAACCAAGGCTGCAAAGCTCATAAATACTCCTAAAATAGCTAACCAGGGCAAAATAGAGTCAGCGAAAGTAAACTTTACTTTTGCTTTGGGATACAGCTTTTTAGTTAGTTCTACTCTATGAGTTAATGGAAATACAACTGACAAATTTATTAGGAAATGTACGCCAAAAATAATGCTATTTTGGAGTAAGCGACTGCTTTCGGTTGAAGATAAGCTAATTAATCCGGACGAAAAAACAACGACTTCGAGAGAAAAAGGAATTGCAACCAGAATAGCTAAAGTGGAAATGTTAATATCTTTCAGCCGAATCCCCACCACCAAAATTGCAGAGATTGTCATAATATAAATTAGAAAGAAGTGATACCTAATATCATATAATACAAAAAGACCTACTCCGATCACAGCGTAGGGGAGAAGTAGATCTCTTATTGAAAAGTTCTTTTTCATTTTGACAATCTAAAACTTAGTCTTTCTTCTGAGACTCTTGGCTTTTTTGTACTGGAAATTCAGGCTCAAAAATACCGCCACCAGAAACCTTTTTGCATTCTTTCAAATTTAGCTTTTGCATTATCATAGTCCTTATTGAAGACACTTGAATACCAAGCGATCAAATTGTATTGGATTTATCTTTTATTGTGATTATCACAACTTCAGGAGAGCCGTGCCAGACTACTCAACCGACACTCCCTACAGGTACAAACTTAACACCAAATAAACACAAGGTGAATGAAAAATTAAAGAAAATTTTAAAATAATAGTTTAGATATATTTACACTATTCTAATGGTATGAAAAGTAAAGATAAAATCAATTTTTCACACTTTGAATTTGGCCATCTCAATCTCTAGATTTCCGGATAAAGATTTAATTGTGTCAGTCGCTTTATGTGCTTTTTCAGACACACTTGCCGTCTGTGAGGCCGTGTCAGAGATAACAACGACACGTTTGGCTGTATCTTCTCCTGCATCCAACTGTTCTTTGGCTGCTTGAGCTATTTGATGACTCATCTGCGATATAGATTTTAAAGAATCGGCGACTTGTACAAGCGCTTGAGATGCCTTAGATGACATACTCACCGTTTTTTCGCTTGTTGCAATGCTCAAGCTTACAGAAGCCTTGGCATCTTGAGTTGCACCCTGTAGTTTAGTGATCATGGTACGGATCTCTTCTGTACTGGTTTGAGTGCGCTGAGCAAGCTGCCTGACCTCGTCCGCTACGACAGCAAAGCCTCGTCCTTGCTCACCGGCTCGAGCAGCTTCTATTGCAGCATTGAGGGCTAACAAATTGGTTTGCTCGGCGATAGATTGGATAACGGTAAGTACATTAGCGATATTAGATACTTCTTCATCTAGTACTTGAATATTATTACCAGCGCTGTCAATTTGTTGCTCTAATAATGCAATTTCAGTTGCTGCCTGAGCAGTCAGTTTGTCGGCAGCATTACCTTGCTTTTCAGCCTCTTGAACTGAATTTGCAGCTTGCTCCGCATGTTCGACAACGGTTTGTGCTGATGCCGTGAGTTCTGTAATTGCTGAAGCCACCATTTGAGTTTCTGCATTTAAACTGCGAGTTAGGTTCTCAAGTTCTACAGAGCGCACCTCACTGTCTGATGTTTGGTTTTGTAGCGCCTTGGTTGCTTCTTTAAGTCCTTCAACTACTCCTTTTAATCCGTCTTGCATATAGTCCATGGCTGCGAGAATACTATAATCTTTACAGTCAGTAGTATTGATAGGTGTCGTGAGGTTTCCTCTTGAAACATGTTTTACGATTTCGAGCACATCATTGATTTCGGCACCCAGTTTATTGTTGAGTGACAGTCCAAACCGCGCAAGTGCGGTGGTCAATGCAACGGCAACCGCTAACGAAAGTGCGACTAACCAGATTGCGGTGTCCCAATAACGATCGTTCACTTCTTTGTAGCTAATACCTGTGCCGATGTACCAGCCAAACCCTGGTGTTTTTTGTACCACTGAAGTAAGGTCGACAACTTCTCCATCTCGCAGTGAAGTCCAATTGTAAGTAATGATCCGATCAAATTGGTTACCGACTAAGCGCTTCACCATGCTGCCTATGCTTTTTCCGTCAGCATCTTCAAAGTCATTAAAGCTGGTGTTATGTAGTTGGGGGTCATGAGGTGTTGCTACGAAGTCCATTTTATCATTAACAACATACACATACTCAGAGTCATGATATTTATTTTCTCTTAAAACCTGGATTGCCATCTCTTTTGCTTGTTGCTCAGTCAGTTTCCCTTGCTCTGCAAAGCGCTCAAACTGTTTAACAATATTAACCGTGCTTTTCATTAATTGGTTGATACGTGCAATATTATCGCTTTCACTGGCATGGCGCAGAGCTTGAAGACCTACAAAGGCAACAGCAAGTAAGGATACAAATATTGCGGCGGCAAAGGTAATTATTTTTGTTTTTAACGTGAAACTAGAAAACACAGGATCGCCCCCTAAAAATACTCTCATTACATGATTTAGCACGTTTAGGGGGAGTTTGTAAGTAGGTTAATGCTCTATGCGGACTATTTTGAGATGATATTTACTCATACTACACAAATAGGATAACTAGCTTGCATTAATTATGCTTATTTCTTCATCAGTTAACGGGCGATATTCACCTTCTGCAAGGTTTGGATCAAGCTCGATCCCTGCAATATTTTCTCTATGAAGTTCAACTACTTGATTGCCAACTGCGGCAAGCATACGTTTTACTTGATGGTATTTTCCTTCGCAAATAGACAAGCGTAGTGCAAATTTATCAATAAGCTCCGCTTTTGCCGGCAGGGTTGCTTGTTTTTCACCGTGTAGCTCAACGCCTTGTTCAAGCTGTGTTAGCGCTTCTTCAGTGAGCTCATCGCGGCTTTCTAGTACATAAGTTTTAAACTTTTGTTTTTTCGGCGAGGTGATTTGATGAGACCAATCACCATCGTTAGTGAGCAAAACCAAACCCGTCGTGTCGATGTCCAGCCTACCTGCAACATGAAAATCTTTTAAGTTAGGTTCTTCGATTAAATCGAATACTGTTGGGTGTAATTCATCACTATTTGCACACACATAACCTTGTGGTTTGTTTAGCATATAGTAGCGTAAACCCAAATACTCTAGGCGTTTGCCATCGAAAGTAATGTGGTCTGCTGGGGTGACTTGGATATCGCCTTTTTTGACGATATTGCCATTGACGGTAACTAGACCTTTTTTAATATTAATTTTGACCTTGCTGCGCGGCATCTCTGCAACGTGGCTCAAAAATTTCTCCAATCTACATGGAAATTTCATAGCTAAATAACTCGAATAATAAATTAGTTTTTGCGGTAAATATCGGATAATAAATCATAGCAATGGACACTGAGCGCAAAATGCTCCCCGACTTTTGCGAGCAAAAGCTTTAGTGCACCTTCCGTGAGCATTTGTTTTTGCGCTAATGTTCTACCAGCCATCATATGGATCTGCAGGTGAATAAATCCTTGTTTGCCATCACCTAGCTGAAAGTGCTCAAAAGCAACAGCACGGGTTTTGACGGAAGTTGGATCAAACAAGCCACTTGCACAGGCAAATTGCTGCACCTGTGATACTAACGCCTCGGTTTCAATTGGCAAATTAGCTGAGTGTTCGAGAATAAAGTGTGGCATGTGAAACTCCATGTTTTTGCATTAGGCTCAGAGTTTATGCTATTTATCAGGGGTTATTCCAGAAAAGAGTGAATTATTAGCATGCTGTCCTTATTTAAAGTCTCACCTTTGCTTAGCGGTGAAGAAACCCAATGGTTAATTGATACCTTTGTCTGGGCATTTGAGCATTTTGATGGCGAGTACTTTTTACATGAAACGCAGATCATTACTCCGACTCCCAGTTGTTTTCCTGAGCCGGTATCCAGCATTGAAGAAATGGCGGCAGTGGTTTTCTCCCGAGTAAAATCCTATGCAGGGCTACAGCAGTGGCCAATCACTTTAGTTGCGCCTGAACGCATGCTCACGTCGACCAGCATGACTAAGTTAAACATTGCAGGGCGTTGGCGCGGTGAGCAAGCGGTTATCGCTGAAGCGGCTGCGCCTATTTTGATTTCTTATAATCCCAATCAAATAAATCAGCCTCAAGATCTGATCGCCAGTTATGCAGGTGTTATGGCAAAAGTTCTAATTTTACAGCGTGGCGTGTTACCTCCAGGTGGGGAAGCGCAATTAGATGCAGCTTGTGATGTGCTGGCGAGCTTTTTTGGCTTTGGAGTCATGGTGTCTAATACCGTATATCACTTTAGGGGAGGATGTGGTTCTTGCTACAACCAATATGCTAACCGAAAAGCTGCACTGACGGAGCAGCAAAGTGTTTTTGTACATGCCCTAGTATGTCATTTTAAAGGAGTGAAAGATGGTCATAAGCATCTTAAGTCACACCTTGTGAGTCAGTATAAAAAGGCCAAAAAGCAAATTAATACCTTAATGAATAACTCAGAGCGGGGTGATTTACTGGCCTTACAGGAGCATGCACATGCTCGCTTATCTTGATGAGTTTATTTTAATTGCGCTGGCACATTTTTTTGCTGTCGCAAGTCCTGGTCCTGATTTTGCGATAGTGCTTAAACAAAGTGTACAGCAGGGTAGAGCAAATGCCCTTTGGACGAGTTTTGGGGTTGGCCTTGGTATTTTAGTACATGTCAGTTATTGCTTATTGGGAGTTGCGTTACTGCTATCTCAATCTGAAACCTTGTTCACAGCAGTAAAATACATCGCCGCGCTTTACCTAGCTTACCTAGGGGTCCAAGCGTTGCGGTATGCAAAACCCAATTCAGAGCAAGAAAATATTACTGAACACGCTGTTACTGAGTCTAATTGGACTGCGTTAAAACGAGGCTTTTTGGTCAATGCCTTAAATCCTAAAGCAACGCTGTTTTTCTTATCGCTTTTTACCTTAGTGATTGAGCCAACCACACCAAGCAGTGTGCAGTTGTTTTACGGTGTTTATATGGCGTTGGCTACCTGGACCTGGTTTTCATTTTTATCTTTAGTTTTATCAAAAACTACGGTAAGACAATTTTTTCGTCGTGCAGGACATTGGTTTGATCGCGGGATCGGTGTGATCATGTTATTGCTTGCAGTAAGATTGGTGATGTAATGAGTGACAAAAACATTATTAACTTTAGTTTTGGTTCAAATATGTCGACTGCACGTCTGCTTGCTCGCTTACCACAAGCGAAGCTACTTGGAGTGGGGAAATTGCATGGCTATCGGCTGACTTTTGATATGTTGAGCACCGATGGTTCAGCCAAGTGCAGTATTACGCCGAGCACTAAAGCAAATAGCCATGTTTATGGCGTTTTGTATGCGTTGGATGAGCAAGAAAAGGCGCGTTTGGACGACATTGAAGGGGAGCGCTACAGCTGTCATTGTTTGCCTGTTGAAAGGCAAGATGGCGGTATGGTGGACGCTTGGTGCTATATTGCTAACACCTTTGTGGAACATCAATTACCTTTCGATTGGTACGTACATCATGTGTTGGCCGGGGCAAAGGAGCATCAGTTTCCGACTAGCTATTTACAGGCAATTTCGGCGCAATCACACGTTACAGATAATAATAGTGACAGACAACAACAAGAATTAGCCATCTACCACTGTGATATTACGAAGTTAAATCTCAAAGCTTGACTGGTAACATCATGATTGGTTGTGGCAAAAAACCAAGGAAAAATAATGAAAATAAAACAATGGCTATTAACCTCAGGCCTAGTTGCTGCAAGTTTTCTTAGTGCGCAGGCAAGCGCGGCAGTAAACCAACAGGATGTTGAAGCTGCGGTAAAAAGTGCGATGGAAAAATTTAATATTCCAGGTTTGGCAATTGGTATTGTAGAAGATGGTCAGGTTGTGATGACCAAGGGCTTCGGGGTGACGCATTTAAATAAGCCTGCTAGGGTCAATGCGGATACCTTGTTTGGTATTGCATCCAATACCAAAGCATTCACGGCAGCAGCACTGGCGATGTTGATAGATCAAGGTAAGCTGAGTTGGGATGACAAAGTCATCAAGCATATTCCGGAATTTAAGCTTTACGATAGCTATGTTACTCAAGAGATGACTATCCGAGATTTATTAAGTCATCGAAGTGGATTGGGCCTTGGGGCGGGCGATCTTATGATCTGGCCTGATACTAATAAAACCATGCCTGAATTGCTTGCTGGTATTTCACACCTCAAACCGGATTCAAGTTTCCGCAGTCATTACGCTTATAACAATTTGATGTTTGTTGTTGCAGGAGAAGTTGTAAGCCGAGTCAGTGGTAAAGATTGGCGCGATTTTGTTGAGCAGGAAATGTTTACCAAGCTAGATATGGATGACTCAAAGGCTGGATTCTCTCGGATCCCGGCTAACAATAGTAATTGGGCGACTGGCCATATTCCGATGGATGGCAAACTTACACCGTTCTTTGTTAACTACCTAGAAGATTTCCGTGGTGCTGGCGCCATTGCGTCTAACGTGGATGACATGACCAAGTGGTTACAAACTCAGCTTGAAGGTGGTCGTTTACCTTCTGGCGAGCAGCTATTTAGCCAAGAGCAACAAGTGCAAATGTGGCATCCACACATTACACGTATTCCCGCAGGAAAAGCCGCAGAAGTATATCACCAGCAGTTTAGAGGGTACGGCCTTGGTTGGGCAGTAGAGGACTACTTTGGTTACAAGAAGGTGGGCCACGGCGGTGGGATTTTAGGTATGGTGTCGCAAGTTGCGATGATCCCAGAGAAAAAACTGGGTGTGGTGGTCTTATCAAACCAGCAAAAATACCCTGCACTTTCCGCGATTATCAATGAAGTGTTTGAAGATGCGCTTGGCCTAGAAGATAAAAACTGGGTGCAGATCATCGCCGATGATTACTTTAAGGCGCAACAAGAAAAATATGCCAAAGCTGGGATAATCGAAGTTGCAAAACCACAGCCTGCTTTACCGTTGAACAACTACACGGGGACATTAAATAGCGCTTGGTATGGCGATGTGGTAGTGGAAAAGCTTGGTAAGGCACTGCGCATTGATTTTACGCATACTAAGCGCCTAAAAGGGAAACTTGAGCACTTAACCGGTAACACTTTTGTGGTGCGTTGGGATGAGCCATTACTTGAAGCAGATGCTTACATCAATTTTGTGATGGATAAATCTCAACGGGTTAAGTCTGCTGCGATGGAGTTTGTTAATCCAGAAATAAGCGACTTTAGTTTCGATTTTCATAACTTGGATTTAAAGGCGAAAGAAATCCAGCACTAAGTATACCAAAGTATCAAAGCCACAATTATGTGGCTTTGATATAGTGAAAGAGTAGCTACTTAAATCAACCTCGTCGCAAACTAACATAGGATGTATATTCGTTATGCGTACTGCAATTATTACTCATCCATATTGCCGCAAGCATAAAATGACCGAGGAACATCCTGAGTGTCCTGCGAGGTTAGATGCGATATCAGATCGGTTGCTAGCGTCTGGACTTGATATCGCCATTGAACACAAAACGGCACTGAAAGCCGATACGTCACACTATGCATTGGTTCATGACCAAGCCATGATCAAAGAAGTCATGGATAAAATTCCTAATGAAGGGTTAACCGAACTAGACGGCGACACTTGGCTTTGTCCTGATTCTATGAGAGCGATTGAACGGGCTGTTGGCGCAGGAATACTTGCGGTGGACGAAGTCGTTGCTGGTAAACTTGATGCTGCATTTTGTTCTGTTAGACCTCCTGGACATCATGCCAATCAAAGTACTTCATCGGGATTTTGTGTCTTTAATAATGTTGCTATTGCCGCCGCTTATGCCAAGACAAAGGGCGTAGAGCGGGTGGCTATATTGGATATCGATGTACATCATGGTAATGGCACACAAGACATTTTCAAAGACGATCATAGCGTGTTATTTTGCTCTTTATTTCAGCACCCTTTTTATCCAAATACCGCGATTGAGAATCATCAAACACTTATCAATTCTCCATTGAGTGCGGGAGCAGATGGCACAGAATTAAAAGCCTTGGTGGAGCAACAATGGTTACCTAAGCTGCAATCATTTAAACCTCAGCTCATCTTTATCAGTGCAGGGTTTGATGGTCATTTAGAGGATGATATGGGCGGGCTCAAGTTTGTTGAACAAGATTACCAGTGGTTCACCGAGCAAGTGGTAGAGTTTGCAAACTCATCGGACTGTTTGGGGATTATTTCATACTTAGAAGGGGGCTACGATCTTTCTTCTTTAGGCCGCAGCGCTGTGACACATATCAAAGCGCTGGTTGAAGCCGGTTAGCTTAGACCTAACAAATCAAAAGCCTGCTGAGTATTGCTCAATTGGATTTTGCTCACGCAACACTGGCCTTCGTCAACGAGATATTGTTGCACTAATTCGGTTAAATATTTCAAATCAATACCTTGCACGGGCGCACCGTGTACGTTGCTGCAGCAATCGTTTGGGTATACTAGAATTAACCGTTTTAGTGACGCATCATCGAGCAGATGCGTTGCATCTCTAAGTGCTTTTTCATCTTCGATAAACTCAATACTTTGGTCTAATACCAGCAATAAAGGATAGCTTTTTATCGCCATAATTTGTTCTTGGTCAAGTTATAAAAAGTGTCGCCCAGTATACTTTAAATTGGAATAATATTGCGAGAGTGTGCTTATGGTTGGTGATTCACGTCAGTTACAGATCAAAGAAGTATTTACCAATAGCTTGTTATGTTGCGATGAGCAAACCAGTCTATACGATGCGGTGGCGAAGATGCGAGCCAGTAGAGTGAGCTCGATCTTTGTTACTCGTGCCGATGATATCATTGGTATCTGGACCGAATCGGATTGCGTTAAGCTCAATTTTAACGATCCCGACTTTGCACAGGTCCCGATCCGGGCCGTGATGACAGCACCAGTGCAAAAAATTCAAATAGATAAAACCTTGAGCGAGGCAACGGTCAAGTTCCACCAACTAGGGATCCGTCACTTACTCGTGGTGGACTCAGATAATCTGCCTTGTGGTGTGGTTTCTTTATCCGATATCGTGCGCAGTCAAGGGCTCGACCATTATTTGCACTTTAGACCAATTGAGCAGCACTTTGACTCGAGCATAGTGATTTTAGACAGTGAAGACTGCGTCTCTGATGTTATCAATAATATGCGTGAGCTAAAGCTTACCGCCGTGCTGGTGTATAACCGTGAATTAAATGAGTATGGCATTATTACTCAGCGTGATATTGCGTATATTATTCTCAACCCTGATTGGCGCCAGCCTTGCTGGCAATTGGCCAGCTATCCTATGCTCTCCATGACGCCAAAAGACAGCCTATTCGATGCTTACCGGCTGATGACGGTAAACTCCATTCGTCATTTGGTGGTGACTTCACCAGATTCGCAACAAGTGATTGGGCTATTAGCACTCAAAAATGTCCTGACTGAAATTGAAACTGCATATTGTAGTGAGCTGGAAAAAGTCCTAGTACAACGTGATATTGCACTGCAAAAATCGGAGAAAAATCTATATCTAGCTAACCGTATTATTGATGCTTCTCTCGATGGCATCATGATCACCAAAAGCTCAGGAGAAATAATCCAGATCAACCCAGCGTTTAGTGCGCTTACTGGCTACAAAAATTACGAAGTGCTAGGGAAAAACCCAAGTGTGTTGAGCTCTGGGCTACATGATGAATCCTATTATCAGAGTATGTGGCAAACGCTCAGAGAAACGGGTGTGTGGCAGGGCGAGATATGCAATCGTAAAAAGAGCGGTGAGATTTATGTTGAATGGCTCACGATTATTGAGATCAGAGAACCGTACAGTGACGATATGCTTTACGCAGCCATTTTTAGCGACATTACAGAGCGTAAAAATGCGGAAGAAAAAATTGCTCGCTTAGCCTACTTTGATGAATTGACTGGGCTGCCTAATCGTCGCTTATTCTACGATAGACTCTCTATGGCATTGGCATCAGCGCACCGTTATAAGCAAAAACTCAGTGTGATGTTTATAGATTTAGACCGCTTTAAAGAAGTGAATGACTCACTTGGGCACAGCGCTGGAGATGAGTTATTAGTGCAGGTTAGTGAGCGAATAAAGTCTATTCTAAACGAAGGTGACACGTTGGCCCGACTTGGTGGCGACGAATTTGTCGTGTTACTAAGCGAAGTGAATGGCATGTCGGAGGTTATTGAATTTGCAGACCAAATCTTAATGGCATTATCGAATCCCTTTCAACTTGGTGATATGCAGGTGGCTGCGACGGCCTCAATGGGGGCTGCTATTTATCCCGAGGATGGTCATGATACGGAAACTTTACTCAAACACGCCGATGTTGCTATGTATCGCTCCAAAGAAGTCGGGCGTAATTCATTCCAATTATTCGAAGCTTCGATGAATGCACGTTCATTTGAGCGTTTGTCCATGCTAAGTCGTTTTCAGAATGCCTTGGAAAATGACGAGTTTGAACTGCATTTTCAGCCATTGCAATGTTTAACCAGCAGTCGCATTTCAAGTGTTGAGTGTTTGCTAAGATGGCGTGACCCAAATCTCGGGATGATCTCGCCGGCCCAATTTATCCCACTTGCTGAGGAGCTCGGGCTTATTATGCGCTTAGATCAGTGGGTAATAGATAAAGCCTGTCAGCACTTGTCGCAATGGCAATGCGCTGGGGTTGAGATTAGGCGCATGGCGATTAACATCTCGGCGTCTCATGTCACTCAAGGCGACCTTTATCAGTGTGTCGCGCAGGCATTAAAAAAGCATAACGTCGACGGTAAGTATCTTGAGCTTGAGCTTACCGAAAATAGCTTCATCGGTAATCTTCACGAGGCTAAGTACACCTTGAAAAAACTCAAGGAGCTGGGTGTCAAACTGGCGATTGATGATTTTGGTACAGGGTATTCTGCGCTCAGTTACTTGGCTAAGCTGCCCATCGACATCTTAAAAATAGATGCGAGTTTTATCGCTAAAGTGCCCGATGAATATGGCAACAGCGAAATTGTTTCGGCAATTGTGGCGATGGCTAAGGCGCTCAACCTGCAAGTTGTAGCTGAGGGCGTTGAAAAGCCAGTACAGAAACGTTACCTGCGCAAGCTCGGTTGTCATACAATCCAAGGTTACGTCTTCTGTAAGCCGCTTACAGAAGACGATTGGCATGCATTTTATTCGTCAGAGAAGGTAATTTCGTAAGAAGTAAACTTACGAATATTGATCACACCATTATCAAAAATAAGGTATTGGCCTTTGATCCCTTCAAGCACGCCTGATACAACAGGGTCTTTATCAAAGTTAAACGAGCTGATTTTACTCGGGTGCTGGTTTACTGGGAAGGTGAGGTCGACCACGTCCTCGTCTAGCACTTCAATAGCGGTTGCACCAAAGAGTTCGGCGAGTTCGTCGAGTTTGGCTTGGATCTGTGGGATAAGTTTAGCGGCTTCTGCTTTGAGGTTTATTTCAGGGTTGATGCCTTTGAGCATATTGCGCCAGTTAGTCTTATCGGCAATAAACTGAGCCAGCGCCACTTCCACTAATCCTGACTGGTGACGGGTCTGCACCTTAAAAATCGGCAATGCTTGCGTTGCGCCTTGATCTACCCAACGCGTTGGGATCTGCGTATGACGGGTGATCCCAACTTTAAGGCCTGAGGTATTGGCCAAATACACATAGTGCGGGATCATACAGTTCTCTTCGCCCCATTGGGGTTCACGACAGGTACCTTGATCATAGTGACAGGTCTCTGGCTTCATAATACACATGTCGCAGCTGGCGAGCTTTCTCATACACACGAAGCAGTGCCCCTGCGAATAGCTTTTTTTGGTTTTTTTACCACAGCTACTGCAAAATATATTGCCGGTGAAGGTAAGGGTGACGGATTTACCAAAGTAGTCATTGAGTGATACTAAGTTATCACCCACGGGTAATTGATATTGAATAGGTTCAACAAGCGCTGACTTTAACTTGCTGAGTGTACCTTGTACTTGCATCTTTGCCCCTAAAAATGCTCATAAAAGGGTAGGATACCATTACAAACTAAGAAACGCAGTGTGTAAAAATGAAAAAGGCCAGCATCGAGCTGGCCTTACAAAACTGAACGCGAATTAGCTTTCGCGTGCGATTGCGCGATATGCGATATCTGTGCGGTACTCTACGCCATCCCAGTGAATGTCTTTCACTAGAGAGTAGGCGCGTTTTTGCGCTTCGGTTACCGTGTGGCCAAGGGCCGTTGCACATAATACTCGACCACCAGCGGTGACTACATGCTCGCCATCTTGCTTAGTACCGGCATGGAACACTTTTTCACCTTCAGGATAGTTCACCTGAAGACCTGAGATAGCGTCACCCTTAGGATAGTTGCCAGGGTAGCCACTAGCTGCAAGCACAACACCAACGGCAGCTCGCGGATCGAATTCAATCGATGTTTGATCAAGCTCTTCACGGTTTGCCGCTTCAATCAGCTCAACTAAATCAGATTGGAGGCGTAACATGATAGGTTGTGTTTCTGGGTCACCAAAGCGGCAGTTATACTCGATAACTTTTGGTGTGCCGTCTGCTGTGATCATCAAACCAGCGTATAGGAAACCTGTATAAGGGTGACCTTCTTTCGCCATACCTTCAACCGTTGGATTAATCACTTCGGCCATGATGCGATCATGAATATCTGGCGTGACTACAGGAGCTGGAGAGTATGCACCCATGCCCCCTGTATTTGGACCTTTATCACCATCGTACGCACGTTTGTGATCTTGGCTGGTGGCAAAAGGAAGTACATTTTTGCCGTCAACCATGACGATGAAAGAGGCTTCTTCACCTTCTAAAAACTCTTCAATAACCACACGGCTGCCCGCTTCGCCAAACGCATTCCCCGCAAGCATATCGCGGATAGCTTCTTCTGCTTCCGCTTCGGTCATTGCCACGATGACCCCTTTACCAGCAGCAAGACCATCAGCCTTAACAACGATAGGTGCCCCTTGTGCTTTCAAGTAGGCAAGCGCAGGTTCAATCTCTTCAAACGTTTGATAAGCCGCTGTTGGAATATCGTGACGTGCTAAAAAGTCTTTAGTAAACGACTTAGAGCCTTCTAGCTGCGCTGCCGCTTGAGTAGGTCCAAAAATAGCTAAGCCTTCTTCACGGAAACGGTCAACCACACCGATAACTAGCGGTGCTTCAGGGCCAACAATGGTTAATTGTACATTGTTTTCTTTAGCAAAGACGACCAAGGCATCGATATCTTCAACGCCGATAGCCACGTTTTCGAGTTTAGGCTCAAGCGCAGTACCTGCGTTTCCAGGTGCTACAAAAACCGTTTTTACAGATGGGTTTTGTGCGGCTTTGAACGCAAGCGCATGCTCACGTCCACCGCTGCCAATGACGAGTACATTCATGGCGAAATTTTCCTATTAAAGCTTTTTAAATTTTAAGGTCATGCGGTCGCTTTCCCCAATCGCTTTATATTGCGCTGCTTTTTCATCACCTAGCGCTAAGCGAGGTGGCAGAGTCCAGACGCCTTTTGGGTGATTGGCGCTGTCTAGCGGGTTAGCGTTAATGTCGCTGCTTGCAACTAATTCAAACCCAGCTTGCTTGGCGATATCAATAACATAACTTTGCTTCATATAACCTGACGACTTTTGATCCTCAAGTTGGCGGTGCTCAGGCAGACGGTGTTCAACAACACCTAAAATGCCACCAGTCTTCAGTGCCTTATTAAACGCGTTGAACGCGCTAAGTACACCTTCATCTCCCTTACCCATGTACCAGTTATGCACGTTACGGAAAGTTAGTACCACGTCAGCACTGCCTTGTGGTGCAATGTTGCTGTGTGTTACCGGTGCAAATTCCGTGATCTTTACTTCACTATAGTCTGGGTTGGTTGCTACTTTTTCTTTGTAGCTTTTTAATGAGCGTTGATAGTAGCCAACATCTGAATCAGCAGGGAAGTGCGCTGCATAATAGGTGCCTTGACCTTTAACCAGTGGCGCTAAAATCTCACTATACCAACCACCACCAGGTGCAATTTCTACCACGGTCATTGATGGCTCAATGCCAAAAAAAGCAAGCGTTTCACTTGGGTGGCGATACTGGTCTCGCGCTCTATTTTTCTCAGCTCGATTGTCGCTAGCAACTGCTTTTGCAATCGCGCTTGGTACTGCTTGGCTGGAGTTGGATTCTGTCGCGTTACAGCCCACTAAAGTGGTAAATACTGCAGCAGCGATAAGAGATTTCATACCTAGATTCATCGTTAGCTTCCTTCATTCTGTTATGATTATGCTGTAGCCAGAATACTGGAAATTAGCTGAAACAAAAAGCGCGAAACTCATAAGTTTCGCGCTTTATTGATTAATGGCGGAAGTGGCGCATGCCGGTAAACACCATTGCCATTCCCGCTTCATCAGCGGCGGCAATCACCTCTTCATCACGCATTGAACCACCCGGCTGGATAACCGCAGTGATACCCGCAGCTGCAGCGGCGTCAATGCCATCACGGAATGGGAAGAACGCATCAGAAGCCATGACAGAACCTGGAACTTCTAGGTTTTCGTCTGCGGCTTTAATCCCTGCGATTTTCGCAGAGTATACGCGGCTCATTTGGCCAGCGCCCACACCAATAGTCATCCCATCACGGGCGTAAACAATCGCGTTGGACTTAACAAATTTAGCGACTTTCCAGCAGAACAGTAGATCTTTTAGTTCTTGCTCTGTAGGTTGACGTTTCGAAACCACCTTAAGGTCGTCCAAACCAACCATACCTTGGTCACGATCTTGTACTAAGATACCGCCATTAACACGCTTAATATCGGTACCAGTGGTTTTGTTTGACCACTGACCACATTCTAGTAAACGTACATTTTGCTTTGCAGCAACGATTTGTGCGGCTTCTTCTGATACGCTCGGCGCGATGATAACTTCAACAAACTGACGCGCTACGATGGCTTCCGCCGTGTCGCCGTCTAGCTCTCGGTTAAAGGCGATGATACCACCAAAGGCAGAAGTCGGGTCAGTCTTAAACGCGCGGTCATAGGCGGCAAGAATGTTTTCATCTACCGCAACACCGCAAGGGTTTGCGTGTTTTACGATAACACAAGCCGGCTTATCAAACTCTTTAACACACTCAAGTGCCGCATCGGTATCAGCGATATTGTTATAAGACAGCGCTTTACCTTGAAGTTGTTTAGCCGTCGCGACGGATGCTTCTTCAATGTTGTTTTCAACATAAAAAGCAGCGTCTTGATGCGAGTTTTCACCGTAGCGCATATCTTGCTTCTTAGTGAATTGCATATTGATAGTGCGAGGGAATTTGGTTTCCTCTGCTGCTTCTTCCGTATAATCCGGAACCATTTTACCGAAGTAGTTGGCAATCATGCCGTCATACTGTGCGGTATGCTCGTAGGCAGCAATGGCAAGGTCGAAACGTGTCTTGTATGTTGTAGAACCAGAGTTTGCCTTCATTTCTTCAATGACACGGCTGTAGTCATTCGCATTTACAACAATGGTCACGTCTTTGTGGTTCTTAGCCGCAGCACGAACCATAGTTGGACCGCCAATATCGATATTTTCGATTGCATCTTCTAGGCTACAGTCAGCTTTCGCAACAGTTTGTGCGAAGGGGTATAAGTTGACTACTACCATATCGATTGCTGAAATATTGTTTTCAGTCATGACGTCTTCGTCTTGACCACGACGTCCTAAGATACCGCCGTGCACTTTTGGGTGAAGCGTTTTAACGCGACCATCCATGATTTCTGGGTGGCCAGTGTAATCAGATACTTCTGTTACTTTAATGCCGTTGTCTGCAAGTAGTTTGCAAGTACCGCCAGTTGATAAAATTTCTACGCCTTGAGCTGCAAGTGCTGTGGCGAATTCAACGATACCGGTTTTATCTGACACGCTTAGTAGGGCGCGACGAATTGGACGATGTATATCCATGATGGTTCAGGTTTCCTCAATGATTAGTTAAGGGCTAGCTTAGAAAGCCGGTATTTTAGCGCATTATTGTTAAGATGACGATGTTAAAAGGCGAGATAAACATGAGAAAAGTGCGATATGAAAAGGATAAATGTCCGCTAGCTGCTGAATTTTAAACAATAAAAAAGCACCCGAAGGTGCTTTTTTATCAACTAAATTTTACCAGCAGTGCTTAGTTCATGCCGTATTTTTTTAGCTTCTTGCGAAGTGTGCCACGGTTGATGCCTAAAAGGATCGCTGCACGAGTCTGGTTACCACGAGTATAAGTCATAACCTCTTCAAGTAGAGGTGCTTCAAGCTCAGAAAGAACTAACTCATAAACGTCTTGTACGTCTTGACCATTAAGCTGCTTTAGGTAGTGATGTACAGCTTTTTTAACTGCATCGCGCAAAGGTTGCGGTTTCTCTTGTGACTGAACATGAGCGTTAGTAATAAATGGAGAAGTCACATTTTGTTCGAACATCGTTATGTCTCTTTCTTAGTTAGCCTGAAGGATGAATAAATTCATTCACCCTAATGTTTCAAAATAGTCTTCTAATGCCTCGATTTGCGCTTCTGGCGTCTCCAAGGCATTGAATACTCGCCTAAATTGACCTTCTTGGTCATGGGCCTGCAAATACCAAGATACATGCTTGCGTGCGATGCGCGCTCCCATTGGCTCACCATAGAATTGATGAAGATTTACTAAGTGCTCCATCAATATTGCTCGAACCTCTGCTATTTCAGGTTCTGGCAAATGTTCACCGGTTTGCAAATAGTGGTCTATTTCTCGGAAAATCCAAGGACGACCTTGGGCGGCTCGACCAATCATAATGGCATCTGCGCCCGTGTATTCCAGCACCTGCTTCGCTTTTTCAGGAGACGTAATGTCACCGTTTGCTACCACAGGAATAGATACTGAACGTTTAATTTCTCTGATCGTGGCGTATTCAGCTTCGCCCTTATACATACATGCTCTTGTACGGCCATGCACGGCTAGCGAAGCAATGCCTCGACGTTCAGCTATGCGAGCAATCTCAACACCGTTACGATTGTCTGTGTCCCATCCTGTACGGATTTTTAACGACACAGGTACATCAACAGCAGCAACCACAGCGGTTACGATTTCGTCAACCAACTCTGGATATTGCAACAATGCTGAGCCTGCAAGCTTCTTGTTCACTTTCTTAGCGGGGCAGCCCATATTGATATCTATGATCTGCGCACCGTTTGCGACATTAAATTGTGCTGCTTGCGCCATCAACTCAGGATCCGCTCCTGCGATTTGTACCGAGCGAATGCCCGATTCACCGCTGTGATCCATGCGATTTTGCGACTTATCGGTTTTCCACACTTTTGGATTTGAAGACAACATTTCTGATACCGCAAGCCCTGCACCTAGACGTCGACACAGTTGTCGAAACGGTCTGTCGGTGATCCCAGCCATTGGTGCTACGATAAGATTGTTTTCAAGTTGGTATGGACCAATACGCACTACAGTTTAATCCGCCTTACCTCAAGGGGCGCTAAGTTTACGGTTTTTTTCGCAAAAATCAAAGGTTATAAATTGAACATAATTGCTTTTTTTTTGAACTTTATGGGTTGACATTTGATAACAACCTGAGAGCTCAGATAATTTGCACGAAATTTATGCAAAAACAATTTTAAAGGTACAATTTGAGTCGAAAATTTAAGCTGTGAAAAATGCGTAAAGCCTGTTAATTACAGGCTTTACCAGTTAAAACTTACTAACTTTCATTGAGCCGCTGATACTTTTGTCAGCGTTACGTTAGCAGCCTTATTTTTTCACACCGCTGACGCGCGTCCATTCACCCTGTTGGGCAATGTTGTCTAGCTTTAAAAATGGCGCATAAACATCCGCAACAGATTGCGCTTGCTCTTCTAAAATCCCAGACATGGCGATGGCACCTTTGTCGCCCAAGAAGCCGAGAATAATTTCGTGTAGCTCTCTCAGCGGCTGTGCAAGAATATTAGCAACAACGATATCAGCACTGAATTGCGGCTGGTTTTCAGGTAAATACACTTCTAGTTTATCTGCAACGCCATTACGCTCGGCATTATCGCGGCTTGCGATAAGCGCTTGTGGATCGATATCAATACCAATCACACGCTCAGCGCCTAATTTGATTGCTGCAATACCTAAAATCCCAGAGCCACAGCCAAAATCAACGACCGTTTTACCGCTGAGGTCTTGTTGTTCTAGCCATTGCAGGCAAAGTGCGGTTGTGGCATGGGTACCAGTACCAAATGCAAGGCCTGGATCCAGTAACACATTGACGGCATTGGGCTCTGGCACATCACGCCAGCTTGGGCAGATCCATAATCTCTCACCAAACTTAATCGGATGAAAATTATCCATCCACTCGCGTTCCCAGTCTTTGTCTTCTAGCTGTTCAAGCTTGTAGTTCAACGGCTTGTGATACTGTGATTGGACAAAGTCAACGACTGCTTGCATATCATGATTCGCTTCAAACAAACCGATCACCGTTGTCTCGGGCCATAGGATGACTTCGCCGGGTTTTGGTTCGTAAACGGGATTGTTTTTACTATCCATGAATGTGACAGACGGACAACCGACATCCATAAGCATATCGCTTAACGCATCGGCATCGGCTTTATCTGAATAAATTCGGATTTGGATCCAAGCCATGTGTGTATACCTATTTAATCCAATTAATATAAAAAAGGCCGCTGAATAGCGGCCTTAATCTTATTTGCTACTTTTTAGCCCTTAACGTCTAAAAAGCTCTTTAATAGATCTGAGCGAGAAGGGTGGCGCAGCTTACGTAACGCTTTAGCTTCAATCTGACGAATACGCTCACGTGTTACATCAAACTGTTTACCCACTTCTTCTAACGTGTGGTCTGTATTCATATCGATACCGAAACGCATACGTAGTACTTTAGCTTCACGAGCGGTAAGACCTGCAAGTACCTCGTTGGTCGCGCCACGAAGACTTTCCATCGTTGCTGAATCAATCGGCGACTCGATAGTTGTGTCTTCGATAAAGTCACCAAGATGTGAATCTTCATCATCACCAATTGGCGTCTCCATTGAGATCGGCTCTTTGGCGATTTTTAACACTTTGCGGATCTTGTCTTCAGGCATCATCATACGTTCTGCCAATTCTTCAGGACTTGGCTCACGGCCCATTTCCTGTAGCATTTGACGAGAGATACGATTCAGCTTATTGATTGTTTCAATCATATGCACTGGAATACGGATAGTTCTTGCCTGATCCGCAATCGAGCGTGTGATCGCCTGACGGATCCACCACGTTGCATATGTTGAAAACTTATAACCACGACGGTATTCAAATTTATCAACCGCTTTCATCAGACCAATGTTACCTTCTTGGATCAGATCCAAGAACTGCAGGCCACGGTTGGTATACTTTTTAGCGATTGAAATTACAAGACGTAAGTTCGCTTCAACCATCTCTTTCTTCGCACGGCGAGCTTTCGCTTCACCAATACTCATGCGACGGTTGATGTCTTTAATACGCTCAATGCTAAGACCCGTGCTATCTTCAAACGCTTTAAGCTTGTTAACACAACGTTCGATTTCAGGTTTTACTTCAGCAAGTTTTGCCGAATGTTTTTCACCTGATGCAATTTCAGCATCGATCCATGCGGTATCGGTTTCATTGTTAGCAAAGTGCTTAACAAAAACCTTTTTTGGTACCTTAGCAATCTGGACTGCTTGTTTCATGATGATACGTTCTTGAACACGCACTTTGTCCATCATGTCGCGCATGTTATTTACCATGCGGTCGAATTGCTTAGGTACTAACTTGAAAGTACGGAAGTGATCGCCGATTTCCTGAATTGCAGCTTTTGCATCTGGGTGCGAGCGACCTTTACTTTCAAAAATTTCTCTCGCTGTATTATACAATGTACGAAGATGTTCAAAATGCTCACGAGCTTCTTCAGGATCAGGGCCTGAATCGCCTTCTTCTGAGTCGTCATCGTCATCATCTTCATCATCATCTTCGTCATCTAAGTCTTCATCACTTAACTCAGAACCGATGTGTGTTGCTGAAATTGGTGCTTCATCTTCCTCAATAGCATTAGGATCAAAGAAGCCAGAAACAATGTCGCTTAGACGCATTTCTTCTGCTTCGTACTTGTCCCATTGCTCTAGAAGATAAGTAATAGCTTCTGGGTATTCAGCAACAGAAATCTGTACTTGGTTGATCCCTTCTTCAATGCGCTTAGCGATTTGGATTTCGCCTTCACGAGTTAGAAGTTCAACCGTACCCATTTCACGCATATACATACGAACAGGGTCAGTTGTGCGGCCAATTTCTTTTTCTACTGTTGCTAATGCCGCAGCTGCTGCTTCCGCAGCATCCTCATCTGTTGTTGTTTCTTGCATCATCAACTCATCAGCATCAGGCGCATTTTCAGAGACCTGAATACCCATATCGTTGATCATGCTGATGATATCTTCTACCTGATCTGAGTCTATGATGTCTTGTGGAAGATGATCGTTAACTTCTGCAAAAGTTAAATAACCTTGCTCTTTACCTTTCTGAATCAGAAGTTTGAGTTGTGACTGAGGAGATTGATCCATAGAGAAATTTGCTTCCACTCTGAAAAGTTGATACAACAGGCGCCAGCCATTTAACAGCTAAATTTTGATGACGCAGTGAATAGAACATTATAGCACCGAAAATTGCTATTGACTAGAACTTCTACTGTTTAAGCGCTTGGGTAAGGAGTGCGCATTCTAGCCGCTCATCATTTGTTAAGCCTTCGGTTTTCTCCTTTATTAATAGGGTCTCTAGGCGATAATTTAAACACTGATCTTCAATAAATTGAAAAGTATTTTTAAATTCGTCTTCTAGCCTATCTTCAGCAACGCCATGTTGCCATATCGCAAGCTTTTTCAAGGCATCGAATTCAGCCTGGCCGCGATAGTGTTCAAGTAACTGCGCTGTGTTTATTTGTGGATTATCACTACATAACATTTGTAAGCTCAGCAGTAGTTGAATACCTGGGATCGCCATTTCACCGAGTTCAGGCATATACTCAACCGTTTGCGCAAGCTGTGGATGTTGGAGCAGTAAGCCAATCGCTCGACGCATCGGAGTCACTTTAAATTGGCGCTCAATTTTATTCTGCTGTTTGTTACTTGCCAATTTAGCACTAAGCTGCTCACGAGTACGACCAATTAACCTCGCTAAGGTAGTTAACAAACTCTCTTGGTAGTAGTCACTGGGTATTTTGCTGATCAGTGGAATGGCATCGGTAAGCAGCTTGGATTTGCCTGCATCATTTGTAAGGTCGCATTGCTCACGTAATTTGGTAAACAATACTTGCGTATAATCGCTTGCCGTTTCCAGTCGTGCTTCAAAGGCGTCTTTGCCTTCTTGCTGCACTAATGAGTCCGGATCTTCACCATCAGGCAAAAATACAAACTGTAGTGACTTACCGTCTTTCAAGTTAGGTAGGGCATGGTCAAGCGCACGCCAAGCAGCATCGCGGCCAGCTCTGTCACCGTCGTAGCAGCAGATCACTCTGTCGGTATTACGAAACAAAGTTTGCATGTGTTCAGCTGTGGTTGCAGTGCCTAATGCGGCAACGGCGTAATCAATGCCTTTTTCTGCTAGGGCAACGACGTCCATATAGCCTTCCACAATCAACACCTTATCTAATTGCTTGTGTGCTTGCTTGGCTTCATAAAAACCATAAAGCTCGAAACTTTTATGGAAAATGCGTGTTTCAGGCGAGTTTAGATATTTAGGGCCTTGATCTGCACCCATTATCCTTCCGCCAAATGCGATGACACGACCACGTTTATCACGAATAGGGAACATCAAGCGATCGCGGAAGAAGTCAAATTGGCGGCCAGCTGACTTTTCTGATGCTAATTTTAAATCAAGCAGTTGTTGCTTGTGTTCTGGCTTGCGGGCTATTTGATTGCACAATGCTTCCCACTCAGGTGGTGCATAACCAATCATAAACTTTTGTACAGTTTCGCCACTCAAGCCGCGCCCTTTTACGTAGTCAATTACTTGCGTGGCATTGCTATGGTGCTTTAACTGATGCTGATAAAACTTAGCCGCTTGGAGCATTAAGTCATAGTCAGACTTTTTTTCTTCCATTGAACGTTGCGGCCCTTGCGGGGCATTTTCGCGTGGTACTTCTAAGTTTAATAGGGCGGCTAATTCTTCAATAGCATCGACAAACTCAAGCTTGTCGTATTCCATTAAAAAGGAAATTGCGTTGCCATTAGCACCACAGCCGAAGCAATGATAAAACTGTTTATCACGTGACACGGTAAATGAAGGCGTTTTTTCATTGTGAAATGGACAGCAAGCTTGATAGTCTTTTCCTGCTTTTTTTAATCCCACGCGACCGTCTATGAGCTCGACAATGTCCGCTCTTGCGAGCAAGTCATCAATAAACTGTCTAGGGATTTTGCCTTTCATTTAAGTTCCGAAGTTGTATTAGTGAGTGAGCGCATTATATCAAGGAGCAACGAGAAAAAATCAACTTAATTCAAGTGAGATATTTTATCAGCGCTGCATTGATGCGAATGACGCCTAAAACGAAGAAACCGAGCACTAGGCTCGGTTCACTTATCAATCATACAATTGTATGTGGGCTTAAGCGGTAAGTCTTTGCTTAATTAAACCAGAGACTTTACCCATATCAGCACGACCTTCAGCTTCTGCTTTAATCGCACCCATTACTTTGCCCATGTCTTGCATGCCTGACGCACCAGTTTGTGCAATCACGGCATCAATTAGCTCGACAATTTCATCTTCGCTAAGTGGCTTAGGAAGGAATGTCTCAAGTACGCTAATTTCGTTAGCTTCGATCTCAGCTAAGTCTTCACGCCCTGCATCTTTATACTGGGTATAAGAATCGCGACGTTGCTTAACCAACTTAACTAAAACCGCAGTAATGCCTGCGTCGTCTAGTGTAGTTTGGTTGTCGATTTCTCGCTGTTTAATTTCAGCAAGTACCGCACGAATCGCGCCAAGACGAAGTTTATCTTTGGCTTTCATCGCTTCTTTTTGTGCGTCTTTTAGCGTAACTAATAAGCTCATTGATACAAGACCAATACTGATTAGTATAATTTAACGCGACGTGCGTTTTCGCGAGAAAGCTTCTTCATGTGACGCTTAACCGCTGCAGCTTTTTTGCGCTTACGCTCAGCAGTTGGCTTCTCGTAGTGCTCGCGACGACGAACTTCAGAAAGGATACCTGCTTTTTCACATGAACGTTTGAAACGACGTAGTGCAACGTCAAACGGCTCGTTTTCTCTTACTTTAATTACTGGCATTAAAAATTCACCTACCTAATTAATGAGCTTAGCTCTATCTGGCTAAAAACTAGCCAATTGGTTCAAAAATGGTGCGGTATTGTAATCTGAAGCAAGACCGCATGTAAAGCTTAAATTATAGCTAAAAACACCAGCCCTGTCATGTCATACGCTAGCGGCTGTTTTTTCATTCTTTATGGGGGAATTTCAGCGCTGATAAAGACGGCAGATCACTTGTCCTGCATGCTTTTCTTTAATTACTTGCCAATTTTCTGGTGTTTCAGGTTGTGCCTCTTGTTCAAATTCAACATAGATGAGTGCGTCTTCGCTGAGCCAAGATTGTGACTCAAGTAAGTCACAACAAGGAGTCACAAGCCCTTTGCGAAAGGGTGGGTCAATAAAAACCAAGTTATATTGCTGTTGCTTAGGGTTATTTGCCAGCATGGTTAATGCGTCGGTATTAATGATTTCAACGTTATCCAGCTTAAGTAAGGTTGCATTATTGCTAAGCTGCGTCGCCGCGGTTTTATCCAGTTCGATAAAGGTTCCGCTTGCTGCAAAGCGTGAAATAGCCTCAAATCCTAGACTGCCAGCACCGGCAAAGCAATCGAGTACTTTTGCGTCTCTTACATCCTGCATGAGCCAATTAAAAACGGTTTCTTTCATTCTATCCGTTGTTGGTCTTAATCCCACAACATCATGAACTGGTAACTTGCGACCTTTATGTTTGCCACTGATCAGGCGAATAAATCCCGACTGTTTGGTATTTGACTTAGGCTTAGATTTTCTCATAGCGACGTAATTTGCTTCTTTATTAAAGGTTCTTGGTGTCAGGATTTTTCATCCTTACGGAACATGGTACACTTGCACGCAATTTTGTCTAAGCACTAAGGTTGCCATCCTCGGCTTGCCTTTCGAGCCCAAAATTAAGTGTGATATCAATCCAAGTAAAAGCAATAAGCTGATGCGGATTGGCGCTTTCGAGTATGGTAGCAAGATCATCAACATTTTGCTTTGGGTTTATGCAATTTATCTAACACGGTCATAAGTGAATATGGGAAAGAAAAACAAATTTTTATCTTGGTTGGGCTTTGGTAAATCCGATAAAGAGCAACAAGAAGCAGAGCGCCAAGAGCAGTTAGCAAAAGAACAAGCTGAGCG
>NZ_PNDS01000080.1 GCF_005886535.1 Pseudoalteromonas sp. S2755
TTAATTCAATTGGTATTAGATGTATACGTGATTGGCTCATCCACACTCACCATAATCGTTAACTAAGAGACTCTCGTAACCAGAGGAGTTTATTCACCAAGTTTTAGCTAATCTGCACATTTAAATATACCCAATCAAAAGCTTGGACTTAGATAGTGCTTGGTGGGAGGTTAATTTTGTTGAGTTTGAATATTATGGTGTGGGTCTATTTGCTTATGTGCATCTGCACCTTTACGAGAATAAGCAGTGGTCTTAATCTAATACTAGCGGTTGTACTGTACGGGTTATGAAAAAGAAAAAGCCGAGCTATGCTCGGCTTTTTTGTGTCTTTAATAAGACTAATTACTCTGCAGACTGTGCGTCTTCTTGAACTTCTTCAGTCGCTGGGCGATCTAGTAGTTCAATGTAAGCCATTGGTGCATTATCACCTGTACGGAAGCCACACTTAAGAATACGAGTGTAACCACCTGGACGATCCGCGAAACGTGGACCGATCTCAGTGAACAATTTACCAACTACTTCTTTATCACGCGTGCGAGCAAACGCTAAACGACGGTTTGCTACGCTGTCAGTCTTAGCCAGTGTGATTAAAGGTTCAATTACACGGCGCAGCTCTTTTGCTTTAGGCAAAGTAGTTTTGATGATTTCGTGCTTCACCAAAGAACCAGCCATATTGCTAAACATCGCTTTGCGATGGCTGCTGTTACGGTTTAATTGACGACCACTCTTACGATGGCGCATGACCCTATCCTTCTAACTAAACTAATATAGTAACTTAGATTACTCAGCTAGACTTGCAGGTGGCCAATTTTCTAGGCGCATACCTAGAGATAGACCACGTGAAGCTAGCACGTCTTTAATTTCAGTTAGAGACTTCTTACCAAGGTTTGGTGTTTTCAGAAGCTCAACTTCAGTACGCTGTACTAAGTCACCGATATATTGAATTTGCTCGGCTTTCAGACAGTTTGCAGAACGTACAGTTAGTTCTAAGTCATCAACTGGACGAAGTAGAATCGGATCGAACTCCGGCTTCTCTTCTTTCTCTTCTGGCTCAGAAACATCACGTAGGTCTACGAATGCATCTAATTGCTCAGCAAGGATAGTTGACGCACGGCGGATCGCTTCTTCAGGATCTAAAGTGCCGTTCGTTTCCATATCGATGATTAGTTTATCTAAGTCTGTACGCTGCTCAACACGAGCTGACTCAACCGAGTACGCAATACGCTCAACCGGGCTGAATGATGCATCTAGCAACAAACGGCCGATTGGGCGCTCATCGTCATCAGAGGATAAACGACTAGACGCCGGTACATAACCGCGACCACGCTCAACACGAATGCGCATGCTGATTTCGCTATTGTCAGCCGTTAAGTGACAAATGACATGCTCAGGGTTGGCGATAGTCACATCTCCGTCGTGCTGGATATCAGCCGCAGTCACAGGGCCTACACCAGACTTAGTCAGGGTAAGGAAAACTTCATCTTTACCTTCTAGAGATACCGCTAGACCTTTAAGGTTTAACAGAATTTCAATGATGTCTTCTTGTACGCCTTCTTTCGCGCTGTACTCGTGCAATACGCCGTCAATTTCAACTTCTGTCACAGCACAACCAGGCATAGATGAAAGAAGTATACGACGTAGAGCATTACCTAGTGTGTGGCCAAAACCACGCTCTAGAGGCTCTAAAACTACTTTAGAACGCGTTGAGCTTACAGCGTCGATATCGACTAATCTTGGTTTTAGGAATTCGGTTACAGAACCCTGCATTTTATCCTCTCTTAACTCTTAACTTTACTTCGAGTAAAGTTCGACGATTAGTTGTTCGTTAATGTCCGCAGACAGATCAGAACGCTCTGGTAGACGCTTGAAAGTGCCTTCCATTTTCTTACCGTCAACTTCAATCCAAGTTGGCTTTTCACGTTGCTCAGCCAACTCTAGAGCAGCGATGATACGCGCTTGCTTTTTAGACTTCTCGCGAATTACTACTACATCTTCAGGAGTAACTACGAAAGAAGGGATATTAACAACACGACCATTAACCATAACCGCTTTGTGGCTTACTAGCTGACGCGCTTCAGCACGTGTGCTTGCAAAACCCATGCGATATACAACATTGTCTAGACGTTGCTCTAGAAGCTGTAACAAGTTTTCACCTGTGTTACCTTTAAGGCGAGCAGCTTCTTTGTAGTAGTTACGGAATTGCTTTTCTAGTACACCGTAGATACGACGAACTTTTTGCTTTTCACGTAGCTGTAAACCGTAATCAGATAGACGACCTTTACGTGCGCCGTGCTGACCAGGTGCTGTTTCTAGTTTACACTTAGAGTCAATTGCTCTTACGCCGCTTTTAAGGAACAGGTCAGTACCTTCACGACGACTCAGCTTGAGCTTAGGGCCCAAATATCTTGCCATGTTCTTTCTCCTAACCTATTGTTATACGCGACGTTTCTTCGGTGGACGACAACCATTGTGTGGAATTGGCGTCACGTCAGTGATGTTAGTGATACGGTAACCAGCAGCATTCAATGCACGAACAGCAGACTCACGGCCTGGACCTGGACCTTTGATGAATACTTCTAGGTTCTTAAGACCGTACTCTTGTGCAGCAACACCTGCACGCTCCGCAGCAACCTGTGCAGCGAATGGAGTAGACTTACGAGAACCACGGAAACCTGAACCACCCGCAGTCGCCCAAGAAAGAGCATTACCTTGACGGTCAGTGATGGTCACAATCGTGTTGTTGAAAGATGCATGAACGTGAGCCATGCCGTCAACAACCTGCTTTTTGACCTTTTTACGACGAATTGGTGCTTTTGCCATAACTTACCCCACCTTATTTCTTGATAGGCTTGCGAGGACCCTTACGAGTACGCGCGTTAGTCTTAGTACGCTGACCACGTAGTGGTAGCGAACGACGGTGACGTAAGCCACGGAAACAACCAAGGTCCATAAGACGCTTGATGTTTAGTGTAACTTCACGACGAAGATCACCTTCAACAGTGTACTTGCCAACTTCTTCACGAAGGATGTCAAGTGTTTCGTCATTTAACTCGCCGATTTTAGTAGTTTCAGCGATACCTGTCGCAGCTAAGATCGCCTTAGCGCGAGTTTTACCTACACCATAGATGCTTGTTAAACCGATAACAGCATGCTTATGATCAGGAACGTTAATGCCTGCGATACGGGCCACTAACATATCTCCTATAAATAAACTTGATTATCATCTTGCTGGAAAGCCCGTATAGGATACCCAACCGACATTCAAGTTTTACCAAAGAAACAGGCTAAGTAAAGTTACTCAGCCTGCACGACTTAATTTGCTTAGCCTTGCCTTTGCTTGTGCTTTGGCTCACTGCAGATCACACGTACAACACCTGCACGCTTGATTACTTTGCAGTTACGGCAAATTTTCTTAACGGAAGCACGTACTTTCATTACTCAACTCCGTAAACTGACCTTAACGGCCGTAGCCTTTAAGGTTCGCTTTTTTCAGCACAGAATCATATTGATGTGACATCATATGAGTCTGTACTTGTGCCATAAAGTCCATGATGACAACAACGATAATCAGAATCGATGTACCGCCGAAGTAGAATGGCGTTTGCCATGCCATAGTCATAAACTCGGGCACCAGACAGATAAAGGTTATATACAAAGCACCTGCCAATGTCAGGCGTGTCATCACTTTATCAATGTATTTAGATGTCTGCTCACCTGGACGAATGCCTGGAATAAAAGCGCCAGATTTTTTCAGGTTATCTGCTGTCTCACGCGGGTTAAACACCAACGCAGTGTAGAAGAAGCAGAAGAAGATAATAGCCGCAGCTAATACCATCGCATACAGTGGTTGACCTGGAGTCAATACTGCTGAGATAGCTTGTAGCACATCAGCGACCGGACCTTCACCTTGGCCAAACCAGCTTGCTATTGTACCAGGGAACAAAATGATACTGCTAGCAAAGATTGGTGGAATAACACCCGCCATGTTAACTTTTAATGGTAAATGCGTGCTTTGAGCAGCAAATACCTGACGACCTTGTTGACGCTTCGCATAGTTTACAACGATACGACGTTGACCACGCTCGAAGAACACAACTAGGTAAGTTACAGCGAATACGATTACCGCAATCAATAACAATGCTAAAATATGCAGATCACCTTGGCGCGCCATTTCTGCTGTCGAACCAATTGCAGACGGCAGGTTAGCTACAATACCAACAAATATTAGAACTGAGATACCGTTACCGATACCACGCTCAGTGATTTGTTCGCCCAACCACATAAGGAACATCGTTCCCGTGACTAAGCTCACTACAGCTGTGAAATAGAAGCCGAAGCCTGGATTCACAACTAGGCCTTCCATCATATTAGGTAGACCAGTAGCGATACCTATCGATTGGAATGTAGCAAGCACAAGCGTACCATAACGCGTATACTGGCTGATTTTCTTACGCCCTTGCTCACCTTCTTTCTTAAGCTCTATCATCGCAGGATGTATGTGCGTTAATAGCTGCATAATAATCGAAGCCGAGATGTACGGCATAATACCTAGCGCCAATACCGATGCACGCTCAAGCGCACCACCGCTGAACATGTTGAACATCTCAACAATGGTGCCCTTTTGTTGCTCGAAGAATTCGGCAAGTACAGCGGCGTCAATCCCAGGGATTGGCACAAAAGAGCCCAGACGGTAAATAATGATAGCACCCAATACGAATAGTAATCGGCGCTTCAGTTCCGCAAGCCCACTTTGTGCACTTTGCATATCTTGACCTGGTTTAGCCATAGCGTACTTCCTTAGTCTTCTACCTTGCCTCCGGCAGCTTCGATAGCTTCGCGTGCACCTTTAGACACTTTCATGCCTTTAACAGTAACAGCGCGTGAAACTTCGCCAGATTTTACAACTTTTACGAACTGGATGTTCTTTTTAACGATACCAGCTGCCTGTAACGCGTTTAGATCTACCACATCGCCTTCAACTTTAACGATTTCGAATAGATTCACTTCTTTAGACACAAGAGATTTGCGTGAAGTGAAACCAAACTTAGGTAGACGACGTTGCATAGGCATTTGACCGCCTTCGAAACCAACGCGTACTTTACCGCCAGAGCGTGACTTTTGACCTTTGTGACCACGACCACCAGTCTTACCAAGACCAGAACCGATACCACGGCCAACACGCTTACCAGCTGTTTTTGAACCTGCAGCAGGTGAAAGTGTATTCAAGTTCATCGAATTACCCCTCAACCTTAACCATGTAAGAAACTTGGTTGATCATACCGCGAACTGCTGGCGTATCTTCTAGCTCAACAGTGTGATTGATACGACGTAAACCAAGGCCACGTAATGTAGCTTTATGCTTCGGTAAACGACCGATTGAGCTACGTACTTGAGTTACTTTTACTGTGTTTGCCATGGTGTCTTACCCCAAGATTTCGTCAACGCTAAGACCACGCTTCGCAGCAATACCTTCTGGAGAATTCATATTCTCTAGCGCTGCGATAGTTGCGCGAACGATGTTGATCGGGTTAGTTGAACCGTATGCTTTAGATAGTACGTTCTGTACACCAGTTACTTCTAGTACTGCACGCATCGCACCACCTGCGATGATACCTGTACCTTCAGATGCTGGCTGCATGTATACTTTAGAACCCGCGTGGCGACCCTTGATTGGGTGCTGTAGCGTGTTACCTTTTAGTTCAACAGTGATCATGTTGCGACGTGCTTTTTCCATTGCTTTTTGAATAGCAGCAGGAACTTCACGTGCTTTACCATAACCAAAACCTACTTTACCAGCGCCATCACCAACTACTGTTAGTGCAGTGAAGCTAAAGATACGACCACCTTTAACCACTTTAGACACACGGTTTACCGCGATTAGCTTTTCAGCCAATTCAGGCTGTTGTGCTTTTGCTTCTACGTTAGCCATTGTCTACTCCTAGAATTGCAGACCGGCTTCGCGCGCAGCATCAGCTAGCGCCTTCACACGGCCGTGATATTTAAAGCCACTGCGATCAAAAGCGATTTTTTCAACGCCTTTGTCAGCTACGCGCTCAGCGATTGCTTTACCAACTGCTTGAGCCGCTTCGATGTTGCCTGTGCCTTTAACTGTTTCAACAATTGCTTTTTCAACAGTAGAAGCAGCAGCCAGTACATTACCCTCAGCATTGATTACTTGAGCGTAAATGTGACGTGGCGTGCGGTGGATAACAAGACGTGTTGTGCCTTGTTCGATAATATTTCTACGAGTGCGCTTAGCACGACGTAGACGAGCTGTTTTCTTATCCATCGTCTTACCTTACTTCTTCTTAGCCTCTTTACGACGCACGTGCTCATCAGCGTAACGTACACCTTTACCTTTATAAGGCTCTGGTTCACGGTATGAGCGGATGTTAGCAGCTGTTTGACCAACTAACTGCTTGTCTGCGCCTTTAACAACAATTTCAGTCTGGCTTGGAGCTTCGATAGTGATACCTGTTGGGATCTCGAAGTTCACTGGGTGAGAAAAGCCAAGGGTTAAATCTAATGTATTACCCTTAACTGCCGCACGGTAACCAACACCTACTAGCTGTAGTTTCTTCTCATAACCATCGTTAACACCAACAATCATGTTGTTGATTAGCGCGCGTGCAGTACCAGCTTGAGCCCAAGCATTAGCAACTTCACGAGGAGCTGTAGTGATAACGTTGTCGTTTAGTGAAACTTCAACCGCATCGTTGATTGTGCGAGTTAATTCACCGTTCTTGCCTTTAACTTTGATGTCCTGGCCGTTAATTGTAACTTCAACACCGGCAGGAACATTGATTGGAGCCTTCGCTATACGAGACATAGTTCCCCTCCGATTAAGCTACAAAGCCAATGATTTCACCACCAACGCCAGCGGTACGCGCAGCGCGGTCTGTCATCAGGCCTTTAGAAGTTGATACGATAGCGATACCTAGACCACCCATTACCTTAGGTAATTCGTCACGTCTCTTATAGATACGTAGACCAGGGCGGCTAACACGCTGGATGTTTTCGATTACAGCTTTGCCTTCGAAGTACTTAAGTTCGATAGTCAATTCTGCTTTTACGTCACCAGATACTGCGAAGTCAGTGATATAACCTTCGTCTTTAAGTACCTTAGCTACAGCTACTTTCAGCTTTGAAGTTGGCATTGAAACAGATACCTTCTTCGCAGACTGACCGTTACGGATACGTGTGAACAAATCCGCAATTGGATCTTGCAAGCTCATGTCTTACTCCCGTGATTCTATTACCAGCTAGCCTTTTTAAGGCCAGGAATTTCACCGCGCATCGCTGCTTCGCGAACTTTGATACGGCTTAAGCCGAACTTGCGAAGATAACCATGAGGGCGGCCCGTGATGTTACAACGATTACGTTGACGTGAAGGGCTAGAATCGCGTGGTAAAGACTGTAGCTTTAACACTGCATCCCAACGCTCATCATCAGATGCATTAACATCGCTGATGATAGCTTTTAACGCAGCACGCTTTTCAGCATACTGAGCAACTAATTTAGCACGTTTTACGTCACGTGCTTTCATTGAATTCTTTGCCATAACCCTACCCTTACTTTTTGAATGGGAAGTTGAACGCTTCTAACAACGCACGGCCTTCGTCATCTGTTTTCGCAGAAGTAGTGATTGTGATATCCATACCGCGAACGCGGTCTACTTTATCATAATCAATTTCTGGGAAGATGATTTGTTCACGTACGCCCATAGAGTAGTTACCGCGACCGTCAAAAGACTTTGCGCTAACACCGCGGAAGTCACGAATACGTGGCATCGCGATAGAGACTAAACGCTCTAGGAAATCCCACATACGCTCGCCGCGTAGGGTTACTTTACAGCCAATTGGGTAACCTTCACGGATCTTAAAGCCAGCAACTGATTTGCGTGCTTTAGTCACTAGAGGCTTCTGACCAGAGATTGATTCTAGGTCTGCTACTGCGTTTTCTAGAATTTTCTTGTCAGCTAGGGCTTCGCCCACACCCATGTTAAGTGTGATCTTTTCGATCTGAGGGACTTGCATGACAGAGCTGTAACCGAACTTCTCTTGAAGCTCTTTTACCACTTTGTCTTTGTACACTTCATGCAGTTTCGCCATCGTCTACTCCAACTATTAAATAGTTTTACCGGTAGACTTGAAGAAACGGACTTTTTTACCGTCTTCAAATCTAAAACCTACACGATCCGCTTTGCCAGTTTCGGCATTGAAAATCGCTACGTTTGATACGTCGACTGACGCTTCTTTCTCAACAACACCGCCAGCTTGCTGTAGTTGTGGTACAGGCTTCTGGTGTTTCTTGATGATGTTAACGCCTTCAACAAATACTCGGCCAGTTTCAGTAACAACTGAAAGCACTTTACCGCGCTTACCTTTGTCTTTACCGGCTAGTACGATTACTTCGTCATCACGACGGATTTTTGCTGCCATGATCGACTCCTTATAGTACTTCTGGTGCTAGTGAAACGATCTTCATGAACTTTTCAGTACGAAGTTCACGAGTCACAGGGCCGAAGATACGAGTACCAATAGGCTGTAAGTTATCATTTAAGATAACAGCCGCATTGCTATCGAAACGGATTAAAGAGCCGTCTGGACGACGTACGCCTTTTTTAGTACGCACTACTACTGCGTTTTTAACATCACCTTTCTTCACTTTGCCGCGAGGAATCGCTTCTTTAACAGAAACTTTAATGATGTCGCCAACCGCTGCATAGCGACGGTGCGAACCACCAAGGACTTTTATACACTGCACTTTGCGAGCGCCGCTGTTATCAGCAACGTCCAGCTGAGTTTGCATTTGGATCATCTTAATGACCTCCGGTGTAGTTACAACTCGCCTAGATTTCGTTCAAAATCAAGGCATTTAGGTTAAATTCCACTCAAAAAACTGTGATTATGTCTTTCAAGGGCGGGCAATTGTATCAGCAATGTCGCATCAAAGATAGTTCAATTTTTAATTAATTTAACGCGTTAACATGACGTACCGATTACAGTTTGAGGATATGGCGGCAAGCAATCGAGAATTCAACCACTTGCGCATATATTGAACAAATTTTACAGCGGAAATTTTGTTTCGATTATTGTTTAAGCATATCGCTTAGTAGGCTGTGAACAAGAATTTCTCATCCTTTTCTCACAAACAAGCTCAAGCTTTGAGCAAACAAGCTCAAGCTTTGAGCAAACAAGCTCAAGCTTTGATCAAACAAGCTCAAGCTTTGAGCAAACAGCTATATGGAGCGACGAGAGAATTTTAGAAACCGTCAAGTCGAGATAAATCTCGACCTACGGCTCTCTTTTACTTTTGATGTAATCACCCACATTGCTTACGGTGTCTAGCCAATAACCATTTTTTGGGTCCTGTAAGTAAGGAATAAGCTGGTCTAACATTTTGGTATCTACGGTGTACATGCCTTTTTCACCCACTTCATGTCCAGCAAGTATGATCCAACTATTATTTGCCCTAAGATGCTCCAGTAGCCCTTTTAGTTCTTCAAAGCTAACACCGTCCATCCTGATTCCGGTGAGTTGCGCAAAGTCAGTATAAGTTGGGTGGTTAGCGGTTTCATCTAACCACGTACGGCCACTGTCAAAATACTTCGCAATCACTGGTACATAACTTTTTACTTCAGCGCCGCGACCAACAAAGGTATTACCACAAGGGTATGCAAAGCTTCTGGGGGTTACGCCCAAATGCTTTTCAATATATTTTGTGGTGCTTACTACATCGCGTTCTATGTAGGCCAAATCAACTTGTTCCAGCCCTTTGTCCTTTTCCCTTAGCCAAGCAAAGTTACCCGTACATAAGTGTTCACTGGTGTGGTTGCCTATTTCATGCTCCTGCTTCGCCGCGGCTTGCCACAATGCGAGCTTTTCCTTCACCTGTGGTGGCATAACATAAAATGTGCCTTTCACCTTATGGCGATTGAGTAGCGGCACTCCCAC
Organism: Pseudoalteromonas sp. S2755; assembly: GCF_005886535.1. Taxonomy (GTDB): domain Bacteria; phylum Pseudomonadota; class Gammaproteobacteria; order Enterobacterales; family Alteromonadaceae; genus Pseudoalteromonas. The sequence continues at coordinate 9,957 of NZ_PNDS01000080.1, forward strand.
ATCAACTTGACTTGGTCTTGCATCATCAAACGTAAGGCTTATTGCGTTACGAGCATTATTAGGATAATTAAAGGTTTGGTTGCTATCAGCCGCTATACTAGAAGTATTTACGAGCAGAGCGCTTGCCATCATGGCAGCCAAACTGAAGTGAGAAACTAAATTAGAAGATAACTTTGCCATTTGTTTGTCCTTATTGTTATTTATCCTTATAACCTATATGAGGCTGTGAGTATGACAAAGTGTTAAATTTTCAACTTGTTATTTGCGACTAAGGCCAACGCAAATGGTACTAATTTAGTATTTTTAGCGATACACTAATCCCAATAATAAAAGAGAAAGACAGCGCTGTGTTGAAGTTAGAAGAATACTATCAGGACGTGATCTTGCTCGCCGAAGGCGGAATGAGCAAAGTGTACCTTGCTACCGACAAAAAATTAGGCCGCCGAGTAGCGGTAAAGGTGATATCACTAACTCAGCACACGCAATCAGATGCACTCAACGAAGCCCGCCTGTTAGCGCGTTTTAACCATCCAAACATAGTACAAATTTATGATGTATTTGAAAGCGATGGCCAAATGGCTTTGGAAATGGAATATGTGCAAGGTGCAACTTTACAGCACTACACAAAAACACACGTATTAACTACCGAGCAAAAAGTCGAGCTGCTAAGTCATATAGCCGATGGGCTGGCCTCAGCTCATGGCCAGAACATTCTTCATTTAGACTTAAAACCTGGCAATATACTGGTTAATGAACAGAGCGTAGCCAAAATTGCCGACTTTGGTATTTCACAATTAGAAGACAACCAAGCCTCTCGTCCACATACCAGTTACGGTAGTCTCACAGCAATGTCACCAGAGCAGCTTCGTGATGAAACGCTAGACAGTCGCAGTGACTTATTCTCATTTGGACTAATAGCCCATCAACTGTTAGCAGGACATCATCCTTATTTCGAACAAGCTGACGATGGCAGTGACAAATCTATTGCTGAACAGATCAAGTTCCAGCCGTTAAAAGCCAGTGCTAAACGTATTTTAGATATTCCCCCTGCACTGGCACAGCTCATTGATCGCCTATTGCAATATGACAAAAACGCTCGTCCAAGCAGCGCGAATGAAGTCAGTCAGCAGCTAAAGCAAATTTTACACGCCTTTAGCTACGATAACAGCGAAGCGACAGTGTCACTTGAACAAATAGAGCTACGAGATAGAGCTAGAGAGAAAGCCAAAGCACGTAAAAAGCAACTAGGTATTGCAGCACTTTTCACCTTTTTAGCGTGCTTAGCCGTTGGTGGGTACTGGTATTGGCAGGAAACCAAGCCTAAGATCTATATTGCAGCGCTACCGATAAAATTCACTAACTCTTTTCAACTACTTGAAGCGCATCAACAAAACATCGAGTTAGCAATTAACGACGCACTTAAACAACATTTTTTAAGTAACAGTGATTACGTCTTCATTTCAGACAGTGAAGTAGAGCAAACACAAAAATTTATTGGTGTTGAAGCACCATTAAAGGCATTGGGGCGAGCGTTAAATAGTAATGAGCTCATTACGATAAAACTAGACTGTAATATTCAAAGCTGTGACATCGTTATCGACTTAGTTGATGCGTCTAATGGAGCCTTAATTAATAGTGCGCGAACGATGACCTCGAATGAAAACTACAGCCGTGTTTTTGCTATTACAGCCTCGGCCCTCACTTCATTAACCGGAGGCTCAACTGATTTAGCCACTAGCAATAAAACACTACTGAATAACTACGCCACACTGCATGATGCGAGTTTAGTAAAAGAGGCGGACCGCGCTGCGATATTAAAAGAGTTAACAACGCTGATTGATACTGCGCCGGACTTCCTGCCGCTGTATTCACTTTACTCTGAACTCGCGCCGCAGTTATATAGAGATAGTTCGAATGACCAAGTACTTCTAAACTGGGAACAAGTATTACAGCAAGCCCCCAAGAGATTAAAAGCAAGTACAATTATTCAAGGGTCCTATCTCAAGTTTTATGCTCTTGCAAAAGACAAGAGCCATGCCAAAGAAACCTTTTTAGCCATTCAGAACTCAGCCAAGGACGAGTATCAAAAGCATGCTCTGATCAGCATCTACTATAATTTAATAGACGATTACGCTTCGGCACTTCATCACACTGAGCTTGCCTATGAACTTAGGCCAACCTTAAAAGTCATCCGCAACGCAGCCTTGTTCAATATGAAGCTTGGCCAATATGAAGAAGCCTTGCCGTACTTACGAGCAGCCAGCCACTACGGCCCAGATAATCTGAAAACACTGAAGGCCATTGCTGATATCTCTCTTTTACTTGGCAAGCTCCATGACGCAGAGAAATCTTATCAAGCTCTAGTTAAGCGCTCATATACAAGTACTGCTACCTTTAATAATTATGCCATTGTATTGATGTTATTAGGTGATTTAGAGCGGGCACTCGAGTTTGCTGAACGAGCAACTCAGTTGGCGCCCAGTAATGTAGAAATCTTACTTAACTACGCAGACATATACTCACTAATGGGCGAGAAGGCGAAAGCCAGTGAAGTGTATCTGCAAATTTTAGCCAGTGATCCAGCAAGCCAAGTTGAAGTCGTGCGCATCCAAGCTCTAGCACACCTAGGTAGGCATCAAGAGGCATTAATAGCAATTGATGAATATTTGGCTGAGTATCCCGATTCAGCTGAGGCTTTTTACGTAAAATCGCTAATTCAAACGCTGATAGAAGAAAAGTATTCCGCGATGGCTTCACTGAAAAAAAGCATTGATTTAGGCTGGAGCCCGTCTTTTTATCGCCTGTCATGGTTCAAGACATTATGTCACTCACCATCACTTGAATTAAGAATTGGCACAGAACACTTTACCTATCTGTGCCAAGTGCAAATTACGAATTAACCTGGAATATCTGGGTCGTCAATAATCACCCTTGGATCTTGAGAGAAATAACGCACAGCACCATTTGCGGAATTGTATTGAGCAACAAGTCTGAACTCAATATTCGAGTTGTTATTGTCTACGAGTGTAACAACCCTCGCACCAGGGTTAGCTGAAAGCGCTTTGATATCATTTTCACTTAGCGTATTCGCAACATTCAATGCTTCAATCTTCACCTCAACCGTTAACTCATCTTTTAATGTGCTTGTAAGGTTATAATTGAAATTGTCTTGCGCTTCGGTAAAAAAAGTACCGTTTTCAGCAAAGCTCCAGCCGGCTTCATCAGTAACGAGCTTATAAGTTAGAACAGCGCTTTCACCCTGAGCTAATTTAAGTTCAACTGGTTTATCGTCATTTGAAAATATCCAGTTACCCTCAGCTTTTGGCGTCACCGTGTATTCGAGTAAAATAGGTGTACTCATTCTTTTATCCTTCGTTTGTTTATAGAGCTATTCGCATCTATCTAAGCACATGAATAGCAGTAATTCTATTACAGCTGGTTACAGTTTATAGGCATAAGTCATCATAAGCTCACTATAACTGCATATAGATAATTAACTCGCGATAAATATAGAACAAGGGCTACCATCGGCAAGCCCTTGTTTAGCTGAAATTGATTTAAAACAAACAGATGAGCTGTTTATTGAAGCGTCATAAAGATCTATCCACCAAACAAACCTTTAAGTTTGTCTTTTACCTTATCCTTAACCTTGTCTTTGGCTTTGTCTTTTGCCGCTTCTTTTAGGTCTAAGCTAGTTTCAACTTTGTGGAATGGACCTTTGATCCGCACCGGAATTTTAAAGCCGGTACTGTCATCGCTGCTGGCTTGCCCTTCAATGGTATCAACAATTCCAGTCACCACACGATAATCAACTAAAGTTTGTGGTAAATCAACGGTGCCCTTGCCTGTCACTCGTAGTAACGGGCTTGCCAACGAGAAGTCATCGTTTTGACCTACGCCTTTGGTAAAGACAAAGGTGCCAGTCATGGCTGAGAAGTCGGTTTTTTGATCTGGGTCGAAATTGGCATTGAGTCCTTGCGATACCGAAGAGAAGTCACCTTTGAGCATCTCTTTGCCCTTACGGATCATCTCAGCAAGGTTTGCGCCTTTTACGCCACCATCTTTGAACTCAAAACCTAATTTACCATCAAGAGCATTCACAAATTGCTTTTGACTGACACCTTGTGTGTTTAACGCCCAATTAAGACTACCTTTGCCCAATACTTTGTCAAAACCAATGGCATCGGTCAGTAGTGGCTCAGCGTTAATTGCCGTTAATGCAAAGTCAGTACTGATGACATAAGGTTTTGCTACTGCATTTACAACAACCTTACCTTTACCCTGACCTTCATAGGCTTGGAACTTATCTAGGCTCAGTGTCGCCTTACCTGAGTTAAGTACTAAGCTGATTTGGTTTTCGCCAAGCTTAATTTCTCTCGCACGTAGCCCTGTAGAGGTGATCTTCACATTCGCATTGAGGCTATTAAGTGCTGACAAATCAATTGCAGTGTCATCCCACACGATAGGCTGTGCTGGTGCGCCTTCTGACTCAGGTTGCGTTTGTGGTTTTTCCACAGGTTCTGGCAAATACGGGTTAAAATCTAACATGCCAAGGTCAACACTCGCGGTAATATCAGGCTTACCTGAGAGGGTGACTTTGCTTTGACCTTTTATTACCAATTCGTCCAAGGTTGCCTCTAAGGCATTGAGAGTAAAGACTTGCCCTTGCATCGTCATTTTAGCGTTTAGGCCAAAGTCGTTGAACGCATTTTCTTTGGCTTTTAGGTCAACGCCCTGCCACTTAGCTAGCGCTTTTACCGAGTCGCCAGTCAAGGCTAATTGACCGCGAATGGTTTTACCTTGCTCTGCAATTTCACCTTTATAGTCAAGGTTGAACAGCGCTGATTTTACTTGTTGTTCAACATTAAAGGTTTCACCTTCGATCGCCTTTGCGGGGTTATCGAGTGTAGTAACTAGGTTAAAAGTTTGACCTTGAAAAGTCAGCTTGCCGTCGACTTCTAATGGTTGGTACAGTGACGATAGCATCATGCTAATGTCTAAATCAGTTACCTGATATTCAGCGCCTGTCACACCATCAAGGTAAGTCACCGAACCACCATAAATCGCCACTTCGCCAAGGCTAACATCTAAGCCTTCTGGTAACTGCATATTACCTTGTGAACTGGTTTGCGCCGTTGGCGTGTTTTCTGCACTGGTGGGTAGCAACTGCCAGTTAGCATTACCTTGTTTGTCGGTTTCTAGGATAATTTTAGGATTATTGATCACAAAGCGCTCAAGCTTAGCTTCACCAGACAGCGCACTTAACCACGGAATATGCACGGCAAGTTGCTCCATGGCGAACATATCTGGGCGACTGCCCGTTGCCATGTTGGCAAATCGCACTTGGTTTAGCTCAATGTGCAGCGTTGGGAAAATACCGATGTCAGAGTCGCCATCGATCGACAGTTTTCTACCTGTCACTGACTCAACCTGTGACGTGACTTGGTCAATAATTGCCTGTTTGGGGATTAAAAACGGGGCTGCGATAACAAGAATAATAATAAGCGCGACAATGGCGCCTACGATTTTAACTAGCCGGTTCATTGCTTTTCCTTCGTAAGGCTTGGTTCTCTTTATGATAACGGCTGTAGTCGAATATACCATGAATAAAGGCAAATAATTTGTACTGAGCGATTGCAACCTTTTGACTAATCGGTATGATCCTCGCCCTTGCCAGTTTTTAGCGTCATTAGCTATATTTTACTGGTTGGTTTATTAATCAAACTTGGAGTATCTAACCCGCATGAAGAAACTGCTCATATCACCGTCAAACATGGCCTTGGGCGAACAAGAAAGTCAGATTTATCAAAATATCCTCAAACAAGCCACGGAGATCAGCCTTAATCTGATGGCGGTTAAGGTGGAAAATCACCCTGAAGATTTTCTTGGTTGGTGTTATGAACTGCTTGATGTGGCGAAAAATCGTATCAATTTTGATTTACTGGATGACCATCAATTACCCACAGTGAAAAAGCTACAAGATCTGCTCATCGCAGCGATTAGCTATATACAACTCAAGACGTTACGCATTGCGCCTTGGCCTATGGTGGCTGCATTTATTGCTAGTCATAAAGAAGTGATTGCACTAGATGAGCAATTAAAACTGATTGAATACCTTAAACCAATGCGCAGCACTCCACTTAAAGACATGATCAAAGAAGATCGCCTCGCCTTTAGCGGTAAGCATGCTGCAAATTTAGATACCAGCGTGTATCAGTTTGACGTGGAGTGGTTTGCCTCCACCAAAAGTGCAAAAGGCTTTCACCAGTTATTAGATGACCTTCCGGGTGCTTTTGATGAAGCGCTAGCCGCAATCCCTGCAGAAGGTGACGTGACGCTCGAGCATTACCAATCATTTATGGTGGGGTATTTAAGTGCCTTTGCTGGCAGCGAGGAAAAGCCAACGCTTGCACCAGCCACTCGTCTATTAGCAATGCGTCGCCCAGATGTGTTCACACCAATAACCTCGAGCAAGCTTGACGCTTTATGCCAAGCGCTTGGTGTTGCTAAGCTAAACAATCGCGATTTTGAGCGTTACTGGACCGATGTCGTCAGCACCGTTAAAGCAATGCCATGGTATACGATGGCCGCTCCCGTGGATGAATTTGAAACACAACTTGCTGAAATTAAAGCGCTGCTACCATGCCTTTTTTATTACGCGGACAAAGACACCGCCACTAACTCCAATTACTTTAAGCTACTGCATAAGCCTAAGCGCACCGGCACCAGTGGTGGCAAAAAGACCGTACGCCGCGGTAAAGAATCTGCAAAAGTGTTAGTCGACCGCGCCCTTGCGGATGAGTCTATTCCAGAGCATATTCGCGCCAAACGTGACTCGATAGTCGCTGAAGTAGAAAAAGGCCGCAGTGTTGATGAAACCATCAGCCTAATGCGCACCATCTTTGGATAGCTAACCTAAACTTCAATAACGGCTAGCGCAATCTATAGCTTGCATTAATACTGTGCAAGCTATGGTACTTTGCACCAGCCATGTGCAACATTTATGCAAATCACTCTGTCCTACTTTCGAAACTCAGAAATTAAATTCTAATATTTTTAATAACATAGAATAAATTCTCCGCCATTTCCTGACGTTGGCCTCCCCCTTGCACTCACTCTTTGCAGAAAATGCAATGACAACAACCGAATAATAACTCTGCGTTCAATGGGGAAAACAGAATGAAAAACAAACCTTTACTTATGCTACTCGGCGGCCTGACTGCGTGCTTTTGTGTCTCTGCTCAGGCGGAAGTGACCGCGAATATTGCGGCAAGCTCAAATTATTACTGGCGTGGTATCACCCAGACTGATGACGGCGCAGCGGTGTCTGGCGGCTTGGATTATAGCAATGAGTCTGGGTTTTATGCGGGCACTTGGGTCTCTAACATCGACTTTGGCGACTCAGCCAGTTACGAAATGGATCTGTACGCGGGTTACGCTGGCGAAATCAAGGGCATGAGTTTTGATTTCGGTTATATCCACTACACCTATCCCGATGCCAGTGGAGATATTGATTTTGGCGAGATTTACGCCGCGCTTGGCTGGCAATACTTTACGTTTAAACTAAGCCACCTAGCCACAGCACAAAGCGATTCAACCGCAGAAGAAGACATGCTTTATGCCGAAGTGTCGGCCAGCTTCCCCATTTTTAAAGACAGTGAATTAACTCTACATATTGGTCGCTCCAGTGGAGACACAGTGCTTGAGTGGACAGGAGAAGATGACGCTTATATGGATTACGGCGTGAGCTTATCTACGCAAGGCTTTACCTTTGGATTAGTAAAAACCGACTTAGACAGTAGCGACGATATTAAAGCTTACGTAAGTTATGGATTAGATTTTAATCTGTGATGACCAAAGGTGAGCGGTCCTGTGACAACCGCATCACCTTATTTTTTACTTGCTGCAACACGTAGGGCCGAAAGGCCCTTTTTTGTGGCTGAATTTGCAAAACTGTCGCGTAAATTGGCTCCTATCCAAACACATACCGCTTTATGGTACGCTATGCCCAGTAGACGCTGTCCAAATGCGATACCACTGCTCGCGACTCATGCTAAGTGACTGTGAAGTAAACGCGCTGGCAACTCGGGTGATATTTCCTGTTCCAAGCACAGTGGCAGGTTTCGATGGGTGCATGGCAAGCCATGCGTAGATCACTTGATCAATTTCAGTGCTACCAACCTCTTCACCCACTTGCTGTAACACCGCACGCAGGCGTTTGGCTTTTTCATCTTCATTGGAGAATATTCTGCCCCCTGCCAGCGGCGACCACAGCATAGGGTTCATGCCTAGTTGCTGGCACTGATCAAGCGTGCCATCGTCAAGCGCTTTCATCTCATAAGGTGAAAACTCAATTTGGTTGGTCACTAAACTGAAATCGAGCCTCGATTGCAATAAGGCAAGCTGAGTGGGTGTAAAGTTCGAGACCCCAAAATGCAGTACATCACCGTTTTGTTTAAGGGTATTAAACGCATCGGCAACTTCATCGGCATCCATCAGATAATCTGGGCGATGGATCAATAGCACATCTAACCTATCCGTGCCGAAGTGCTTTAGTGACTGCTGCGCTTGGGCAATGATATGCGTCTTGCTCGAATCATAATGGTTCGCCTTTCCCGCTAATCCCAAGCTCGGAAATGCGGGCTTAATGCCACATTTGGTGATGATGCGAATGTGCTCTCGAATGCTAGGCTCTAGCGCTAAGGCTTTACCGAACTCAGCCTCACACTGATACTCACCGTAAATATCAGCATGATCAGTATCACGTATTCCAAGCTCAATCGCTTGCTTTAAAAAGCGTAAACTTTCTTGCGGCGTAATTTGCCAGTCTAAAAGCCGCCAAAACCCCAATACTAATGGGTCAAGTACGCGGGTGTTTGAATTCATAACGTAATTCCTACTTTTGCAACCACTTGCTTGGCCTTATCAACAGCACTTTCAGCCGAGTCTGCGCGCGCTAACGCCACACCCATTCTGCGCTTGCCACTCACCTCTGGTTTACCAAACAAACGAATATCCGTTAGTGGCTCTGCAAGCGCCTGTGCAAGATTGTTGAACTGTAATTGTGTTGACTCCCCTTCGACAAGGATCACGCTAGATGCCGATGGTCCATGGAAGTGAATGGTGGGGATAGGCAAGCCTAAAATCGCGCGAGCATGCAGTGCAAACTCACTTAAGTCTTGCGAGATAAGCGTAACCATACCGGTATCATGTGGCCTTGGTGAGACTTCGCTGAAGTACACTTCATCACCCTTAATAAAGAGTTCAACGCCAAACAGACCCCGACCACCAAGTGCTTCCGTGACTTTTTCAGCCATGACTTTACTGCGCTCTAGTGCCAACTCAGACATCTGCTGCGGCTGCCAGCTTTGCTGATAATCACCGTCTTGTTGCACATGCCCAATTGGCTCACAAAAACTTGTGCCATCAATGTGGCGTATCGTCAAAAGCGTAATTTCGTAATCAAAATCAACAAAACCTTCCACAATCACTCTGCCTTGACCTGCGCGACCGCCCTCTTGTGCGTAGTGCCAAGCGGCTTCCATATCTTCGGCGCTTCTAATCACGCTTTGCCCTTTACCCGACGAGCTCATGATAGGCTTAACTACACATGGCATGCCAATGCGCGCGACAGCAGCATTAAAGTCTGCCAAGGTGTCAACAAACTGATAGGGTGAAGTGGCAAGTTCAAGCGTTTCAGCAGCAAGACGGCGGATCCCTTCACGGTTCATGGTCAGTTGAGTCGCTTTGGCGGTTGGCACCACTGTGTAACCTTCAGCCTCTAATTCCACCAGCTTATCCGTCGCAATGGCTTCGATTTCCGGCACGATATAATCAGGTTGCTCTTGTTCTATAATCGCTTTGAGTTTTTCACCATCCAACATAGACAAGGTATAGCTGCGATCTGCCACTTGCATCGCTGGCGCATTGTCGTAGCGATCTAAGACAATCACTTCAGCACCTAAGCGCTTAAATTCGATAACGACTTCCTTCCCTAACTCGCCACCACCGCAGAGTAGTACTTTGCAAGCAGTTGCCGAAAAGGGCGTGCCCAGTGGTTTGATTTTCATGATGATTCCTTGGTTGGTTTGATGCCCTATGGTAGCGAGTTTTTGTCATATGCAAAAGCTCAGAAGAGGGCAATTCAACCGAAATCACAAAATACACATTTCAAACACATTTTTTACATATTGTACACAAAGAGCATTTTTATATTTAAAGGATTACTTCAATGACCGCCCAGTCTCCTATTGATTACAGCACTCAGCCGCAGATCTTATTAACGCAAGCATTCAGTCAATACGCCAATAAAGTCGCACTGGTATTTAACGGCACGCAAGTCACCTATCAAACACTTGAAGAGCAGGTAACACGAGTCGCCGCGAATATTCAGCAACAAGCGAACCTGAGCCAATCTCAATCGCCTTATGTGGCACTATATCTCGAGCGTGGCATTGATATGGTCGTAGGGATCTTAGCGGCAATCAAATCAGGACTGGGTTATATCCCGATTTCCACTGAGGCACCCAAAGCTCGCTGCGAGTTTATTCTTGAAGATAGCCAACCGGCGCTTATCGTCACCCATGGGCATTATCAAGCGCTACCACAATTTGGCCATACACCTCAAGTGTTGATCGAATCTCCTGCAACGCAAGCCTTTGTTACTCCTGATTATAAAATGAGTGATATTGCTTATGTGATCTACACCTCGGGCACCACTGGCACGCCAAAAGGCGTAGAAGTACCTCACCAAAACTTACTTTATTTAGCTGAATCACAAATTGGCCGCTTTGAACTTGACCAACTTGACCGCGTTATGATGTTTGCCTCTTATATTTTCGATGCTAGCGTGTTTGAGCTGCTCGTGCATATCATGTTAGGCCAAACTGTATTTGTAACGACAGAAACCGAGCGACGAGATGCCAAAGCGCTAAGCCAATTAATCTCAAAAAATGCGATTCAATTTGGCGCTATCCCTCCTGCATTGCTGGCTTTGATGGACCCCCGAGATTTGCGCTCTATGCGCAAATTAATCGTCGCAGGAGAAACCCCAAATCTAGAAATGCTTTCTCGACTCTCAGAAGTCACGCGAGTGTTTAACGGCTATGGTCCTACCGAATATACCGTGTGCACCTGCGCCAATGAATATACCAATGCCGACACCGAATTTAATATTGGTCAACCTTTTGTGAATACCAGACTTTATGTGCTAGATGAGCAATTGCAACAAGTAGCCAATGGCGCTATCGGTGAGCTCTATATTAGTGGTGCAGGTTTAGCAAAAGGATACTTAAACCGTCCTGAACTCACAAAGTCTCGATTTATCGCCAACCCCTATTATCAAGCAGAAGTCGACCCTGTGCATTTCGCTAGACTTTATAAAACTGGCGACTTAGTAAGTTTTGACGGTGATAATTATCATTTTGTTGGTCGTAATGACAACCAAATTAAGCTACGCGGATTTCGTATTGAGTTAGGTGAAATAGAAAAAGTTGTTGCCCAACATGAGGCGGTAAAACTGGCAAGCTGCCAAGTAGTACAACGAGGTAATGCTAAGTTCTTGGTGGCCTTTATCGTTCCCCATAGTAAACCCACAGCAGACCTTGGACAACACATCAGCCAGTTAGCAGAAAAGTTACTGCCAGACTATATGCTGCCTGATCACTATCAATGTTTAGACGCATTACCCATGACCGAAAACGGGAAAGTAGATAGCCGCGCACTCGCTAATTACGAATTAAGTAGCCAACAAGACCAACCGCAAGATCAGCTTAGCCAAGAACAACAAGCTTTTTTAGCGCAGTTTCAAGGTTTCTGTTTGCCAGGTCTTGGCTGGCAACAAGATTTTTTCCAACAAGGTGGAGACTCCATCTCCGCAATCAAACTTAGCAACCAGTTATTTCAGCAGCTCGGCTTAAGCGTGCCAACACATCTAATCTATCGCTATCGTAGTGCTGGACAAGTATGGCAAGCAATGCAAACTCAACATTTTGAAACCATTGCGATTCCAAAGCGCGGTGCTGATTTTGAGGAAGTTGCCCCGCTATCACTGCAACAACGCGCGATTTGGTTTTTAGCCAAAGCCGATCCGAGCGATAAAGCCTATCATGCAAAGTGTACAATCACCTTCAGTGGCGATTTAAATGTACCTGCACTACGAGGTGCATTACAAGATATCGTTGATAACCATGCGATTTTCCGTACTAGCTACGACTTGCACGAGCCGCTGCAGTATATTGCAAAGCACTACCAGCAAGACGTGCCTTACTTTGACTTTAGTGAGTATCAAGAAGCACAAGCATTAGCTGAGGTCGACAAACTCGTTAATGGTCATATGAATGATATTTTTGCGATTGACCAATTACCGCTGGCACGCTGGGCAATTGTAAAAATTAGCGAATGTAAACATGTACTTATTCATATTGAACATCACTTAGTACATGATGGTTGGTCTTCTAACATCTTCCTTGATCACCTATTTAGTTGTTATAAACAGCGTTTGAATGGCGCAAGCCAAGGTACTCTGCCAGAAATCACACAATACGCTGATTACGCAGCCTATCAGCATCAATGGTTGGGAACAGAGCAAGCCGAGTTGCAACGTCAATTTTGGAAGGCACAACTTCAAGACGCACCGAGCCGCATTAACTTGCCTGTTTCTCGTCTCGGCGAAACCGCAACCGAACGTGGTCGCGCACACCGAGTTAAACTGCCTCGTTCGCTATGGAACAATTTAAAAGCCTACAGCCAAGCGCATCAGATCACGCCATTCGCCGTTGCCCTTGCGGCATTAAATATTGTCCTTTCGCGCTTTAGTGGCGATCAGGATATTTGTATTGGTTCTGGCGTTGCAAATCGAGGCTACACCAATGTGGATGATACCATTGGTATGCTCGTCAGCACCGTAGTGGCGCGAGTACAGCAAACACCAGAAATGTCTGTTGAACAACTGGTACAGCATTGTTTTGAAGTCAGTAACGATATGCTGGCCAATCAAACCCTACCATTTACTGAAGTCGTCGCGGACGTAAACCCTGAGCGCATCAAAGGCGTCAATCCGTTATTCCAGATCTGTTTTAGCTTCCATGATTCACCACTCCCAGAGCTCACGCTTCCGGGATTAGATGATATTGATTATTTCGAGGCAATCAGCAGTCAAGCGGCTAAGTTTGAGATTAATATCGTGGTGCTCACCCGAATGGGGCAAGATCAGGATGATTCGGTCACTATGTTATGGGAGTTTGACTTAAACCGCTATGACCCTTGGTTTATCGATGCCTTAAGTGACAACTTTAGTCATATTCTCGCGCAACTTATCAGCGTTGATGGGCAATTACCGCTTGAGCAGTTGAGTTTACAAAGCCATGTTGAGCGCGATGTTCAAATAGCGCAGCACCAAAGCCAAGATTTACTGTCACTATTTACGCATCACGCGCAGTCTCGCAACCAGCAAACTGCACTTATCACCAGTCAAACGGAGTTAAGCTATCAGGAGTTAAGTACTCGGTCAGACAGCCTTGCTGCACATATTCTTAAGCAGTATGGCACGCTTGAGTATATCGGCCTATACCTGCAGCCCGGCATTGACACAGTGGTTGCAATGCTCGCCATCATGAAAGCTGGCGCCGCTTATGTGCCGCTATCGCCAAGAGCGCCAGCTGCCCGCAATGCTTTTATTATTGACGATGCTCAGCTCAAGTTAGTATTAACTAACACCATAAGTCAGCAAAGCTTGAGCGAAAATGAGCAATCAAATTGGCCACTGTTAAACTTGGATAATACATTCGCGCCTTGCGATATTGCACTTTGCCAACCGTCGCCTGATTCTGCAGCCTACATTATTTACACCTCAGGTACGACAGGCCAACCTAAAGGCGTTATTCAAAGCCATAAAAATGTTGCCCGCTTGCTATCTGCCAGTCAACCGCTTTACCACTTTAATAGCGAAGATACTTGGGTGCTTTATCACGATACGATTTTTGACTTTAGTGTTTGGGAAATATGGGGAGCACTGTGTCATGGCGGTCGGTTGTTTATTCCAAGCTACGAAGAAGCAAGAGACAGTTTTGGTTTTGTAAAGCAGTGTGAGCAATTTGCTGTCACCGTGCTTAACCAAACTCCCAGTGCATTCTATAATTTTAGTGATGTTGCCATTTCTGCGGCGGCGTCGCTCGATAGCCTTAGCACTGTGATCTTTGGTGGTGAACAGCTCAACTACGATAAACTGAGCCCTTGGTGGCAACGCTTTGGCCAGCGTATTCAATTGGTCAATATGTACGGTATTACTGAAACCACAGTACATGTCACCTATCAACCTTTACACCCTAACATGAATACCCAGATTGCTGACATTGGCGTGCCGCTCAATGATATGCAGGCTTGGGTGCTGGATAGTCAGTTACGTCCCGTACCTGTGGGCTGTCCTGGAGAGCTGTTTATCTCTGGTGCAGGTTTGGCGATTGGGTATTTGAACCAACCAGAGCTGAGCGCCACTCGCTTTTTCGAGCTAACGCTCAATGGCAAACTCACCCGCGTTTACAAAACCGGTGATAACGCCAGATTATTACCAAGCGGTCATTTAGAATACCTAGGTCGTTTGGATAACCAAGTGAAGATCAGGGGTCATCGTATCGAGCTTGGTGAAGTCGAATCCCAATTGCTCAGCTGTAGCGGTGTTAAAGAAGCAGCAGTGATCACCTATACACGCCAAAATCAAACGGCGTTAAGTGGCTATGCTGTGATGGAAAACCATGCTTATTTTGACGCCGAGCAGTTACTTAACCATCTACGAACGCAGCTGCCAGCATATATGGTACCGGATAGCATCACCCAACTCACGGCGATGCCACTCACCGTAAACGGAAAGCTAGATAGCAAAGCACTACCGCTACCGCAGATGTCATCATCAAATCAATACGCCGCGCCGCGCACAGCGCTTGAACAGACGCTTTGCCAAATTTGGCAAACCACATTAGAACTGGAACAAGTCGGTATCCATGATAACTTCTATCGTCTAGGTGGTAACTCCATCTTAGCAGTGCAGCTCGTGCGCAATGCCCAGAAATGGCATCAGATTGCGATCCCGTTATCAGCGATCATTGCCAACCCATCGGTTGCTGCTCTGGCGCAATACCTAGACACCATAGAGCTGGGTGATATCACCCAATCTCAAGACGCACCTGTCACCACCTCTTCACAGGTGATGGAGCTATAGTCATGGAGTTAACATCTTTACTGAACGACCTTCACGCGCAGCAGTTGCGCGTATGGGTGTCTGAGCAAAATACCTTGGCACTGGGATATGAGGGTAACGTAGCGCCAACTTTGCTCACGATACTCAAAGCGCATAAAGCTGAACTATTGGCGCTACTAAGCGCCCACCAGATCTGCTCTGAAGCCGCCTTTTTAAGCTGGCCATTACTAAAGCCAGTGCCGCTTTCCAATGCCCAGGCAAGGTTGCTGTATGTAGACAAGCGTGCACCAAAGTCCTGTGCTTATCATATTCCAATGCTAGTTGAGCTGAATGATCCAGCGCAGCAACAAGACATAATCTCGGCACTAGCACAGCTGCTTGTCCATCACCCTATCCTAACGAGTGTGATTGAAACCGATGCTGAGCATTTTAACTGCCGAGCAACCTTACAACCTCTTGCTGTCGAGTCTCACCGAGCAACCACTTTGGCTCATGTACAAACACTGGTAAGAGAGCACATTCACACGCCGTTTGACCTCCATACTCAAGCTCCATTTAGAGTCTGTATTATTGCGCTTGAGCAAAGGCGTTTTATGCTTTTCCTTTGGCATCATATCGTCTTTGATGCTTGGTCAATGCGAGTCATGTTGCGCGATCTGGTTAGCTTGCTACAAGGAGAAAGCATTAAGCCATTAAGCTATTTTGACTTTGCCAAGTGGCAACAAAAGCAAGAACAAAGCGCTGCACACAGTTATTGGCAAACGCAACTTGCAGGCGCTCATGCCACACAAATTGCACCGCTGTTCGCTACACAAACACATGAAACCGAATCGCTCACGCACTATTTTGCACTTTCACCACAGCAAAGCCAGGCATTGCGTGCCCTAGCAAAATCATTAAATACCACAGTGTACAGCGTGTTGCTTGCCCATTACTGTTATATTTTGGCACTTCATAGCGGTGAAACAGACATTGTGATTGGTGCGCCATCGGATAATCGAGATCACCCGCAAACGCAAGAAATGATTGGCTTTTTTGTCAACACCTTAGTGCTTAGAGTGAAGCTAGATTATCGCCAAAGTTTTGCCAACCTCGTGCAGCAAGTTCATGAGACCGTGCGCGCCGCAAAACAATACCAAAGTTATCCTTATGATCAACAAGTTGCCTGTTTGAGTGAGGGAAAACACTCACCTCAGCCAAGCCTGATGTTTAGTGTACAGAGATTTGCCAGCGAGCTTATGGACGAGTTTGCGTTACCATTTTCAGCGGTTGATGCTTTTACTAACGAGTCTTTATATAACCCGATAAAATGTGATTTCCGTCTGGCATTTGATGATGGCAATACAAATTTGCAAGGACAGATAAGTCTTGATCCCAATAAGTTTGATGATGCGTTTGCACAGCAATTTGCCCACACCTATCAGCAATTATTGGTACAACAGGTAGAACACAGCGACATCGCCCTTGAGCAATTATCAACTTCTCACCCAAGTACAAAGCCACCAGCGACCACCGTAAAGCAAACTTCAACCCTATCGCTATATCAACAATTTTTAGCCTGCGCCTCAGCAGCTCCAGATGCACCAGCATTACAAATCAACGATGAAGTTATTACTTACCAAACACTCGCTTCGCGTGTTCAGCATCTGATTGTGCAACTCCAAGCACAGTTGACCCACGAGCAAAATCCTGTTGTCGCGCTGATGTTTGAGCGCAGTCCAGAGATGATAGTCTCCATATTAGCAACACTTGGAGCGGGTGCTGGATATCTACCGCTCAATCCAGAGCAAGGCCAAGCACGTAGTGAGTTTATGTTGCAAGACAGTGGTGCCAACCTGCTACTTTGTCATCAAGCAACCTTGAATACGGCTATGTGTTTTAGCGCAATCACAAATGTGCAAAACATTGACGAGTTAGCACAACAACCAGCTCCTGTTTTCAATTCAGATCAAGCACACTCACCGTGTCATTCATCACTTGCATATATTATTTATACTTCTGGAAGTACCGGCAAACCAAAAGGCGTTATGGTAGAGCAGCGGCAAATTCAGGCTTTGGTTCAAAGCGCAACCGCAGCTTACGATTTTAACTCCAGCGAAAAAACACTGAGTCTAGCTCCGTACTTTTTCGACGCGTCCGTAGAACCACTCTTTTTAACGCTGCTCAACGGTGCTTGCTGGGTGATCATGAATGAGGCAAGTGCAAACTCGCCAGCTATGATAAGCGAAACGCTCATTAGCCAAAGGATCAGTCACTTAGTCACAGTTCCAGCATTTTTAAGTGCCATCGGCACACCGCCCAAGCATCATGCATTACGGCGTGTGATCACGGGTGGCGAACCTTGTGACCGCAATCTCATGGAGGCATGGACGCCTCTTCTTCATATTGAATATGGTCCAACCGAAACCACGGTAACGGCAACAGCAAACCACCAGCCGCTACACTCACGCTATTTCAATAATATTGGCGCACCGCTGGCTCATGTTGATATTCAAATCGTAGATGCCAATCTCAAGGCGCTGCCACCCTTTTGTCAAGGAGAGATCCTGATTGGTGGTGAGAGTGTCGCACGAGGCTATGTTAACCTTGCAGAGCAGACGGCGTCGCGCTTTATTAATTGGCACGGAACACGTATGTACCGCACGGGCGATCAGGCGCGCTATCTGGCAAGCGGCGAGATCCAATTTTTAGGACGTACCGATGAGCAGGTAAAAATTCGCGGCTATCGCATCGAGCTACAAGAAATAGAACACCTACTTAACCTGCACCCGCAAATAAACCAAGCTTGCGTCAAAATACAGCAAAACAACTATCTCATTGCTTATTTTACTGGTGAGCAAACGCTATCTCACACCGAGATTATGAAGTGGCTACAACCACAATTGCCAGATTATATGCTGCCAAGTGCCACATGTTGGCTCGAACAATTGCCTGTGCTCGCCTCTGGTAAAGTGGACAGCCGCAGCTTACCAAGCGTCGCATTAGTATCACAGACACCATATCGAGCACCACGCACACCATTAGAGCAGCAGCTTTGTGAACTATGGCAGACGCAACTTGAAGTTGAGCTAGTAGGTATTGATGATGACTTTTTTGCCTTGGGCGGCCACTCTCTTAGTGCAATGACCTTAGTGGCTAAAATGCACTCCAGCTGTAACGTTAACATCAGTTTGAGTCAATTTTTGCAAAGCAAAACGATAGCGCAACTGGTATCACAACAAACTAACAACGCCAGCGAGTCTTTAGCGGTCGCATCAACATCACAATCACTTGATGAAATCATCGTGCCCGCGCAGCAGCAAGCGATGCTCACCAGCGAGCAATTAGCGACACAATCTGGCGCTTTTCACATCCCCTTACAGCTAAAATGCCAAAGTGGGCTACAACAGCAAGCCCTACAACACGCAATTTATCAGCTGGTTGAGCGTCATGCTATTTTGCGCACCCGCTATACTCAACAGCAACAAGGTCGCTGGGCATATAGAGATGAGCAAGGTGTGCCAAAATGCGAAACTCTAATAAACACGCCGCATAGTGAATTTATCGCTCAGACATTTGACCTTGAAAATGATGCGCCGCTGCGGCTCGGACTGTACCACCAAGGTGATGAATTTGGCGTGTTACTGGTATTTCATCACATAGCCTTCGACGGCTGGTCTACACAAGTATTGTTGGATGAGCTTAATACGCTGCTATCCGGACACACGCTTGCCCCAACCTCATTGCAATTTCGCGACTATGCATATTGGCAATCAACACAACAATACGACGATGCTGCAGCATTTTGGCAGCAACACTTGATTGATATTGACGTCACCCCATGGCCAACCGATGAGCCAAGACAGGCTTTGTTTGATCATCAAGGTGAAGCATTCCCCTTTACCCTCTCAGCAACACTAACAGCAGAGTTAAGGGAGCTGGCAAAATCACATCAGGTATCTATGTACAACTTACTACTGTGCGCTTTTCAGCTCGCATTATGTGCATGGGATAGTCGTGAAAGTATTGTCGTTGGTTCCCCCACCGATAACCGCGACTCGGCATTTAAAGATACGCTAGGTTACTTTGTTAATACCTTACCGATGCCGCTTCGTGTCGACTTAAATAAGAGCTTTTCTGACTATCTAAGGCAAAGTCAAACGCTGTTACTTGCGGCAAAATCTCACCAACAATTGCCACTAGAGTCAATTGCCGCGCAACTTGGGTTGATCCGAGAAGTGGGTGTATCGCCACTGTTCCAAGTGTTTTTTACCTTTGATCAGTTCTCACTACCAACAACGCAATATCAACATTTTGAAGTCGCCAGCGACACCGCCCAGCAAAACCAATATCACCCAGCCAAGTTTGACTGGAATTTGGTGATTAAAGATATGCCAGACCAACTGATTGGTCAGCTCATTGTTGCTCGCAGTCGTTATCAGACTTCCCGTTGCCAACAATTTGTGCACTTTTTCTGCAGTTACCTTGAAAATCTCTGTCAGTACAACGAGAAACCTTTACTGCAATGCCCTTTGGTTAGCAATGAATATTTACAGCAGATCATCTCAGAAACACGATTATCACAGCCAAATGATGCTTTTTTGGCGCAATTTGCAAAGACAGTAGCAGCGTACCCGGGACGCACAGCATTAAGCTTCGCTGAGCAAACCGTGAGTTATCACGAGCTAGACTTGTTTTCTGATCACTTAGCGGCACAGTTGCTTGCAACTAATGACGAAGGCTCGCCAGTTGCACTTTATTTTGATAAAGGTATAGAAGCTCCGATTGCAATGCTAGCAGCGCTAAAAGCGGGCATGCCCTTTGTTTCACTTTCAGCCAATCATCCAGTTGCTCGTCGCCAAGAGATTATGGCAAAAGCGCAGGCAAAACTGCTCCTTAGTCGCACACCACTCAGCTGGAATGCACTGCCAACATTGACCTTTGATGTACAGACACTACGGCAAAGTGCTCAGCTACTGACATTCTCAGCCAACAATCATGCGACAGATAAACTGGCTTACCTCATTTTTACTTCGGGGACGACGGGAGAACCAAAAGGGGCGATGCTGTCTTACCAAGGCCTTGCTAACCTCTGCAGCGAGAAGCGCAACACGCATAAATTAGAAGGAAATACTCAGGTAGTCACTAGCCAATATGCTGAATATGTTTTTGATGCCTGTATTTGCGAGATATTCCCAGCCCTAGCAGCCGGCGCCAAACTGGAGATCATTCCAGAGCCAATACGCAAAGATCCACAACAGCTGTGCCGCTATCTCAAAGCTAAACAGGTCAACGTCGCGTTTATTCCTACGGTATTTATCAATCAGTTTCCAAATTGGATAGCGGATATTAACTTAACCGTATTGTATGCCGGTGGTTCTCGCTTAGACCCAGTCAGCCACAAGTTGGCAGAGCATCATTTCAATGAATATGGGTTAAGTGAAACAAGTGTTACCGCAACACTTAGTGAAGTGTACCCCAATACACCTATCACTATTGGTAAGCCTATTCGTAACACTCGATGCTATGTGTTGGACCCTTTTATGCGGATTTTACCGGACGGTGCGTTGGGTGAGCTATACATCGCCGGTGATTGCGTCGGTTTGGGCTATTGGCAGGCACCAAAGCAAACGGCAAAACACTATATTGACTATCACCTTCGCTGTGACAACAACCACTTTTCTGACGAAAAGCTCTACCGCAGCGGAGACTTAGTGCGTAAAAATCACCAAGGTGAATTCGAGTTTGTTGCCAGAGCTGACAAACAGTGGGATTTACATGGTCACCGTGTTGAGCCAGGCGAAATTGAGTATAAACTCAAAGCGCATCCAGATGTTGACCACGCCGTTGCACACTTACATTTAAGTGAAACAGGCAAAGTGCTGTTGGGTTATGTCGTACTTAATGCTAACACTGAGTGTGATGTGAACGACCTTCGCCAATGGTTGAATCAACAGCTCCCAAGCTATATGCAGCTTGCTGCGATATCACAGATTGACGCACTTCCAATGACAGTAAATGGCAAACTTGATACCGCTCAGCTCATCATTCCAACGCTGCAAGATAGTATTACCTATATCGCGCCAGAAACGGAACTACAACAACAACTCGCCAATGCTTGGCAGCAAGTGCTTGAAGTCTCCGAGATTGGCCTACAACACGACTTTTTTGCTTTGGGTGGCTCATCGATACAGGCAGCACAAGTTACCGCTCTGTGTAGTCAAGCACTCGGCAACGAAATTGCCGTTGCGACCTTACTGACTTACCCACAACTTGACGCATTTGCCACGCAAGTAGAACAACAGCTAAACGCGCTCGCCAGCAGCGAAGACTGCGAATTTGAAATGGAGTTATAACGCATGATCGAATCATTTATTTATGAACTAAAACAAAGTGGGATAAGCGTTTGGCAACAAGAGGATAAATTAAAAATTGCTAGCAACGTGAATTTACAAGGCCAAGCCATCGTTGAGCAGCTAAAACAGAATAAGCCACAGTTGTTACGCTACCTCACAAGGCAAGGCATAGATAGCAAAGCTCGTTTTGATGAACTGTCTATCTTGCCATTGGAAACGCGATGCGCTCCGCTTACGCTTGGGCAGCAACAACTACTATTTACGCAAGAAGTGAGCAACGCAGCAAGTACTTATCATATTCCATGCCTACTCAAAATCGCCAAGCAATGCGATATTGAAAAACTCACAGCGGCAATAGAACAACTGGTGGTCCGCCACAGTGCGCTAGATATGGTTGTGGCCTATGATCACCAAGGAAAGACGATACAGCAGCCTGCCAATGAGGCGTTTGTCGTGACGCATCATGAGCTTGGTAATCTAAACTTGCATGAGCAGTGCGAGCATCTCTTTAACGAGCCGTTTAGCTTACAGCATTCTCGACCATTTCGTGCCTATGTCATCACCTCAAAGGAGCAACAACATGTGTTTTTTGTCTGGCATCATATCGCCTTTGACGGATGGTCTTTGGGACTGTTTTTACAAGAATTAACGTCACTCTATGAGGGAGAGAATCGACCTCTGAGTCTACAATTTAGTGATTATGCTTATTACATGGCAACACCCGGCCAACGTGAACGACAAGCAACAAGTCAACGTTATTGGCAAACTCAATTGGCTGATTACGAACCATTAAAACTTGCGCAAACTCAGTCGCGCCCAGCCACCTTTGATCATCGCGGCGCGATGCAGAGCATTGTGTTAGATGAAAGTACGACGCTAAAGTTACAACAAACAGCGAAAACGCACCGCATTAGTATTAATACACTTGGCCTAGCGGCTTGGTATCACACCCTTGCGCTACTCAGTCATCAACGCCAATTTGTTGTTGGTATTGCGAGTGAGAACCGCCCAACGGCACTGCAGCAACACATACTTGGATATTTTGTTAACTCATTGCCGATTAAAGCGGATATCGACATGACGATGTTACTTGAACGCTGGCTCACTCAAGTTAATCACGTCGTTAATCAAGCCAAGCAACATCAGGCCTTACCGTTTGAGGCGATTAAGAATAGCTTAGACGTGCCGCTCGACACTAGTATGCACCCGGTATTTCAAACGTTGTTTAGCAGTAGTCAGTTTGCCCCTGAGCAACATCATACCTTATGGCAAAGCATTGACCTTGATCTTAGCCAGCAGTGCCAAGCGAAGTTTGATTTAACGTTACACTTGAGTGCAGGGAAAACCACAGAGTTGGGGTTAACTTATGCCACGGCACTTTTTTCCAGCTCATACGCGCAGCAGATCCTCGAGTTATATCAAACGGTTTTACAGGCATATCTAACAGCTGACAACGCCCAACAGCCTCTCTATAGCCTACCTTTATTGAGTAACACGGCGCAGCAAAAACAATATCAATTAAGTGGAATGCAACACGCTTATCCGAGCGTGGCAAGTATCCCCGACCAGTTTGCTGAAATAGTAGCACGCTATCCAGATAAAGCCGCTATCAGTAATCGTCATCAAACCTTGAGCTACCAAGAGCTTGATAACAAAGCCAAGCAACTTGCCAATGCTATCTTGGCAGCCTGCCCTGAACCCAAAGTCGTCGCACTCTACATGCAAAATGACATTGAATTTGTGATTGCCATGTTGGCGGTACTAAAAATCGGCGCGGCATACACAACACTATCACTCAAAGACCCCGTAGCGCGTCATCATTATCAACTGAGTGATAGTCATGCCGACGTAATAGTCACCTTGCGTGAACATAGCCAATCATTGGCAACACTCAATCACAACAATATCGCTGAAGTTTTCTGTGATACAAGTCTGGCAGATACTGATATCACGGCGAATTTTGAGCCTATGTACATCGCACCTAATGAAGTCGCGACGATTATTTATACCTCAGGTACGACAGGAAACCCTAAAGGCACATCGCTCTCTCACGCCGCAATTAGCTCTTTGGCACTCGATAATCATAGTTACCAGCATCAGCCCCAAGATAGCTTTATTCAACTTGCAAACCCAGCTTTTGATGCCACTCTATTTGAGATATGGGGTGCATTACTCAACGGTGCCGAGGTGCACTTAGGCTATCAGGACAGCCTTAATTCTGCAGCGCAGCTCAGTGCAACATTGCAGACGTTGAATATCACTTCGATGTTTCTAACCCGCTCACTGTTCGACACTTTGTTGCTGCAAGACGAGCATATTTTCGCTTCTCTGACTCATTTACTCGTGGGTGGTGAAGCATTAACAGAGTCGATGGTAAATAAATTGCTGGCGTCCACATCTTGTCCAAAACACTTTATTAATGGCTATGGTCCGACTGAGTGCACCACATTTACCACAGTGCAAACGATGTCTAAACAGCAGTCTGAGATAGCAATCGGCAAGCCAATCCCAGGGCGAGCGGTAGCTGTAGTCGGTCGCAATAACGAATTACTGCCACTTGGTTGCCCTGGCGAGTTAGTGGTCTGTGGGCATGGCGTGGCTGCACGTTACCTCAATAACCCAACACTCAACAGCGAAAAGTTTGTATCCCTAAATCTGTTTGGCTCTATGCAAAAGTACTATCGCACGGGCGACTTAGTGTATTGGAATACACAACAGCAACTGTGTTATATAAGCCGTGGCGATCAACAAGTCAAAGTGCGAGGCTTTAGAATTGAGTTAGCAGAGATTGAGCATCACCTTAATCAGCTGGCGGATGTAGATAGCTGTGTGGTTATTGCTAAAAAGCAGCAGGCTCAGACCTTGCTGCATGCTTATTTGGTCATCAAACACGCAGCCGATCAAGCTGCGGTACTCAGCCACTGTAAAACTCAGCTTACCAAGTTACTTCCCAGTTATATGATGCCACATAGCTTCACTGTACTTTCGGCGTTACCGTTAACGGTCAACGGCAAACTCGACAAAACTAAGTTGCCAGAGCCTGAACTACAGCAACATCAACTCGTTGTGCCACAAA
Source organism: Pseudoalteromonas sp. S2755 (assembly GCF_005886535.1). Taxonomy (GTDB): domain Bacteria; phylum Pseudomonadota; class Gammaproteobacteria; order Enterobacterales; family Alteromonadaceae; genus Pseudoalteromonas. The sequence goes on from NZ_PNDS01000080.1 coordinate 34,561, forward strand.
CCAACACAGAGAAGGAAGTGCAGGCAATTTGGCAGGATATTTTAGGCCAGAATCCACTTTGTTGTGCGACGGCAGTAACTGCGCAAGGTGCCGACTCCATTAGTTTATTAAGCTTTTGTGGTGTTGCAAGCAAGCGTAATTGGCAGCTAACTCCACAACTTATCCTTGAACACCTATCAGTGCAGCAACTGGCAAGATTTATTGATAACCAAACCCGACTTGATTTTGCCACCATGAGTGAAGATCAAGCAATTAACGCTGCACTTACCCATGAGCATTTCGCTCCTTCGCGTTTTTTCAATGCACCGCAGAGTGAGTTTCTGCTTCACCTCATGCCAGCAGCAGCAACCGCTGATAGCTTTGCACCTCTGTGTGAAAAACTTGCGCCCGACCTGCGCGTTCACGCATTAGAAAATATCAAACTATTCACAGGCAAACACATCAGCTTGCATACTATGGTGCGCTATTATGCTCAGCGTATTACAGAGGTATCGCCAACTGGCCCACTTTACTTGGGCGGCTTTTGTGAAGGTGCGGCATTGTCACTGGAAGTGGCCCGTTACTTGACCGAAATGGGTAGAGAAATTGTCCACTGCTTTTTGATTGACCCCGTCTTACCAAGACTGACTTCAGCAGCGCGTCAGGCCGCTGAAGAAGAGTATATCCGCTCGCAAGACGATGACGCTAAACCCATCGCCCGAGCATTTTTAGACTTTACTCAATACTTTCAAAGCGCGACGGCGTTTACCTTCCCTGTGAGTTTCTTTATTGCCGATCATGTCAGTGATGATGCCATTCCACTTCCAGCACTGAGGTTGATCCATCAAGTGGAAGACATACCTGCGCTGTATAAGCGGACGTTTGCAAGTGACAGAAATGGTTTTGAGAATTTACTTGCCAATGCAGACTATATTACGCTTGAAAGTGCACACGATGAAATCATGACCGATGCTAAAGACTTATCCATCATCGCGTCACATATTAATGCGTTAATGCAGCAAACGAATAGCGCCGCAACCACTGTGGAGCAACGCGCATGACTCGTTCACAATTTGCTACACGATACGGCATCCACCTTGGGTTAACTATGTTTGCCAGTATGCTGGTGCTCCCTATTTTTACACCTTACATGCTGAACTTAGGCCTAGCATTGCAAGATGTGGCCTTGGCTATGGTGGTCATGGCTATCACTATCGTGGTGTTTGAAGTACCAAGTGGTATTGCGGCAGATGCCATTGGTCGCCGCAAAGTATTTTTAGCTTCTTTAGTGTTTGCCGCTGTATGCAACTTACTTTTATTGTTGAGTGAAGACTTTTGGCACGTCAGCTTAGCCATGGCATGTTGGGGATTAAGTCAAGCATCGTTAACTGGCACGCTCAACGCATGGTTTGTTGAAACTTATCAAAAGCTTGAAGGAGATGAACCACTGAATAAAGGGTTCGGTAAAGTGTATGGTATTGGCTATCTTATCGGCGCCAGCGCCGCTTTATTTGCCGCCCTCTTTTTGGCGTTTGCGACTAGCCCAACACAACAGCTCAACCACTTGTATCAAGCCTTAATCTTGGTTTCGATAGCTGTATTGTGTGTGGTATTTGCATGTACTTTTGTTGTGGTGAAAGAGTCAACGAGACCTCAGCAAGAGGTGGTTGAGAAAGGACTGTTCAGCCAAGCTAAGGCCATGCTGGCAACTTGTAAGCAAAGTGGTATACAAAGGCTGCTGTTGGTGATTGTTTTTGCAATTCCTGTTGCCAGCAGCATAGAGAAGTTTTGGCCTGCCCTAGCAGAGCGCTATAGTAGTGCACCAGTTGACTCTATTGCGTGGATATTCCCAGCAATGATGGCAGCTGGATTTTTATTAAATGGCGTCGCTGCTGCGATCAGCGCTCCGATCTGTTCTCTATTTGGTCAACGCTTAGGGTATGTCATGGCGTTCGCTCATTTCGCCAAATTAGCCTTTGTGCTGTTACTTGCTTGGGTTACGTCACTACCATTACTGATTGTGGTTCTACTGTGCTTTTATCTTTGTATGGGACTAGCGCAACCGGCACAACTGCAACTACAACATCAGTTGAGTAGCGATAACGTGCGAGCCAGTGTGGAATCTATAATGTCACTGACCACTCGCTTTGGTGGCATGCTCGGCTCTGCATTAACCGCTTTACTTTTGGGCTACGTCAGTCTGACTATCAGCTGGATAATACTAGGCATAATTTCACTCGTTGCTATCATGCTGTGCTGCTCGAGCATAATCAATCAACCGGAAGCTGAGCTCGTTGCTGCGCAGTCGTGACAGACTACACAGCGGTGCACATAAAAACGAGAATCTAACTTATCGTAACTTTGCCATGCCAAGGAGTATGGCTTTTCAGCTGCAGCGTAAGTTCATCGCCATGTGCTAGGCTCCCTACCCCTTTTGGCGTTCCTGTTAAGACAATATCTCCTGGCTGAAGCGTAAAGTAACGAGCAATGTCCTTTAGCAACTCAGTGATTGGAAAAATCATTAAGCTAGAGTCACCATGCTGTTTCAGTTCTCCATTTTGCCAAAAACGATATTTAATACACTCAGCAAAGCTGTTTTCATCACATGGTACAAAAGGTGTCATCGGGCAACTATTATCATAGGCCTTTGCCCGCTCCCATGGGTGTCCTTGTGCTTTTAGCTCACTTTGTAAGTCTCGTAATGTTAAGTCGAGTGCCAGCCCAATTCCAGCGATATGCTTGAGAGGCGCAGGGGTTTTTGCATCAATTTTGGTGCCTACCAATAGTGCAAGCTCGGCCTCATAATGATGTTCGCCAAGTGCGGCGTCCAACATCATTTCATCATTAAATGGTACTAAGCTCGTCGCTGGTTTGATAAACAACAGCGGACTGCTTGGAATGGGATTATCTAGCTCTTTGGCATGCGCTACATAGTTTCTACCAACACAAACGATTTTGCCCGCTGGTAGACTTATTTTATTGTTTTCATTATCAATGTGTTGATACACTTTACTCTCTCTGTACGGCCGAAAGCTCCGGTTATGGAGCGTACCATAACCAAAGCGTTGTGCTAGCAAGTTATCACATAAAAGGCATTATTCCGGTTTATAGACCCAGCGCACCACATCCTTGATTGAGGGTTCTTTGCTATACATCACCATGTCCGTTTTAAACAATCGTCCCGCAGCAACACGGATAAGGTAGCAGCCAATCAACGCGCATAATACTTGCTTTACCGAAACATATTGCTTCGACATCCCTATTACTTGCGATCAATCTCGCATAACTTTCCTTTAAAAACGAATGAGGGCTTTCGAAAAAGCCCTCTTCTGCCAATGTATCGATTAGAGTGACTTGATGTTATCGGCGGTTTTCTTATCAATCAGTTTTACAAACGGATCAACTCCCGCAAATTTCGGTAACTCAGTTACTTTCAACTCAATCTTATTTTCACCTGATGTGATCGCGTGCTTTTGTAGATATAACAGCGTTTCGTCACTTTGAATGTTGTTAGGATCGGCAGAGAATAAGGCTATATCAATCTCTTGATTAAGCGGGATTTCTTCTTCGTTACCCTCACCATCAGCATGCTTTTTCGCCGCCTCAACCGTTAAGGTCACCGTATGAAGTTCTCCCGCTTGCGTCGCTTCTTGCACTTCAACACCCGCAAGCTTAAGCTCATACAACGTAATCGCATTGAACTGATCTTCGATGAATACTTGTTCTTGCTCTGAAGCCCCTGCTTTTAAGTAAGTCAAAAAGTCGAGTGTTGTTGGGTAGATATCTGTTCTAAAACGATAATCGCTTAAGAAGCTTCTTAATGCGCTATTAAGTCGTGTTTCTCCAAGCAAGTCGTGCAGCGCTAACATCACAACAGAACCTTTATTGTAATGAATGTACTGCTGGCCGACTGTTCTGGATAACGCCCGCTCTTCATACGGATCAGAACCTCGTCCACTTAAATAGGTATCTAGTTCATATTTCAAGAATTTACGGAGATTATGCTCGCCGTACTTTTCTTTCATCACCATAATGGCTGAATATTGCGACAACATTTCCGACAGAATATTTGACCCCTCCACATTAGCACCAATCACCTGATGCGCCCACCATTGGTGAGCCAGCTCATGTGACGTCACATAGTAAGGTACATTGATATTGTCAGTATTACGGGTGTCCGTTAAAAATCCAATATTCTCCGAGTAAGGCACTGTATTGGCAAAACTTTGCGCAAAGTCTCGGTAACGAGGAAACTCAATTATACGCATTTGCTTATGTTGGTAAGGCCCAAACTCTCGAGTGAAATAATCAATAGAGTCTTTAGTCGACTGCAGCATGGTGTCTACATTCCAAGCATGATCTTTATGGTAGTAAACCTCGAGCGCAATGCCTTTGTATTCTTCCTGTTTCACCTCAAGATCCATCGACAAGATGTTATAGAAGTGCAGCATTGGAGCATCCATTTCATAGACATAGGTCGTGCGGCCATCTTTGCTGTGTTTTGATTGCAAATAACCCGGCACCATCGCAACTTGCGATTCATCCGTCGTCACCGTTGCAGCGAATGTGACAAAATTTTCCGCAAACAATGGCTCATGATGATAGTGTGTTTCTTCTATCTTATTGCCCCGTTTTAGTGGTTCAAGGCCGCGCTGGCGACGCTCACTTTTATCTTGAATTTGATTGTAGATGTCATAACCAAATGTCGGGAACAACGTCGTGTTATCGATGAAGGTACCATTGTTCACTAAGGTTTCATCATTGCCTCTATCTACAAAGCCAAGCGTTTGCCGTACAACTGACATCGTAATTTCACGCTGCTCACCCGGTGTCATTGGTTGTGAAAGCTCAAGCCAAGCGTGCTTAAAGGTTTTATCCTCTTCACCAAGCGTAGCGCCAGCCATTTCCACTTGCCACGCTAAAGTATGATCAGGTTTATTGACCAAGAAGCGAGTAATCTCTTTATCTGAGCGGTTTTCAACCAACAGCTTTACTTGCGCTTCAATACGACGTGTCTTTGGAAATATCTCAGCATTGAGCTGTACATCTAACGTGACTGGTACAGGGTCATCTCGATACTGGGCAAATTGTTGCTCATATTGCTCTGCGATATCTTCAGCTTCATCTTGCGTGATAAATTCATTAATCACTTGCGTGTTGTAGTAAATGTAGCTGCCACTACCCACGAATATTAAAGCACCACATGCCAATAATGCTTTACCAGCGTTACCTAACTGATAGCCCATCAGTGCAATGCGTACTTTCAGCGTTTGCCCCGCACCACGAGGCCAAAGTGCATAGCTTAGTGTCGCTAACATCATGCTAAAACCAAACCAGTACAAATTGTACCAATGTGCCGCACTGAGGAAATGACCATAACCATTAATATCTGAGTACGGCACAGGGGAAGTTTCGCCTAAGTGGTACATATTGTGCTCAAAGCCAAAGTTGCTCAGGACTATCGAAATAATGAAGTAAACGACATATATCCCCATACCCATGTATTTGCTTGGACTCATCACCTGTATCAAAAATGCTAAGGTGGTTTGGAAAGCAAAACCTAACACGTATAAATATCCCAAGCGCACAACATACTGGGCGAGATCTATCTGTGTCACACCCGACAATAGTTGATAGCTAATGGTTATCAAGCTACCAAATACACATAGCAGCGTCATCACCGCAACTAGAGCGATATATTTAGAGCCCCAAAATACCCAGTTTGCAACAGGATAAGAGTCAACAATATCTCCCATTCGCGAATCACGGTCATGCCATACCAGCTCAGCGCTGTAGTACACCAACACAATGACCAATAATTGCCAGAAGCTGCCGTGGATAAGCTCTACCATTCTAAAGGTCACTGGCCATACTTCTGTGCCATACCAATTAAATGAACCAACCAACGCAGGTATTAAGGTTGCCACCGCCAAAATTAATAGCACTAAGAATGGATAGCTTTTAAGCACTTGCTTTACTTCAAAAGTGGTTCTGGTACAAAAGTGCACCCAACTACTACCTACGCTCGCTTTAAAATCAAAACGATTCAGCAATGCCGACGCTTGGCTACCATCTTCTTTGGCTTTGCTCTTGGTTTTTTGTTTTTGCGGTAAATAATGAGAGGTATTCAGGGCTAAAGTGCCTAAACTGAGCAAGGCAACTGACATCCAAATTAAGCGGTTATAGAGCAGTTCATCAACTAGGCTTATGACTGACGTATTGCGATCTGCAATGGTCCAATATTCTGATTGCGCGGAAATAGCTGATAGGCCAAACATGTCTACATACGCAGCGATAGTACGGTATTCAATATCTGAAAAAATACTATTTGCCACAAGGTAAGTCACAAACAACCCCACGGCAACCAAGTACATAGCTATCATGGTTCTGAATTTTTGCGCCACGAGTGCAAATAAGCTCGCCATAAAAAACAGTGACGGAGCAGCAATGAAAAATAGTGGCGTTAGATAATAGCTGAGTTTATTAGGCCCAATCAGCTCGGTATCCAACCAACCGACTAACCCGCCGATACCAGAACCTACCCAGATCCCCACTAAACACATTGAAAATACTAACATGGTGACAAGATATGCACCAAGAAAACGACCCAATCGATACTGAGCTAAGTGCAAAGGCTTACTCAAAATAAGCTCACTGAACTTACTTTGATCGTCTCTGATTACCGCACTACCAACAAAGTTAACCACCAAAAAGATGGAAAAAATGGTCATGATGGCAACGGTTTGTAAGATGGCAAAGGGCGAGTTTACATTGACGTTACTGCCACCACCAATCTGTACCGAGTCCGAAACTGAGGCAAAAAAGGTGAGCAAAAATAGAATCAGAGCAGTCACATAAAAGGAAGGCTGACGGACAAAATACCGCAGCTCAAAACGCATCATTTTAAATAGCATCTGCCTACTCCTTACGCTACTTGATTATTTCGATGAGTGTGCAGAGTAGAAAAATAGACGTCCTCTAAATCGGCAGGTACCGCTTCAAAACCTTCAGGTGCTTGATCTGCAAATACGTTAAGTAAGGTCTGTCCCGCAAATAAGCGCTTAGAAATAACCGGTAAGTTTTGCTCTACTTCTTTCGCTTCTGCAAGTGTGACCGACTTGCGCCAGATTTTCCCCTGTAGCTGCTCAGTGAGCGCAATTGGATTACCTTCAAGTAAAATTTGTCCGCTCGCCAATACAGCCATATTCGGACATAGCTCAGACACATCCTCTACAATATGCGTTGATAAGATGACTACTTTACTCTCACCTAAGCCAACGAGTAGGTTGTGAAAACGATTACGTTCTTCTGGGTCTAGTCCTGCTGTCGGTTCATCCACAATGAGTAAATCAGGATCGCCAAGCAGTGCCTGTGCAATACCAAAGCGTTGACGCATACCTCCTGAAAATCCGCTTACCGCATTTTTACGGTGATCATATAAGTTAGTTTGTGCGAGCAATCCGTCCACGGCTTCTTTACGCTCTTTTTTATTATTTAACCCTTTTAAAATTGCCATATGATCCAATAAATCATACGCACTAACACGTTGGTAAACACCAAAGTCTTGCGGCAGATAGCCTAGACGAGCACGGAGAGCTTTGGGCTCTTTTAAGACATTCACACCATCGAACTGTATGGTGCCAGCATCCGCCGACTGTAATGTAGCAATCGTGCGCATCAACGATGATTTTCCAGCGCCATTGGGTCCGAGTAAACCAAACATTCCCTTTGGAATAGTCAGGTTTACACCTCTCAAAGCATGAACACCATTATCATAGGTTTTTGAAAGTCCTGATATTTCGAGCATTTTTATTTCCTTTCCGGATTTTTATTATTGTCCTTTTTATAACATTTACCTAGGTTAGTGACAATTAACATAAACATATCAATTGCAAATAAAAGTAAACACTGAAACACTAAGAAACGTTCTTAGTTTACAAAACCCAAGGAAAACTAATATGCAAGATCACGCCAACCACCCACTGACGGATTTTATTGAATACCCTCACGAAGAAATGCTAAGTCGTGCAGAAGCATTCCTGGAAAACAGTAAGAGACGTCATAGCATCCGTGCTTTTAGCGACCGCCCAGTACCGCAAGCAATCATCGAAACCTGTATCAAAGCAGCGGGCACAGCCCCCAGTGGTGCAAATCATCAACCATGGCATTTCGTGGCGATTGGCAGCGCAGAAAAGAAAAAACAGATCCGAGCTGCAGCCGAGGACCTCGAGCGCTCTTTTTACCAAGGCCGTGCCGGAGATGAGTGGTTGGACGCGTTAAAACCTTTGGGCACAGATGCACAAAAACCCTACTTAGAACATGCACCTTGGCTTATCGCTATTTTTAGTCAGAAAAAAGGTGGGATCCACGCGGAAGACAAAAATACCAACTACTATGTCCATGAGTCGGTTGGGATAGCTACTGGGTTTCTTATCCAAGCCCTGCATAATGCAGGACTAGCCACACTGACCCATACTCCTAAACCTATGAGCTTTTTAACCGAGTTATGCGGTAGAGATAAAGATAACGAACGTCCCTATATGTTGCTGATTGCGGGTTATCCAAGTGATGATGCAACTATTCCAGAGCACGCAACTGTGAAAAAATCACTCGCCGAAATCGCTTCGTTTATTTAAAAGTTCGGATCAGCTAGCTGATTGCGTTTAACAACCCAGAGCATCACCAATAAGGAGCTATATATGCTGATATCTGCCCAAGATGTATTAAAGACAGTAAAGCCTAATCAACGCTGCATTGACGCGGTACAAGCAAAATCAGAGATTGCACAAAACAATGGTCTGGTTATCGACGTGAGAGAGCCGGCTGAACATAGTCAAAAGGCAGCCAACGGCGCGGTAAATATCCCAAGAGGATTGCTAGAATTTAAGCTTCCTGAGCTGGAAAAAGACGCAGACAGGCCAATATATTTACACTGTGCCGCCGGTGGCCGTGCTATTTTTGCCGCAGAGCAACTAACACGTATCGGTTATACCAATGTCAGCGTAATTACCTGCAAAGCTGAAGTGGTGTGTGACACTTTATAAAAAAGGAGTGCTGTGCAGCACTCCTTGCACTTTTCTTATGCGCGGTTTGGAATAATTTTTATTTCTACTCGGCGGTTTTGTGCCTTACCTTGCTCAGTATCATTGCTCGCGATTGGCTGAGACTCACCCATGCCCTCCGCGTACAAACGCGCAGGAAGTACTTGCTGAGATAATAAATACTGCTTTACGCTGTTCGCGCGTTGTTCAGACAAAGTTTGATTGAAGCTTGCTGAACCAGTAGAGTCTGTATGTCCGACAATCGTTAAGAATGTCTTATCGTACTGCTGCATCACGCGCGCGATGCCTTGAAGTGTATTGTAAAAACTAGGACTGATGGCTGACTTACCTGTTGCGAAGGTGATGTTTGATGGTAACACTAAGCGCATTTGATCGCCTTCGCGTACAACCTCAACACCAGTTCCTGCAAGCTCTTGATTAAAAGCGGCTTCCTGCTTGTCCATATAGTTACCAATTGCGGCACCTGCAATTGCACCAACCGCAGCACCAATGGCAAGACGTTTATCTTTGTGGTTACCAGTCGCTTTACCTAACACCGCACCGGTTGCAGCACCAATCGCCGCACCTTTACCTGTGTTATTCATTTCACATCCAGACAAAGCAACCACAACGGCTGCACCAATTAACATATTTCTTGCAATCATCTTCCCACCTGAGTTCGTTTCAACTTGATTGTCTATATTGTTGCAATAGACAATTAACTCTGGCTGAAGCCTTACTGGTTTTTTAGGGATGAACAGGCACTAAGTCGCTTATATGCTCAGAAACTGGTGGCAGTTTATATTTTGCAACCACAGCATCAAGCTGCTTTTTCTCAGCCAATTGCTTCATGGTTACGCGAATGGCTTGCGCAAGCTCGGTGCCGCTGAAGCGTTTGCTCATTGCCATATGGCCATAAATCGGCTGAGCGTGGTGATAGGAGACTTTTTTTAACTTTTCAATGGGCTGACCAAGCACTTCCATCGCCACCTCAGCGGTGTCTTCAACTGCGATCACCAGATCAACACGTCCTTTAAGCAATAAATCAAACGCTACTTGCTCACTAAACACAGGGACTTTATTGAGTTGGCGGTCTTCATCAAAGCGAGGGTAGAAAACGCCACCACGCATCACTGCAATCCGCTTGGTATAAAGATCCGTATATTGTTCCACCCGAATATCACTGTCTTGCTTGGCGTAGAACACAAATGAAGATGTCAGCGCCATGTAGGCAGGTTCCACAAAGTCGATTAACTTTTCTCGTTGAGGCGTACGGATCAAGCCACCCATGACGTCCACCTCACCTTGCGCTATCATCCGCATGCAGCGCGAAAAAGGACAGGGAACGGCATTTATTTGATAATCAACACCAGCTTGAGCCTGTACCGTTGCCAATATATCTAAGATTAAGCCTTGCACTTCACCATTGTCTTCGATAATGCTATACGGTGGCGCATGGTCAACCGCAACATTGATTTGCTGAGCAAAACTGGAGAAACACGCCAACAAAAAAAGTAAACACGGCGATAAAAAAGTCATTCGCATAATACTTATCCAACTGAGGCGCACTCGCGCCAAAAGTCATAAATATGTCATATAAAATTGTAAAGATATGAGGTTAACAATATCACAAGGTACACTATGTTTCTGAAAATATTTTATCAGTTTTTATTATTAGGATGTACGAGCTTTGGCGGACCTGCAGCCCACCTTGGGTTCTTTAAAAAACACTTTGTTGATAACTTAAAATGGCTGAGTAACGAGCGCTATGCCAGTATGATCAGTCTGTCACAAATACTGCCTGGGCCGGGATCTAGCCAAGTTGGATTCGCGATTGGTTTAGAAAAAGCAGGGATTTTAGGGGGGATCGCCGCCTTCTTAGGATTTACACTGCCGTCGTTTTTGCTCATGATCATGCTAGCATTAACGGCTGAGCAGCTCTCAGGCACTGCGTTGAATGTCATTGATGGATTAAAGTTGTTTGCTGTTGTTATCGTTGCCGATGCGGTACTAAGTATGGCGAAAAGTTTTTGTAAAACCACAGCGCTCAAATTCGTCGCATTTTTCGCCACATTCACGCTGTTGATGCTGCCGAACTTAAGCGCACAATTGGGCGTGCTTATGGTAGTTGCGGTTACAGGTTACTTTTACTCATTCAGCAATGCGCCAACTAAACCGAGTCAATCAAAAAGCCAAATCAACTGGTCTGTATTTGCGCTATTTATTGGCCTATTTGCGTTAACCTTTGCCGCGCTACCAAATCAACTATTTGCCGAGTTTTATCAAGCAGGTGCTTTAGTTTTTGGTGGCGGTCACGTCGTGCTGCCGCTACTACAAACCAGTGTTGAGGGAGTCGCACAAGAAACCTTCTTAACGGCTTATGCTGCCGCGCAAGCCATTCCTGGGCCTATGTTTACCATCGCAAGCTTTTTAGGCGCCGCTGTCGACAATACGCATCCCATTTTGGGCGCGGCGATTGCAACGCTCGCTATTTTCTTGCCGGGCCTACTGTTAATGTGGACTTTTAACCAACAGTGGCAATCACTTATTGCATTACCAAGGTTTGCAAGCATTAGCGCGGCCTTAAATGCCGGTGTTGTGGGGATTTTAGCCGCTGCGTTTTATCAACCAATTTGGCTCTCTGCGGTGCATAGCTTGCTCGATATCATCGCGGTGGTATTAGGCTTTGTAGCACTAAAATGGCTAAAGCCCGCGATATGGCAATTGCTTATTGCCTTTCTGGTGTTTGGAGTTATCGCTGGAAGCATGTAGGCCACGTTTGAGTGGCCTTGGTGATTACTCTGAAGTTGCGTCAGGTTTACTACCGGCGCGCACTTTCACGCGGTGTGCGCCAAAGTAGTCACTCACACTTTGGTATGGACGTAACCCAAATGCAGGCATTACGCTTAGCATGTAGTCCAAAATATCGGCTTGTAGGTGCTCATAAAACACCCAGCGTTTATCGCGACTAAAACAGTAAAACTCTAGAGGCAAGCCATGTTGTGTGGGTGCAAGTTCCCTGACCATACATAAACAATCTTGATTGATGGCATCATGCTGCTTCAAGTAGGCCTCTGCATAGCGTCTAAATAAGCCTAAATTGGTGATATCGCTCGGTACATCGTCAAGCTTTTCCAGTAGTGGATATTGTTCGGTGAGTGACGCTCGCTTTTGCTCAGCCAACGGCTCAATGCTAGTAAAATCAATATGAATGGCGCGTTTGATGCGGCGTCCTGCTGACTCTTGCATGGCACGCCAGTTTTTAAATGAATCGGAGATCAGCATATAGGTTGGTATGGTGGTGACGGTGTTATCCCAGTTACGTACCCTAACGGTATTTAAACCAAGGTCAATCACCTCGCCGTCTGCACCAAATGCGTCAACTTGGATCCAGTCGCCAGTCGTTACCAATCGGTTGGCCGCTATTTGAATACTAGCAACCAATCCCAAAATCGTATCTTTAAATACCAAAATAATGACTGCCGCAATCGCACCAAAACCGGAAAGGATATAAGTTGGTGATTTATCTACCAAGATACTCACCACCAATATAGAACAAACTATAAATATCAGTAGCTTAATTACTTGAATAATCCCTTGGATCGGCACTTCTTTGGCAAATGGGAAGAGGTTATAAACGCCATTCCCTAAATTGACTAAACTGCTAAATAAAAACCCAGATGCCACCACCAACATAACGTACACCAGTGTTTCCATCACAATAAACACCCAAGCAGGCGCGACAAATAGGCGCTCGTGGTAGGCGGAAAAGACCAGTAAACACAATACAAAGGCAAAACGGCCGCTAAATTTACTTAGCTGAGGGGCAAGGTGACCAATTTTACGCGGTGAAATATGGCGCGCGAGGTTTTCTACATTGGGTAGCACTAAACGGCGGATCACCCAATATAAAAACAATAACCCAACAACGGCGACACCGTTGGTGAATAACGCACTGATCACAGTGCCTTGCGGTAACTCTTTTAACCACGGTTGAACGACATCATGAAGGTGATCAAACTTCATAGCTGTTTTAGCTCCTCATTGAGCGCGTCACTTGGCTCAGTCGAATTCAATCGATGCGCTTCGAGTTGGCAATCTTTGCGTTGCCAGACTTCATTCATAAAAGACTGAAACTCTACACGATAAGCTTTATCAGCTTGATAGTTACCAAGAGGCACTTTTTCCATCGCAATGTAGTCTATTTTTACATCAATTGCATTCAAGCGTCCAAGCGTAAATGCACGGCAAATATGCTCACCCTCTAACTCATAAGCCAAAGTCGCGTTGAGCATGCCGTCAAGTTGCTCTGATAACACTTCTAGAGCGAACGCTACCCCCCCCGCCTTTGGTTTGAGCAGATACTTAAACGGGCTATTTTGATGCGCATGTTTGGCTTTAGTATGACGAGTACCTTCCACAAAATTAATTACCGTTGTGGGATGATCACGAAAATTGCGACAACTGGCTTTGGTACGCTCTACATCCATCCCTTTAAGCTTAGGGTTTTTGGCGATCTGCGCTTTACTCGCACGTTTCATAAATGGCATGCCCATTGCCCATGCACCGGTGCCAATGAAAGGCACGTATTTCAATTCATCTTTTAGGAAAAATTTAGGTGCAGGTAGTACCTCCATGGCACTAAGTACAACGATATCAAGCCAACTAAGATGATTGGAAATTAACAAATACCACCCTTGGGCGTGTAACTCTTTTGGCAAGCTCACTTGTATTTTGTCGCACGCGATGCGCAAACCTAGGTAATTACCTTTACACCACATACCGTAAAAAAAGTGCAGTGCTGTAGAGATAAACTTAACTGGCACAAGCAATTTTATGATGCCAAACAATAGCACCAATAAACCACACACAAAGGTATTCACCAGCAGCCACACACTGGCCGATAGCCCGAGAAACCACTTAGGTAGTATTTGTTTTAACATCACCACATCCTTCTACTACTTTTTATCAGCAAGCTCCACAAGTTGTGCGTCTTTGGCTTGCCACAAGGCGTTTAATTCGGATTGGAAACGCACTCTAAATTCGGGATCATTCGTGTAGTCGCCGACCAAGTTTGCACTGACAGGCATTACTTCCACCTGAACATCTACTGACTTAACTTTACCAGCGATAAAGTCTGCAAAAGTTGGTACACCACCGGGATAATGGATGGTGACATTCACCACTTTGCTGATTTGCTCACCCATGGCCTGCATCACAAATGCGATTCCTCCCGCTTTTGGTTTAAGCAGATGTGTGAATGGGCTGTTCTGCTTACTGTGCTTGGATTCGGTGTAACGCGTACCCTCAACGAAGTTTACAATACTCACTGGCATTGTTTTAAACTTTTCGCATGCTTTTCGCGTTGTTTCTATGTCTTTACCACGCAATTTAGGGTTTTTCTTTAATTGCGACTTGCTGGTTCGCGTCATAAAAGGAAAATCGAGCGCCCACCAAGCAAGACCTAGCACAGGTACGTAAAGCAGCTCTTTTTTCAAAAAGAAATTCAAAAACGGGATTTTGCCATGAAGCACTCGCTGCAACACTAAAATATCCACCCAACTTTGGTGATTGGCGATAACCAAGTACCAGTCTTTGCGTTTTAGCTCATCCAATCCGCTAATATTAAGCGTATACGGCGCAATGAGGTTTTGGCTCACTGAATTACACGCGACCCAGTTACTTGCGCACGCCTTAGCAATATAGCTCATGGCTTTTTGCAATGGCGGGATGGGCAGTAGCTTAATCAAGCCACAAATAAAGATCGGTATAAACCAAAATATAGTGTTAACGGCGTACAGCAAGATGCTGATCACTTTACGAATAAACGACATTCATTCCCTCATCGTGTTTTACGGCAGAGCTGTATCATACCTTGAAAATCACACACAATTAAGCCGACCAGTTGGTCGGCTATAATTTATTCCATTTCACTATCTAAAAATCAATCTTCGAAGTAAGTATAACCTTCAAGTCCAGCGTTTAACTCTTGTAAATACTGAGCTTTAATTGACTCCGGCAAGGACAACGCCGCGACCTGCTGTGCGTAATTCTCAGATAGCACCGCTTTGTCATAATGAACAAAGCGCAGTACATCTTCAACACTGTCGCCCTTGATTGCATTAGTGAGTTTATAACCCTCATCACAAAGCTCAACGTGTACTGAGTCTGTGTCACCAAATAAGTTATGTAAATCACCCAATATTTCTTGATAGGCTCCCACCAAGAACATTGCAACGTGATATTGCTCTCCCGGCACATACTCAGGAATGGGTAAACTTGACTCGATACCCGCGCCCTCAACATAACTGTTGATTTGACCATCAGAATCACAGGTAATGTCCTGAATAATCGCTCTTTGCGTCAACGGCTGATTGAGCTTGTCGATAGGCATCACCGGAAATAGCTGGTCAATACCCCAAACATCCGGCAGTGATTGGAACAACGAGAAGTTCACAAACAGTTTATCAGCCAGCTTTTCATTGAGGTCGTCTAGTACTTCTCGGTGTGCTCTTGCATTCTCATTTAAGCACTCACGCACTTTATGAAGTGTCGTGAAGTAAAGCTGCTCAAGCTGCGCCCACTCTTGCATGCTGATCAAACCATGCACGTATTGGTCGTGTGCATCGCTGAACAAGTGCATAGCGTCATGGTAAGTTTCTAAAGCCATGCGAGGAGTCAGTTGTGACAACGAATGCCATAACTCTTGTAATACCAATGGGCTGGTATCTTGTGGTTGCACCGGCTCGACTTGATTTGGTGCTTTTTCTACGTCGATCACATCCGTAATAAGCATCGCGTGATGGGCAGTTAATGCTCGACCAGATTCAGTAATAATATCCGGATGCGGAATGCTATTGAGCTCCGCAATATCATGAAAAGCATGCACCACATTTTTCGCGTATTCCGCCACCGTATAATTCATAGAGCATGAACTACGAGAACCTGAGCCTTCGTAGTCCACTCCGAGGCCACCGCCAACATCAACGATACGCAGCGGAACACCTAGTTGATATAGTTCAGCATAGTGGCGCGCACACTCTTTAAGCGCACGTTGAATATCGCGAATATTGGCAACTTGCGAGCCGATATGGAAGTGTACCAACTGCATTAAGTGCAAACGATTATGCGACTTAAGTAGCTCAACCGCTTGCAGCACTTGACTGGCAGTAAGACCAAACTTACCTTTTTCACCACCAGTATTTTGCCACTTGCCTTTACCAACTGAATTAAGACGAATACGAATACCAATCGACGGCTCAATGCCTAAATCGTCGATTTCTTGTAATAAAGTATCCAGTTCAGAAAGCTTTTCAACGACTATGTTTACTTGGTGACCCATCGCTTGACCAATGCAAGCTAAGCGCAAGAACTCACTGTCTTTGTAGCCGTTACAGACAATGGTAATAGGTTGATGTGCGACACCCAAAATTGCCATCAGCTCAGGCTTAGAACCGGCTTCAAGACCAACAAGACCGCTTGGATGAGCCAATAACTTGCTGACAACCGAGCGCTGCTGATTCACTTTTATTGGGTAAACACAGGTGTACTGGCCTTGGTAATCACGTTGAGTTCGTGCAGCAGTAAAGGCTTGAGTCAAGGTATCGACACGATGTTTTAAAATGTCGGTAAAACGCACCAAAACCGGCAAAGTTAGCCCCTGCGCTTTAAATTGCTCAGTTAACTCTGGAAGAAGAATTGGTGGCTTAGTGCGATCACCATCAGGAAACGCCACTAACTGGCCCTGTTCATTGATATCAAAATAGCCGTCACTCCAGTGGGTAACGTTATAGATAGAACGTGCTGTTTGCAGACCCCAAGTCATTGCTGCTCTCAATTAATTCTTGATAAAGCTTCATTCTAATACGCGAGGCAAGTCAATGCGACCTAAAGTTGCGTTTTCATTAGCTTACAAACCTTATAAATAGCCCATGCTTGATTAGGGCTAATATGAGGCAAAGTACAAAATGTTGACTAAAATTGATTGAGCAAAGACGCAAGCACTGGCAAAATTGCCTCAATTTTTATCAAGTGTGAACACAATCATGGCAAACTTAGAAGCAAACCGTTGGTTTACAGAAATTAGCGACCGCGATGGCAGCGCTTTTTCACTTAGAGTCAACAAAAAATTAGACGAAATCCAATCTCCATTTCAAAAAGTAGAAATGTTTGAAACGACGGATTTTGGTAACCTGATGATCATTGACGGTTGCACTATGGTGAGCACGCGTGAAAACTTTTTCTATCACGAAATGATGAGTCACCCAGCGCTATTCTCGCACCCTGCACCTAAAAATGTTGTGATCATTGGCGGCGGCGACTGTGGCACATTGCGTGAAGTATTAAAGCATCCTGGCGTTGAAAAAGTAACTCAGATTGATATCGACGAAGTTGTGACGCAAATGTCTTTGAAATACTTCCCTGAGCTTTGTGAGTCTAATAACGATCCTCGCGCAACTGTAATGTTTGATGATGGCATCAAATATATGCGTGAAGCCGAAGCAGAGTCTATCGACGTTATCATCGTTGATGGCACCGATCCTGTTGGCCCTGGTGAAGGCTTATTCAACCACGCATTCTACAAGAGCTGTTTAGCAGCGCTTCGCACTGGTGGTATCATGATCCAGCAAAGTGAATCACCACTGATGCACATGCCGTTGCTACTAGAAATGCGCGATGCAATGTTGGAAGTGGGTTTTGTTGACCTGCAAACCCTGCCTTTCCCACAGCCAATCTACCCAAGCGGCCTGTGGTCAGCAACAATGGCACGTAAAGGTGAAAAGTTTGCCGGATTCCGCGAGCAAGACGTTGATAACGCAACATTTGATACTGAGTACTACAACACAGGTATTCATAAAGGTGCATTAGCAACACCTAACTTTATGAAACGTGCTTTCGAAAAGTAGGCCTAATCAGAACATAAACTCAATTGTTAAAGTGTAGTGACTCATATCTGACCCTACAGCCTTGATGATTAGGTTAATGCTTCACCTGACCTGCAGTTATGAGCGAACAACAGACGTTCGCTCTAGATCTTTTTTGGACAAAAGCGTTTTAGGTGGTCGGCTGTATTCGACTAGTTTCGCATAAAAATTTCTATGGGCTAACGCCCAGCTCACCGAGCAAATTTTTGATGGCGGATTTTTAGCTTGTTTTTGCAAAATAGGTGACAGCGGAAATTTATCCGATGCAGCCGTTTGTTATATGCACTTTAGTATCAGTTTTTTGACATGCTGCGCAGGTTTACTAGCTAATAATTGCCAGAATGAAATACCTATCACTGGCATCAGAATAAAGAGTGCAGCGCCAAAAGAATCATGTCTATTTGACTCTCCTGCGTAAGCTCCTAATAATCCACATAAAAACATAACAATTACTACTTTGGTTAGTTTGCTAATGTACCCATCAGCTCTCATGTAATAGTATTGATTTAACTTAAAAAACATTATACCTACAGCACTAAATGCAAAAGCTAAAACATTAGCTTCAGCAGTATTTTTAGTACCTAATAGTAAATGCATTAAAGATGAACCAAGAACCATAGGTGCAACCATATAGACACATGAAGGTAACAAAATTCGAAATTTATAACTTAAACCTTTACTCAATGTAACTCCGCGTCATACCAACGCCGCAAATAAACGTCAAAAAATAGCAGGCTAAACTAAGCGAAGAATGAGCGCAAGTCTGCTATTTTACGTCCATTGTTTAATTAATTTGTTATATGCCTATTACTCAAAGGCTACAGAGTTCATCTCTGGTTGTGCCTCAAACTTTGATTTAAAAAATAACACACAGTCGTCAGCGGTTGATATCTTTTCTCTACCAAGGAGTTTTTCTTTAAGGGAACGAGGTTTATCTATTTGGAACACCCATTCTAATTCTGATTTGGGATCATCACCCTCTTCGAAGTAAGTGGATGCGCCAAGCATATATTGACGGTTATTCCATGTAATGTAGCTATACCAGCCCCAATCCTCTGCATCAGGCTCTATAAATTCAAACTCGGAATCCAATTCTTGTTTTAACCATTTTAATAGTGATTCGCCATAAATTGGGTTAACAGGATTCTTATTTTCCTTTGAGACATCAAACATAGATGTTTTAAAACTAATGGCAATATGCATGATTCCCTCCAGGGCACATAATGCCACCTTAAACGGTGAGTAATTGTTGGCTAAAATGTGAAGCGGAGCCGAGCCAACTGTTACGAATCCGCCTTTAAGGTTTTGTTATATGAACATTTATTCAAATGCCCCCCTATGAATACACAAGGAATGAGCAATACAAGAGCTAAATAAGAGGATACGCCCTCATTAAAATTAAACACAGTAAATAGAACTTGCGGTAACAGACCGATACCTGCAACCATTTTGACATTCATGCTCTTGGTGTCCTCATAGGTTCTAGCTGCGATATAGCCCGCGAGAAGAGTATAAATAATGCCAATTGGTGCGTATAGCATTGTGACATATTCCGCACTAGATTGCTGAAAAGTCTCAGTACCAAAACGGCTTACTAAGTAATTCATAAGACCTAAAGTGACAAACTGCCCAAAAGCTAAAATACCTAAACCTCGACCAACAGCTGCTGGAGCTGAAGGCAGTTTACCTTTTAGGCATTCATTCAAAGCCTTATAAAGTAAGTAGATTGCAACTAAGGCAACATAATCAGGAAGATGCACAATACTTCACCTTATTCATATAACGCTTGCCGTGAACGGCACAAAATAGCAGGCTAAAATTGGCGACAAAGGAGCACAAGCCTGCTGTTTTGTGTCCTTTGTGGTTAAAGCGTTTGTTAGGTATACGGTGCCACTTTATATTTTTTGTTATTAATTTTGTGGTATTGGTTAATTTCATTTACTGCTTTATCTACAGCATCAAAAGCTGCGTTCTCAGCGAAGTATAAAATGTAATTTCCCGTATCATCCTCGTTTGAAGAAAATGCGTATTCCAAATCGAAGTGCTCGCATAATACATCCTCAATATAATCTTTATGCTCATAGTCAATCAATTCTATGTAGGCTCCCCATTCTGGGTGCTGTTTAACATCGATTGGTGACAATAAGTATCGAAATTCTTCGAGCATGATTGTATACCTAACGCCACAAATAAACGGCTAAAAATAGTTGGCTATAATTTGTGAGGCACGAACAAAGCCAACTGTTTTTTGTCCGAGCTTTTAGTTTGCTTTGTTATATGACCAATAGCCTCTATTTTGAAAAAAGCTTTTTGAATAACTCTTCTGATTGCTTAATGCCTTCATCGGTCAATTGCACTG
Source organism: Pseudoalteromonas sp. S2755 (assembly GCF_005886535.1). Taxonomy (GTDB): domain Bacteria; phylum Pseudomonadota; class Gammaproteobacteria; order Enterobacterales; family Alteromonadaceae; genus Pseudoalteromonas. Next base: position 54,864 of record NZ_PNDS01000080.1, read on the forward strand.
ACTTTGCCTTACCAACCGGATCACAAATTAGACCTTTTTCATAAAGCCTATTCATAACTTCCCAGTCAATTTGTTTCCAGGCTCGGCCATAGTCATGCAAGGTGAGATGTAATAGAGCTAAAGCTGCTTCATCTATTTTATTTTCATCTATATCCATTCAACACTCCAAAACCTGATGGGCATATAACGCCCCAATAAGAGACTAAAAATCAGTTGGTTATACTTTAGCGAGGTACGAGCGACAAACCAACTGTTTTTTGTCCTATCACTTTATTAGCTTGTTATATGCCTATTGCTGAACACTCTCAAAATTAGATATTTCAAACAGCTTATTACCAAGTGTTACCAAATCAGTTAAATTCCTGCGTTCTGTATTTGAATAAGGCGACCAAAGGCAAGTTTCAGAATAAGTACTTCCATTCTTGGGCTTAAAGCACCAAGTTGAGCCATCCATACCGCGAGAATCATCAGTTTTTATGGTAGCTTGGACCGCTCTATAAAGATCTTTAATAATTAAAGCTGTATTTGAGTCCAGCTCTGCTTTAGAGTCATGTTTCACAGTCGTTCTTAAAGGTCGTTTTACCGAAATAACCTCTGAATACTCAGAAATCAAATAGCTTGTTTTATCGTAACAAAATTCAAAGTTATAATTTCCATTGAATGATGTAACAACGCTTAATTCAAACAATTTACCATTAAAAGCTCCATTTACAGAGCAGTTCGGTGGGGTAGCCGAAATAGCATTGAAGCTAAAGAAAATTAAAAATGCTAAAAGTATTCTCATATTTCACAGGGCATATAACGCTCGCCCAAGCGGCGAGCAACTTGTTGCGAGTCCAGCGGCTGAAAGCCGCGATGCTTTGGGCGTTTGTTAGGGAATAGTTACTACGCATGCTTAAGAATACCCGTACGCCACAGCAAAAATGCTGAGCCTAAACAAAAACCGAAAAACAATGTCTGAAGCTGCAATGACCAAGCATCTAAAATAACGCCTAGCGAGTAATAGGCGATAGAATTAACCACGACATTGCTAAACATAATTGCTAGCGTGAGCAAAACCCCTTGCAACCGATACTTGAGTAGTAAAAAAACAGCTAGTAAATCCAAAACGCCTAACGCGGACCAGTAGATATTTAGCCATAACGGCGCAAATTTGTATGGTAGTAAACCAAAATAAACATTATCGAAAACGTGTGTAGCACCACCAACAATTAAACACACGCACCAAATACCAAGGATGATTTTTACCACAGGTCTAACTTCCATATTCCCTAACGCTTAGCTAACAGACAAAATTAAATAAGCTAAAATCGTGCGAAGCGACGAGCTTATTTAATTTTGTCCTAGTTTGGCGACTTTTTAGACATTTTTAAACAATTGCTAACCAGCCGCTCTCGATTTGTTAATGTAAATCTATCTAAATAAAAAAAGTATTTCCCTTCATCACCGGAGGTGATGACTAATTGATTATCAGTTAAATCTACACTCTTAAATTTCATGATTGAAGAGGTTAATAGACCTAACCTATGGCACTTCATGCTTTCGTCTTGGTAATTAAAACTTACCTGCAAGGAACTGGAAAATTTATAAACTATGTATACGAAACAAAAAACAAGCCAACTATCAAAAGGGTTAATGTCATCCCAAAATTCAGAACCAAGAAGTATAGCGAATAATAAATCTATAAATAGAGCTATTGCGAGCCAAATAGCTACATATTTTATTAAAAGCCTAGCTTTGAACTTATCAGAATAGTTAATTTGCTTACAATAGTCAGTTTCAACATCTTGAACCTTATAAAGAGTAAATATTGCAGCAAGAAATATTACTACTTGCACCACAATAAATCCCATAGCCGTACTATCCATTAAAATCGTACTATTGTTACGACCTACTAAGAAAACTCCACCAACATAGTCAGCAAAAAGAACGTAGAATAAAATATAAGTTCCAGTTTTTAACATCATTACTCAATTGAATGTCTAACGCCCGCATAACGGGCAAAAATACGTAGGCTACAATACCAAGCGAAGCGCAGGGAGCCTACGTTTTTTTTGTCCCTAGCGAGCGCAGCGAGTGTTAATGCGTTTGTTATGACTCAAGGTCATTTACGTATGAATTTCTTAGGGCTCGCTTATAGCTCTTTAAACTTTCAGAAAACTTATATTCTACATAGCGGCGGTCAATGTTTTTAATTGAAATCTCATTACCACCTGATTTTAAAGTCTCAATAGCTAATTTATGAAGCCCACAAAAGATTGCCCAAACCATTAGCTCATTAAATTCATTTAATGACGAAACTCTATTTTTTGCCAAATCCCATTCAGCACTCAATTGAGGGAAATAGCCACCTTCCTCACTAAGTGTCCCATCAGCAACGTTAACTTTGGAAGGCCAAATTAGCTTTGTTTCTTTGAATATACGACTAAATTTCATCTGAGTTATAACACTCGCCTAAACGGCAATTAATAATGGGCTAAAATATAAAGCCCAGCGACAATAGCCCATTATTAATTGTCCGAGCGAGCTTGCGAGCGATTTAAGGCTCTTGTTATACATACTATTGCAACTGTGCGAGTACAGAGTCAGCTAGTGCACTTGTAGTCCCAACTATACTCAAACATAACTCTTCACTGCAAAAGTAATTGGCATGCAAACTTCCATTGCCATTTTCTCTCTCATAAACATACCCATAGAAGTCGAAAGAAGAATAACTTTTTGTACTTTTTGACACCATCTTCTGAAGAGGACTTGCAGTCTTAAATTCTACGTTGTCGGGCTTATCAAAAGTAACAAAATAGCTTTGATTAACAGGCCCATACGAGTCACAAATATATCGAACGTGGTTTTTAATTTTTACCGAAGGGTCAACTAATAACTTGCAATAATTAGGAAGCTCGATTTCGACATCAAAAATTTCAACTTGGTTTGAGAAAGCAAACGAGCTTTGGAGTAAACCTAAAAGCAAAAGTAATCGCATGACTTTCCTTGTATGTATAACAATTTAATATCGACCCAATGGGTCGTTTTTCTACCGAGTCATGGGTCATTATTCTCATTGTACCAGCTTTATCACAATAACTAACTTGTTGCTACAGATATATTTTTAATCATTACAGAAACTATGAAAAGGATAAAAACGACCCAGTGAGTCGTTTTCTTGACTATAGGAGAAACACAACAATACTGTATATAAATACAGTTCATTTAGGACTAGCTCAATGAGAACTCGTTCACCATTTTTAAACCACATCGCAGAGTTTATGCTGACTAAGCAATATTCGCTCAGAACAGTTGATACATATCTTAAGTGGATTTCTTCCTATATTCATTTTAAAGATAAGCGTCACCCAGCTTCAATGGGCGATAACGAGGTTGTCGAATATCTCGACTACCTTGTACTTAAACGTAATGGGTCGCCTAAAACACAAGCGACAGCGTTAAATGCATTATCTTTTCTGTATAAGCAAATAATTAAACAGGATTTGTGTCCTAATCTTGTAAATCGCTGACACCCAACACTAACTTGCAATGGAAGTGCTTTCATACTTTTTTACTTCATCTCCTCAGCTGTGGTGTTAATAGCGATAGGTGTCACTTGTTTTTCTTGTTTTCATCACTACAACACAAGGATTCATAAGGGGGCATTAACGACACCTAACTTTATGAAGCGTGCTTTCGAAAAGTAACGCACTGCCGAGGAGCATATTTTGCTCCTCAGTAATTTTATTTCCTTGCTCCGCAAAGCTATATTTATCTTCTAATTTAAAAAGGAGATTTAATATGCAGATAGGACTAAGAACATTCATACTTTCGTTTGCCTTGATCACGCCAGCCGCTCACAGCAAACCTCAAGTGGAAAGCCCAGCGCCAACCAAAGAAGAGCGCATATTCAATTCAGGCCATATAACTTCAGTGGATCAGATGAGCCCTAATCACGCCAAAATCACATATAAATTAGCAAAGCAACTCATCGCCAATCCAAACATTTCTAAAACTGAGGAATTGATTAACCTGAGATCTGTATAAGA